>JBMFWY010000034.1:0-512 GCA_049964795.1 Candidatus Micrarchaeia archaeon | reverse complement strand
GTTGCACTCGTTCAGGTTGCGGTTGTTGGTTGGCTTCTTCTACACACTCTTGTTTGACCTAGTCCTGGGTAGGCTCTTCTTCCTCTTCTTCTTCTTCTGCCATGCTGGCTAGATTGGCCTCTTCTTGTGCTTCAGGTTCTTGCCGGTTATTGTGTGGGTCTTCAGCAAAAAGTTCTTCAATTTCCTGTTGATCAACATGATCATATTGCTCTGCTTCATCGGTTGTGTTGTCTGTTTCATTTTCATCATCATCGAAGTCGTCGTCATTGTCATTGTCATTGTTATCATCATTTTCATTCATATAGTCCACTCCTGCAATCCAGTCGGCAGGGTAGAAAACAGTTTTATGACGGTTTTGTAGCTTGAGGGACTTGATTCCTTGCTCCTCAGCCATAGCTTCAACAGCCTTAATTACAAGATTGGTAATAGGAATTTCAACAACTCTTGGACGGGTAATAAGACGACCAGAATTGAGATCCATTAACTCATGTCCACCTTGGATATTATCCACA
>JBMFWY010000033.1:0-554 GCA_049964795.1 Candidatus Micrarchaeia archaeon | reverse complement strand
GCCCTACCACGGAAATGTGGGGTGATTATATGTCAAAACCACTTCAAGGAAAATTGTTCCAAAAATTCAAGAAAGCAATCATGGGACATTGAGTTTCGGCCAAAGGATTGGTCGACAGGAGTGTGTTGGAGGAAAAAGAAAAAAGAAAGAAAAATTAATATATGGTATATGAAATCGAACCAGAAGGCACGGGATGATCAGTAAGAACCCGTGACCAATACCAAGAGTGATTCAGACACGTGTCTGTACTTCACACGTGTTTCCGTTGGCTCAAACGCCTTTTTAACGAGGGGCAGAGGTTCGCTCTTCTCTCCTCTCGCCTCACTCTCTTTAGTTAACTGCGTTACTTAGTCCTGGGTTAGGATAGTAAAGCTCTTAGGTGTTATTACCAACATGTTGGAGGAAAAAGAAAAAAGAAAGAAAAATGAATATATGGTATATGAAATTGAACCGGAAGGCACGGGATGACCAGTAAGGACCCGTGACCAATACCAAGAGTGATTCAGACACGTGTCTGTACTTCACACGTGTCTCCGTTGGCTCAAACGCCTTTT
>JBMFWY010000032.1:0-582 GCA_049964795.1 Candidatus Micrarchaeia archaeon | reverse complement strand
GATATCGTTTGGCGCCAGAGGACCGTATGCAGGATAACCTGCACTGTTTGCTACAGATGAACATGCTGCATCTTCGAAGGTAACAGCAGTCCCAGTAGCCTGGCCGATATCCATTGTTAGTACTCCGCTAGTGTTCAATGTTGCGGATATGCAAGACCATCCTGGCGTTGTTACGCAGTGGTTACCTAGAAGGTTCCCAAACACTCCTAATGAGAACAGAGCTCCAAGCACTACTGCAATTATCAGTATTGCCCATCCGTACGTCATTAAGTATTCCATAGCGCTCTGAAGTTTCAGAGCATGTCGCTTTTCTTTCCCAAACATGTTAATCACTATTAAAGCTTACACAATAAATCTTTAAAAGCTTTCCGTTATTGCAAAATAATGTATTATAAAAAAAGCATCCGCTAACAGCTAGCAAAAACAAAAAGAAGAGGAAGGCAAAAGCCTTCCATTAAAATGCTGTGTTCCTGGAATCAGGATGCCTTCTCAGTCAGTGAAGTAGTTATCTGTGCTATTATTGGGGAGGATGGGCTTCCTGGCAGTGTGTAGTTAAGCCATACGTAGCCTGTGAAGGCCTGA
>JBMFWY010000031.1:0-649 GCA_049964795.1 Candidatus Micrarchaeia archaeon | reverse complement strand
CCGGAAAAATATACCTTAATGCTTCATACTGCGGGCTTTCGGTAAATACCACTCCGCAGGGGTGTCAGAGCGCGCCAAAAGAAACCTATGTAGGCAGCTTCTCTGCTCATGCCGCACCGCTTATTTCAACCTCTTCTTCTATAACTCTTGTTGCAAAGAACTCTACGCAATCTGCAATCGAAAGTGTAAAGGACCCTCTTTATGCGAGTGTAAAACTGCTTGGCTATCCTCTTTCGGGCGCTACAGTCAACTTCACCGCGTTCTTTTATTCGAACGGCACTTCTGCAATACCTCCATATACAATAAATCCTGCAATTACTACTACAAACACTACAGGCACTGCATTGAGCTATATATATGGAGACAAACCCTCTAAGGTAATTGTATATGCATATTATGCAAATTACACCAGCAGTGCATTGATCAATTTTACGCCTCCTGTCATAATTACCTTTTCGCTTTCAAACAACATGGGTTCTTTGCTTTCTTCCAGCACCGCAACAGTCGCAAAACTAGATGGAACCTCTTATGACTACTCCCAATTGACAACTACTCAGTTTACCTGCAGCGTAAACAGCAAACATTATTTGAATTTCTCACAGTATATCTATCCCTTTTCTGATGAAAGGTTCGTGTTTAGCAATGCGAC
>JBMFWY010000030.1:0-678 GCA_049964795.1 Candidatus Micrarchaeia archaeon | reverse complement strand
ATACTTGATCATAAAGCCATGCCAATATAACAACAAAGCAAGATAATGTTAGAATTTCTATAAATTTATTAGAATTAATAAAAACTTAAGTAAATCAATATGAATGCATTCCATAAAAATAGAATATTAGAGATCAATGCTTAACAAATGCAGCATTCCATTTTTGTGCAACAAAAATACGCTTTTCAAAAAGCTTTCATTCCGGATTTATGGAAAACAGGGCCTGCTGGTTAAGCAACCCATATTGAGCGCCAAAAGTGCAATAAAAAATTGGCTTTTCCTCGAGAGGCATTTTTTAGCTCATAAATATGAAATGCAAGCATATGATTTTCATTTTATTGATAATTTAAAGGATCCTAAAATACATACATTATTTTTCCTTATCAAAGTAGCTTTTGTTTTATTCGACGACAAAAATTTGCATACATTTGCGATAGGTTGCACGATCTTTAAGCCTGCTAAGAAAATTATGTGTAGCAAAAAGTATGCAATGGGAGCGAAATTTAAAGAATACTAAAAATATATTAGATTAACCAAATATCTTTTAGTTTTCTTACCAAAACCATTGGGACTGCTTCTGATCCTGATGCTCCTCCAGATACTTTTTCTCTTCCTCTTTCTTTTCTTCTTCGATACTCTTCCCGCCTGGAGTTTGATCTTGCTCGAGTTTTTGCTGGG
>JBMFWY010000029.1:0-1000 GCA_049964795.1 Candidatus Micrarchaeia archaeon | reverse complement strand
CGATTTCATATACCATATATTCATTTTTCTTTCTTTTTTCTTTTTCCTCCAACATTACACTTTAAGAGATGATGAGTAACAACCTGTTACTACTACATCAGTTAACTAAAGAAAGTGAGAGGAGAGGGGAAAGCGAAGAGTCATCGCTCTGTCATCGAAGAAATCCGAGTTCTAAATCCTGTCTTGTAACCCTCTGTGTCCTCTGGTTCAAATTCATGTACAGTACAGTAATTTTTCTATTTTTTCATATTTCTTCCAACACACTCCTGTCGACCAATACCTTGGCCGAAACCTAATGTCCCATGATTTATTTCTTGAACTTTTGAAATAATTTTCCTTGGAGTGGTTTTGACATAAAATCGCCCCACATTTCTGTGGTGGGACAGTATTCAATTTTCAGATTGCCCTTTTCAACCTGATCTGTTAAGAAGAAATAACAAATATTGAATGCTCGGGTGCGTTTGCTAGTGCTGCGCTTCCCATTGTTTTCCAATAGAAATGTACTCTTATTGTCTTGGTACAAAATATTTTTCTCAATTGCATGTCCTTGGGCTTCCATAAATAATTTTGTCGCCACAAAATCATAGTGGCTGTATCATCTGCAGCAACTAATTCAGATTCAATGCTGCTTCTTGTCTTCAATTTCTGCTTACGCCAAATTGATTGAGCTGCTTCACCTCCATATGTCATGACGGCTCCGGTGTGGCTCTTGAGGTCAGGATGCACTCCAAAGGCGCTATCCACATACCACTTGATGACGTGCAAATCATCAGTTGACAAAATCAATTTGTCCAGACGTGTGTTGGAAGAATTTGAAAAAAGAAAGAAAAATTGACTCAGGATCAAGTATTGGTACAACCTTTATGAACCCAGACTTGGTCACAGACATTAAAATGGCCAAGCAACCAATCAACATAACAACAAATGCAGGCGAAAAACTCATTGGTGTTGGAGGAAAAAGAAAAAAGAAAGAAAAATGAATATATGGTATATGAAATCA
>JBMFWY010000028.1:0-2740 GCA_049964795.1 Candidatus Micrarchaeia archaeon | reverse complement strand
ACAGGTTTGTGGGTATTGCAAAGGTCACGATCTTTGCATTTTCATGCCTCATTGCCTACTTGGTAAAATACGCAATGTGACTGTTTCGCGTTTGACGAGGTGAATAAATGTAAATGTCAGGATCCTAATCTGCATTTTTATGCAAATATTTAAAAGTCTTACCAGAACAATAAAAAGCGTGAGTTTATGTTCGGAAAGAAAACCAAAGCGCAAAGCGCAATGGAATATCTAATGACGTACGGATGGGCGATCCTCATCATAGCAGTAGTTCTCGGCGCACTCTTCAGCCTTGGAGTTTTCAACAGCTCCTCGCTTATAGGCACAAGTTGCGTAGCACTTTCAGGCTATTACTGCGCAAACCCTGTACTTAGCACAAGTGGCACACTTACACTTACTGTAGGTCAGGCAACAGGAACAAGCTTCAGTTCTGCAACAGTATATATAGTGCCGAGTGGTTCTACCTTTAGCACTTCTGATGCGAACGCGGTTATTACAGGAGGTCTTGCCTCTGGTCAAACTATTCCAGTATCAATAACACTGCCGACAACTTCACCATATCCTACCTCATATTCTACAGTAGGAACACCATTTACAGGATATGTGTGGCTAATGTATAGCACATCATCCTCTTCAAATCTTGAAACACAGATAGCAACACTTTCAGTCAAAGTGAGCTGAAGAGACTTTTTAATTTTTTATTTTACTTCTTCTTTTTAGTTTTTATAAGAATTCGTCGAGCCTAAGCCTATTGCTTTTATTTTTCAAGTATTATATTACCTCTTTCCTGCTTTCCTTATTTCCAGCATCTCCATAAGCTCATTTGGGCTCATTATAGGTTTTCGGATTTTGTCCCCATCTTCAGTAGCTATCCTAGGGCATGCAGTATTTACAAAAGCATCGAATTCTGCCATATTTTCAAGCGAGGTAAAGTCGAAAGTGTTTGAAACAAGTATTGCAGCGTTTATACCCTCTTTCTCTATCTTGTCTTTTATCAGTTTTGCTAGAGACATATTGTACTGTCCATTTTTTGTGCTTACAAGTATTCCTATGCTCTTTGCCTCAAGTGAAGAGACTATCCTGCCTTTGCTCCTCTTTTTGTATGTTTCTCTATAGCTGTCAAGCCTCAAGATTTTTCCTTCAAAAGGATCTATTGAAAAGAAAGGCTTTGTAGTGGCAAGCAGCGCCCCTATAGGATGGAAAAGCCCCCCTCCAAAATAAACAAACGCATCTACCTCGGCATTTATAGTAGCTGCGCTTCCAACATCACAGCCAAGTATCTGCCCTTGCCTTTTTGCAAATCCATAAGGTTTGCCTATAAGCACTTTTTTGCCGTGCTCTTCATAGAACTTTTTTATTGGTTCTAGCTGGTGGACATGCTGGATAGTAGTTACTACGCCAAGGATATTGAAGCCTTCAAGCTCTTCAAGGCTTTTTTGAAGCATCTCAAGCGGTGCGTCTATCGGGTATTCAACGTACTCCACATTGAAATCTACATGGTGGAATTCCGCATGGCCAAAATGCACTATTTTGTCTGCGCCTATTTTCCTAGCTTCGTCTATCGCGAGATCGCACGCGCCGAAAGTAGGAGAAGAAGAAATAAAAACTTCATTGCCGTCTTCCTCAAGCTTTTTTGCATGGCTAAGCGCAAACTGCTTCAAGCCTTCTGGAAATTGGAGCAATATCTTCATGCCCTTTACCTTTTAAAATATTAGACAAGAGCACTAAAGCTTAAGCCCCCGCAGGTAAAAAATGAAAAATTCAGCCGCAGAAATGTTTTAAGGAATTCATGCTGCTTTTATCTTGTAGGTGCCGGAAAGCTTCCTTGATGCCCTTCTAAATGCTTCGAGAAGGTGCTTCTTGCCGCTGCTTGGACCTTGAAGAAGGAATATTGGCTGCCCTTTCTTTATTCTTGCCGCCACTGAAACAGGCGTGCCAAAAGCCTCCGACATTCCTTTTGAGATTCTGTCAGCTCCCGCGCCTGAAGCCATCTTGTGCTCTCTTATGACGTTGTGCGGAAAAACAAGCACCCTGAAGAAATAGTTATTCAGCATGTTCGCCTCAAGGTATTTGTTTGCAACCTGCCTTGCAGCTTCAAGGGCGTTTGAACGCAATTGGATCTCCTGTTCTGGTACAAGGGTGAGCTTCATATCATAGTTAGGGTCTTCCCTTCCCATCTTGAATACGAGCAGACTAGTGTGTGGCAACGCCTTTATATAATTTTTTTTGGGCTTCCTCCTAGAGTACCTTGCCCATGCTTGCGAATTCGGAGTCCTGCACGTTTTTGCGGATCTTATCCTTGCCATATTTTACACCGTAAACCTAAGATTAAAGTAAGCCTTCTGCCATCCCCTGGACGTAAGGCAGCAAATAGCAGATAAGGTTTATGACCGCAAACTTATAAAAGTATTTCTTTTTTGTCGTTGGGCAAAAATCCTTCAAAATTTGCCTTTAACAGCATACGCGCCATAATTGCAAAACTTAAAATTCTTATCTATCACATTCTAATTGCGGTGGTATAATGGATTTGGTAGAAAACGCTTTGAATAATAATTATGGCAGCGAAGACTTTTTCAGGGCAAATATAGCAGTCTGTGGCGTTGGAGGCGGTGGAAGCAATACAGTGCAGAGGCTTAGCAGGATGGGGGTAAAAGGTGCTACACTTGTTGCTTTCAATACGGATTCAAAGCATCTGAATACTCTGGACCCTACAATAAGAAGAAGCCTTATAGGAGGACCTTTG
>JBMFWY010000027.1:0-3315 GCA_049964795.1 Candidatus Micrarchaeia archaeon | reverse complement strand
GATCCCTTCATATATGACTATGGCGTCTGCATTATACTATCACTCAGTTGTGGACCAGATGCCCAACCGCATAATAGTGTTCAATGCCAAAATAAGCTCCAGGATGGACGTGAAGGTGAGGGATGGCTTATATGACATTACACTTGTAAAGACATTACCAGATAAGATTTTCGGCTTTGAGAGGGAGCGTTCGGGAAACGGTTTTGCATATGTTGCACTTCCTGAGAAAGCGGTAATCGATGCGATGTATATTCCTGAATACTGCCCAAAAACGTACATAGATGATGCATTGGCCAGCAAAAAGCTGGATATCGGATTGCTTGGAAAGTATGCGCTTAGGATGGGGTCTAAAGCACTTCTTAAGAGGCTGGGTGCAGCCATGTCACGCAACGGATTGAAAATGGGGGTTGATGCAAATGCTAGATAGGGAAGAGCTTGCAAAATACAAGGAGAGCATTGGCTTCAGGAATATACAGCAGGCGGAAACGGATTATTTGCAGCACATAATACTGGGCTTGCTATACTCGCTGCCAAAATCCAATCGGCTTCTGTTCAAAGGCGGCACAGCATTGCAGAAGCTTTACGGCCTGGATAGGTTTAGCGTGGACCTGGATTTTACAACTGAGTTAGATTATGAAGGAATAAGAGGCATGCTCGAAGAGGTAAATGCGCGGATGAAAAGATACGGAGTTGAAAGCAGGCTGGAGCTTCCAGAATTGCACACGAATAGCGTAGCTGCAACTTTCAAGATGCATGGCCCAGTATATGCATCGACATTAGATCTGCGGTCAGAAGCCACTGTGCGCCTTGATTTTAGCCTGAGGGAAAAGACCCTGCTAAAAGGAGTAAGCAGAAGCATAACACCCATATACCCCGATCTCGCCCCGTATTCCACTTTATCTATGGACCCGAGGGAAATTCTCGCAGAGAAATTTAGGGCCATAATGACAAGGAGCAAGACCAGGGATGCGTTTGACTTTGATTTCATGATAAGAAAGAGGGTCGACCTTTTTTATTACCTAGTTGAAAAGAAGATGTCTTTGTATAGGCAAGGCGATTTGAGGATAAGCGAATTCCTGGAAAGAATAAAGGGCATAGGCGCTGAAGAGTGGAAAAAGGAAATCAATGATATTGCATATGCACCGGCCAATAGGCTTGCTATGCTGGAGTATAGAAACTTTGATGCCGTGCTAAACAGGATTGAGGCTTACTTGAAGGATATATTAAACCTAAAAGTATCCTTCAGCTCTGAGGAAAGGGCAATAACAAAGGGCAAAGGCAAAACCATATACGGCAGGATGTATACCTTTGCGGACATGAAGAATGAGGCAGGAATTGAAGAACTGGGGCATTCTATCTATACCAATAGTTCTTACGAATACCATATATTGGCACCTGAAATCGAAAAGGATTGCTTTGGGTTAGAGGTAGAAATAGACGGTGTTGGAGATGCTTTACCGGTCTCAGCTTATTATAACAATTCGGTCCAAAACCGTAGAATTGAAAAGGGGCATAATATTTCGGTAGGGTTATTTATCGGGGATGGCTGCAGCATTGAAGATGAGCTGGATATAGGGCTTTTGCTTAAGAGGTTATGAAAACGGTGTCATTCCTACCCTATCATCTAAATATGGGAGAGTAAGCTTCGTCGCGCTCTTTGTGGCTATTGGGGTAGGGGTTTATGGAGGGAGAGGAGGGCTTAAATATCTTATTATTGTTATAATTATTATAAATGTAATAAGATGTTGGCGATGGAATTCTTTGATAGGGAAGAAGAGCTTTTGGAAGTAAAACAGCTTGAGAAAACAGGCAGCCGCATGCTTGTTATATACGGAAAAAGAAGGGTAGGCAAAACTGCCATAATAAAGGAATTTTTTAGAACCTCAAAGGCGAAGAAGCTATACTTCTTTGTGCCAAGGAACGAAAAAATCAACAATATAGTTAGAGAATATGCCAATTTGGTCAAGACAGAGCTTAACCTTAAGGAATATGAAAAAATAGAAAATATGTCAGACCTAGTCAAAATCCTGTTAGAATACAGCAAAAGGTACAAGATTATCATAGCTATGGATGAGTTTCAGAACTTCAAGTATGTGTACCCTGAAGCGATAGACATACTTCAAAGGGAGTGGGATATGCGCGATTATTCTACAAACCTGTCGCTGGTTATTTCGGGCTCAATAGTAGGTATGATGAAGAGCATATTCTCAGAGGACAAGGCGCCGCTATTTAAAAGGGCATATAATATGCTTGAGATAAAGGAGTTCAGCTTAGAAAATGCATTTAGGCTTATGGAAAAATTGGAAGTCAAATCCTTTGAGGACAAGATGAAAATTTACTTCCTTTTTGGGGGGGTCGTATTTTATTACTCGCTTATTGACTATTACGGCGCAAATTCGTTCGATAAAGTAATTGAGAAACTGATTGTAAGCCCAGTGGCTCCATTGAAAAACCCAGTAAAAGAGGATATGATTGAGGCTTTCGGGAACAAATCTGCAACATACTTTGCAATATTAGAGGCGATAGCATCAGGGAGGAACACAAATAATGAGGTAGCAGCATATGCGCAGATAAAGGAGACATCGCTTTCGCAGTATATCTACGACTTGAAATATTATCTGGGCGTGGTGGATACAGCAACGCTACCTACAGTGAACTTCAAGCCGGGCTCAAAGAAAAACAGGTTAATCATAACAGACAGCTTCTACCGCTTCTGGTTTAATGCCATAAGCAGTAATTACAGCTATTACGAAATAAATGACATGGCAGGCCTTTCAGCCAAGATTAGTGAAGCATTGCAGGTATTCTTCGGATCATCTTTTGAAATTTTCTCTCATGAATTTATCAAGCTTTTAAGCAAAAGAGGAAGAATATTTCACATAGATAAAGTGGGTAATTGGCGCGGCAAGAACCAGGAAAAGCAAAAGGGCTTTGATGAAGAGGAGATAGATGCCGTAGCAGTAGATAAAAAGGCAAAAGAGATACTATTTGCAGAATGCAAGTGGACTTCCAAGCAAATAGGCATCGATGTATACGAGAACCTTAAGAGAAAGTCAAAGCTTGTGCAGTGGAATAACGAAGTTAGGAAAGAGCACTTTGCATTATTCTCCAGATCCGGCTTCACTGGCGAGATGAGGGAGCTTGCCAAGAAGGAAAATGTTATGCTTTTCGATCTTGAAACGATTGAAAAGGAGCTAAAGTCTTAAGAGATATGGGAGCTGTGAGCTTCGCTGCGCTCTTTGTGGCTATTGGGGTAGGGGTTTAGAATAGGGAGGGCAGAAACGAAAATTAATATAATTCAAAGTGGTTTCATCA
>JBMFWY010000026.1:0-3332 GCA_049964795.1 Candidatus Micrarchaeia archaeon | reverse complement strand
GCTGTGCCTCCTTTAAACGCCATATAGTTTGACAGCCTGTTTATCGAAATGACCTTTAGCATGAGATTTAGCAGGTAATCTTTCTCAAGCTGCCTTTTGTCCTTGAAGAAATGCAAATACTCCGACAGTTTGCTTTGATCAATCATATTTGACCAGCCATTTCTTGTCAATGCCGCTTTTGCCCAATCCGCTTATACGAACATAGCCTTTCCTTCCCTTGCCCAAAATCTTGTTTGCTTCTACACCCGCTAAGCCGAGCAAAAATCCCATTTTGTTTACAAGAGACTTATCGTTGAACGCGATTATGTACTCTTGCGTCTTTTTTAAATCAATGTTTTTGTTGTCGATTGCGTATTTCAGCGCTTCCAATACCGTTGCAAAATCCGGGGCACCAAAATAAATGCAGTCTATGAACAGCTTTTCCATCTCTGCAACATACACCTTGTCTTTTTTTGCATATCCGAAGAATCTCTCTCTTTTTATGTGCTTGAATTCTATGCTCGAGCTGTTAAATAAAATGTTTGCATGCCTCTTTACAGATATTACTGAGTACTTAACAATATTTTGGTCTATAAGGTCATAAAACCTCATGGCGCTTGCCAGGCTAAGGTAAGAAGGATAGAGTATGTTTGAAGCCACTATAAATGGGTCTGTTCCTTTTATTGCATACTTGCCTTTCTCTATCCTGACAAACTCCTTGCTTTTGGACAAAAATAAAGAGGCATATGCTATGCTTTTCTGCATGAGCTTTGCTGCATCGTATATGGAAAAGACATAAAGCTCATGGCCTTTTAGCTCTTCTAGAAGCTCAGCGGTTTTCATATTTAAATCATATTATGTCAAAATATTTATACTTTTCTATAAATATGCCAACACCAATTGACATAACACATACTTTATTTATCAGCTTAAGAGTGCATACCTATAAACTAATCAACTCACCAACGCTATATATTGATATACAAAGAATGCAATTCAGCCAAATAATTGAGGATTGTAGCTCTGGCCTATTCTCTTTGCAAGAGCATTTAAGTGCGGTACTCTACACCTTTTGATAGATTCAGCGTTTGGTGCCAAATAAGCCGATTTTTTGGGCAAAGAGGGTCAATATTGCTGAAAGATCCTTCCTGAACGATTTGTCCCAGATGAAAAGGATTGCCGTAAACAAAGCCAATCCGGACAAGTGGACTATTGGGCTAAGCAAGTAGCCAATAAGCATGGTTGCCAAAAAAGCGAAAGCCAAAATCCGCAATCCCTGCGACGTTAGCTTTTCCCCATTCCTTGCGGCGTGAAACAAATCTGAGCCCACGCATGCCAACAAGATTGATGTCAAGCTCACGCCTATTATTGAGGTACCTGTGCCGCATCCGTACAGTGCTTCGATTGCCACAAGCACATAGCTTGCGAATACGCCGGACCAGAACACCTTCTGCGCATTATAGGCATGCGCCCTTCTTTTTGCGTAAAAATACACAAAAGTACTGAAGATGAGCAATTCCACAGCAACGAAATTAAGCAAGAGGATCTGCATGGCCTCGCCATATGTTATGGCGTGCCCAAGGAGATGCTGCAGCTTTAAGATATACACCAAAACCTCAAAATAGCTTATAGGCGCAACAGCAAAATTGACCGCGAAGCCTTGCACGCTGATCCTGCATGTCTGCAGTATGTGCAGCGCCAAATCAGGTGGGAAAAGCAAGAACACAAACAGATACAGCAGCGCAAAGGCTATAGCATATGTGGTCCCGATCCATCTGCCCAAATCCACTCCAACACCCTCATAGACTTCTACAATCTGCAACAGTATGTCCCATCCAAGGCTTTTCACACCTAAAGAAAGTCCGCTTTTGTGAGAATGCCCACGAGCCTGCCTTCTTGCACCACGAGTATTGCCTGCGCGTTCCTAGCGAGCTGTCTTGCCCTTTCAAAGCTCTCTTCGGGTCCTACCACGGCATAGCTAGCCTCTACGACATCGATGCAGGACACGGCATCTGGATGCTCCAGTATGCTTCTTTCTGTCACAAGGCCAAGTATCCTTCCGTCCCTGTCAACAACTGGCATCTGGGAGAAACCATTTTCCTTCATTCTCTTTACCGCTTCCGACACATGAGCCACTGGAGAGAGCGTCTTTACATCCTTTACCATCTTATCCTCTACCCTGGCATAATTGGCTTTGTCGAATACGATCTCGTTCAATTTTTTAACCACGTTGCATACCAGCCCGTATGAAGGTTTTAGCTTGCCCCTTTCTAACTTCGACATTGCCGATGGGCTTATTCCGCAAGCCTTCGCAAGCTTCTGCGAGCTTATGCCATACTTCTGCCTTGTGCTTCTTATGTCTGCAATAAGCGTTTGAAGCTCTGGAAGGTCATGCATGGTATCACTTTCCTAAATAGAAATATTTGTCAGTTATATTTATATACAGGAAATTACTTATTACTTGTGGTGATAAAATGAAGATAGAAAAAATAGCCGCACTCCAACATTTGGAAGGAATAAGGTCATTAGTAACCAAAATCTCCATAGATGAGGATGAAAAGCTTGCGCACTATGTGCCAAGGACAAGCTTCCTGAAAAAGAAGATAGCGGAAGCGCATTTTGGCAATGAAAAAGAGAAAGCATACATCTATAGCCTGTGCATGGCGGAAGAGTACATACTTTACAGATGCGGCATAGACCACAATACATTGCTCAACAGCTTTTATTCGCTACAGCACAGCCCAAAATACAATGGCTATAGAAAGGAGTATTTTGAAATGCTGAGAGAGCTTAGCTATAAAGACTGGATCGAAGAGGTCGCCGGAGAAATATTTATTCCTGGCGAAGCGTCGACCAAGCCGAGAAATGCCTTCAAGCTTGAAGATTTCAATGAAAAGGATAGGAAAGAAATACTCAAATGGAAGGGGCATCGCGACAGGCAATTCAAGCTTGAAAAAAGAAGTCTGCATAAAAAAGCGCAGAAAGCCCAAGAAAGCCTTAGGCAATGGTGGATAGCCAACGGCGGAAAAGCCTAGAATGTGATAAAATGGAAGAAGAGAAAGATCAAATCAAAGGTCTAATAAGCAGAATTCTTGGCACCGATAAAAGCATTAAGCCGGCCAAAGATATTCTATACAAGCCAAAGACCAAGTTTCTCAAGGAGAAGATAGCCAAGGCGCATTTCAGCAACAAAAAGGAAATGGAGCACATAGACATTTTATGCAGTCGCGAAGAATTCGCTTATAAATATGAGGTAAAAGGCGAGAGTTTCCCAATGTATGGCTCTCAAAAGTGTCTCTGCTATCCTGAGTATGACGAATATTGGGAAGAATACCTCAAGATGCTTGACGAGC
>JBMFWY010000025.1:0-4743 GCA_049964795.1 Candidatus Micrarchaeia archaeon | reverse complement strand
TGTGGCACATGGATCCTCGCGACGAGCTTGCGGAAATAGCAAGAGATTATTATGCAATAGTTACGCAAGTCTCCGCAGAAGGCCTAGATGAGTCATTTCTTGGAAGCAGGATAGACGAAAATATGATATCAAGGCTTGAGAAGGCAAAAACACAATACGGCATACACCTCGCTTTCGAGGGCGGCGAAGCAGAAAGCTTTGTTTTAGATGCGCCCCTATTCAGGAAAATGATAGAGATAAAGAAGGCCAGAAGGTCGTGGGACGGCAAGACTGGCCAGTACATAATAGAAGAAGCTGTGCTGAAGGAGAAATAACGCTTTGCTGTTTCCTTCCATGCGTGCTTAAAGCACTATAAAGCGCAGGAGGCATAGAAGTATATGCGCAATGCAAGGCAAATTGTACAATGATGCCGCAATGATACTATAATAAGTATTTTTCACAACAATCTATAATGAAAAGAGGCTTTGATGCCTTAAGCACGCCAAGGCTTCAAAAGCGTTCAAAGGTGGTGGCATGTTTTTATCGAACAGGAGTATATACGCGCAGAATCCTATAGAGGAAGACGACGCTCTTGCAGAAAAGCTTGCAAAAGAAGGCAAGAATATAATAAAGCTGAACAGGGGCGATCCTCCCGTATACTTTCCGACTCCTGAGTACATACTCAACGCTTACATAGAAGCGCTCAAGGCGCACAAGACCACATATACAAACGCTACAGGCATACCGGAGCTCAAGGAAGCAATAAGCCAGAGGTACAAGAAAAGGTATAAGCTAGAGGTAGACAGTGAAAGCATAATAATAACGCAAGGAGTCTCAGAAGCGCTCAGCTTCCTCAACAACTCGCTTGTAAATGACGGCGACTACGCGATACTTTTCAAGCCTTATTACCCTATATACGTGCCTTCGCTGAACCTTGCAGGAGGCAAGGAGATACTAGAGAAATATGACGAAGGCAAGAACTGGAACATAAACGTAGACAGTCTGGAATCTGCCCTCAAAAAGCTTAAAAAAGACGGCAAGATAGCGAAGGTGAAATACCTGCTGCTCACCAACCCAAACAACCCTACAGGCACTGTGCTGAGGAGGGATGTGCTTGAAAAGGTAGTAGAACTTGCAAACGAATATAGCCTGATGCTTGTAAGCGACGAGATATATGATGAAATAGTATACAACGGTGCGCTTTTTACAAGCGTTGCTGAAGTTGCAAGGGACGTGCCTTTCGCAATATTCAACGGCGCATCCAAGGACTTTGATGCAACAGGCTTCCGCATGGGCTTTGCAATCATACCTGGCAGCGACAGCAAATCCATGGAGCTCAAGGCAAAATTTGCGGATTTCGCACGCGTAAGGCTCTCCGCCAACGTGCCTGCGCAATACGCGTTTGCAGAAGCTATTTCGAATTCCGCTGAGCACGAGAAATCGATTTCACACATGGTAAAAGAGATAGAGTCAAGGGTAAACTTCGCAGTCAGCATGATAAGGGAAAACCCCTACATGAGCATAGTAAAGCCTAACGGCGCATTCTATCTTTTCCCAAAGGTAGATTTGAGAGAGCTGAACCTTGCAAGCGACAAGGAGTTCGTAGACATGCTGCTTAAACAGGAAAGCGTGCAGCTGACCAGAGGCTCCGGCTTCGGGGCTCCGTCGCACATAAGGATAGTCTCCCTGCCGCCAAAGGATATACTTGAAGACGCTATAGGCAGGATAAATGAATTCTGCAGGAAAAGGGCGCAAGGCCAAAAGGTCAAAAGGAAAAGCAGCAAATAATAAAGCTGTTGCTACATACAAAATAAAAAGTCCAAAGCAGTCAACTGTGCAGAGTTTTGCTTTTTGGGCCCGTGGTCCAACGGTTACGATGCCAAGCGAAGAGCGCATAAGCCTTACACGCTGGAGACAGGAGTTCAACTCTCCTCGGGCCCACCAAAGTGGTTATAATGATGCCTAATATAGACCCCCGCAGGCTCAAGAGCATGATGGAGCAGATGGGAATCAAGTCAAGCGAAGTAGAAGCAAGCAAGGTCGTGATATACTGCTCCGACAAGAATATAGTAATAAGCTCGCCACAAGTGACTAAGATCGAAATGCAGGGCAATGTCCAATTCCAAGTAGAAGGAGACATAGAGGAGAAGAGCACACATGAAGGCGAAGAGCGCGATAGCGCAGAAGCTGAGCCTGAAATATCTGAGGAGGATGTCAAGCTTGTGCAGGAAAAAACTGGGAAGAGCGAAGAAGAGGCAAGAGAGGCGCTCGAGAATTCAGGCGGGGACATAGCAAAGGCGATACTAAGCCTCTCAGGGCAATGAGAAGGAGCACTAGTTTTGCATAATAAGCAAGGCACGCCTCATAAATGAGTGGCGAAGAGCGAGGAGGCAATGCCCAACGCCTTTAGTAAAGTATTCGAAAAATAGCGAAGATTGGGCACTGTAATAGCGCAATACCTTAGACACGAAAGCGCCAAGCTGCTTCGCGGCTTATTCTATCCTGTAGGCATGCGCATACGGTACTCCGCTTGCCTTCTTGACATTTTCCTTGCTTACTATATTGCTTTTTATTGCAAGCTCAACCGCTTCTTCGCCCACTATGTTTGCCGAATAGAGGTCCTGCGCGTATATATCCTGGAGCCTTTCACTTGCGCTTTTTATGAGCTCTCCCTTGTAGAAGTCTGCATAGTCCTTAAGGTTTATGGTTATCTCGCCGTCCTTGAGCACTTTTCCTATTTGATTCTCATCGCACATGGCAAGTATGTTGCCGCTGGGCGTCACATGCCTTTTTACGTAGATCATTCAATTACCTGTATTTGTAGAAGAAAATAGTGGCTATCGCGTAAAGGGCGCCGTACCACATCAGCCATAGGCCTCCAAAAAAGTTGCTTTTTACGAATATTGATATGTAGCCCAGCACAAAAAGCAGCGAGGCAAACGATATCTCAAACCTGGTATTATAAAGCGCCGAGATCATGCTTTGGTTTTTGGGGAAGACTTTCTGCCATTGCTGCTTTGGATCCTTGCGTAGGAGCGCTGCTATTGCAGCTTTAGTCCTTACAAAAGCAAGCGCGAAGTTGAGCAGGAAGATCATTACCCCTTTGCTTACCGACTTGAAATAGAATTTAGTTAGTATTACAGGTATGAATAATGAAAGGGTGAATGCTATTATTCCAAAAACCTCAAGGTCGAAAGTAATGTTCTTCACGCTGAGGAATTCGCCAAGCGTGAAATACTTCATTGGAAACGCTGAAAAGACTATCAGCACAGATACAAAGGTGAATATGATAAGTATAAGCGAAAGGTAGTTGAGACCAAAACCGTGCGCTATGTAATCCACGCTCGAGAGGGTTGTAAACTTCCTTATCTTTTTGCCACGCCTTATTTTCTTCAGGAAATATCCAAGAAACTGAGTATCGCCGTAGTTGTACCTCCACTGCTGCTTGGAAAGCGCGGTGAATGATTTTATCGGCCTGCCTAGCGCGTAGACTTTAGGTAAGTAGAGGCTCTTGAAAGCGTTTTCGTCAGACTCGAAGCTGAAGAAAGTGTCCTCAATCACATACTCGGGAAAGCCGCCTATTTTGTCAAGCGAGCTCCTCCTTATTACGCCACAGGAGCCCGCAAAGATTGCAGTGTTGTTGAGCGCCCTTGCAGTCTGTATGAACTTGAAGAAGAAAGCATTGAATAGGTCGACAGAATCCGAAAAGAAGTTGCCTTTTGCCGACCTCTTTTCTGTTTGCAGGTAAGACAGGTTTTCGTCCTGGAAGTACGGCAGAGTCTCAAGCAGGAAGTTCCTGTTGGTCAAGTATTCGTCTGCGTCGAAGATCGCAACGAACTCCTCTTTTGAGACTTTCAGCATGTCGTTGAGCGCTCCTGCCTTGTAGCCACGCCGGTTGTCCCTGTGGAGGTATATGGCGCAGTTCTCAATTGCTATCTTGCGCATTTCTTCAGCGATTTCGCTTTTGCTTGAATCGTCAAGCATGTAGTACTTTATCTTGCCTGCAGGATAGTTGAGCTTCGAAAGCTTTGCAAACGTTTTTGCGACAATCTTTGGATCCTCGTTGAATACCGGCACTGCAACAGCGACAGTTGGGAAAGACTTCATAGGCTTTAGCCCGCTTTTTACGCTTTTTATGTAGCCAGGATAGAAATATGCCTTGTAGTACCAGTAAGCTGCGAATATGTTGAAAAAGCCGGATATTGCAGAAAGCAGAAAAAATATTGCGGCTATGGCGTACATGTAAATGCTGTTTGCAACTACAAATAAGTAGAGGGAAAACAGTATGCCTGCTGCAGCAAGCACTACGAAAAGCATAACTGTTATGAGCCGCACACTGAAAGTGTTATGGGTATATTCCATTATGATCTACCGATCCGTGCCAAAGACGCAAAAGCCGAAGCTTGCATTTGTTGTCGTTGGCCTGACAATTGAATGTTTCATGAAAGCAATCTATTTATAACATCCATTACAAATAAAATAAAATTTTATGCTTTAACAGCATGTGCATAATATTACGCGCAGGTATAAAATATTTTGCTAATGCCGGGATGGCGGAAACTGGTAACGCGCCGGTCTCGAGATGCGTATCCCGAGAGCTGATCCGTGATGCGAACAAGGCAACCGGTTCCCTCTGGGAATTTTGGGTTCAAATCCCAATCCCGGCGTTATATTTATTGGTTCGGCGGGAGCATTTATGTTCCGCGGATAAGTAAGTAGTTCTCAAATAAAACTTATTCTTCTATTTAAAGCGGACACCAATAG
>JBMFWY010000024.1:0-6109 GCA_049964795.1 Candidatus Micrarchaeia archaeon | reverse complement strand
AGTTAGCTCGGGATATACGCTGCCAATCGATAAGTGGACATTTGTGACTTTAACATTTGGTCCCTCGGGAGTAAATTTTTATGTAAATGGGAACATGGTGTATTCCTCTTCAATAGCAACTTCTGGCGAAACGTTCACCCCGCTAATAGGATGGGACGACGGTAGCAGCGATTATTGGGAAGGGGACATAGCAAACTCTCAAATCTACAACACCTCACTTTCAGCCAACGATATCCAAGCTCTCTACCAAGAAGGCATAGGCGGCGCGCCCATTAACTTGCAGAACCTCATTGGCTGGTGGCCGCTGAACGGCAACGCCAACGACTACAGCGGCAATGGCAACAACGGTGTGCCAAGCAATGTTGTGTTTGTGAGCAACTGGTACTCTGGCTACACGCCGCCGTGACCTTTGTATTTCTTTGCATAGCATTGCATATACAAAAAGATTTGTAAAAAAGGATGCCTCCGGCCTGCGGCAATTCATGTTGTCGAAGAGAGCTTGTTCAAATCCTATACTGCAAAAATGAAGTAAAACTGCCAAAAGTTCTGCGGACAGCAAGCTATTTATTGTTGCTGTGTTGAATAATTCCTAATTCTCTACGACGTAACTTTCTTATTGGTGTCTTACCAGATTACCACTATACCAAGTGGCGACCATGGTAAGACGGCCTATAAAATACGGAAAAAGAAGTTATAAAGACAATAAGGATTGGCCTGATTACAATGAGAAATGCGTTGTAATGGGCACATTCTTCCTTAACCTCAATGCCTAACTGCAATTTGCGGAGATAAAAAGGTAAATATTGATATATTCGATTATTCAACAGAACAACCAATAATTAGATCTTTCTTAATTGTTTTAAGCCAAAGTTGTAGCGCTTATTTAATGTCTTTTTCGCTTATTTTATGGCCTAGCATTTCAGCCTTAACCCTAAGGTGCTCTCTAACTATTTCATTTTTAGGCTTTATGTGTATGCTTATGGGCTCTACGCTTATGCCGTATTTCTCCAGCTCTTCTATCTTCTTGGGGTTGTTTGTCATAAGGACAACTGACTTTATGCCAAGGAACTTCAATATCTCTGCAGCGGCAGCAAGCGACCTGTTTTCCAGAGGATAGCCTAGCATCTTGTAGGCGTTGTACACACTTATCAGCTTGCCATTCTTGTCCTTTGCTTCGACAACTTTCCCCTTCTTATCCCAAACAAGCGATTTAGAATAAGCCATTATTTTAGGAAATATGCCGTTGCCGGCTCCTTCCTGGTTCATATATATTACCAAGCCTGCGCCGTTTTTCCTTATCCTTTTCATTGCTTCTTCCAGTTCTTCCCTGCATTCGCAATTTGTCGCGTGGAAAAGTTCGCTAGTGGCGCAAGAAGAATGGACTCTCAATAACATCCCTTTCTTTTTGATATTTTTCTTTGCGTCTCCATAAACAATTGCTGTATGAAATTCGCCTGTTGTATAGTCGCCAAAGACCATGTATGTCCAATAGCCGTATTCTGTGGGTAAAGGCGTGCTCGCAAGGAATTTGATTATTTTTCTTCCGCTTTTTTTCAGCGAATTTTCCATCTTCTCTCTAAGCTTCCACGGCTCACTCCATCGCTCTTCAAATAGCCCCAATACTTCTTCTTGCTTCATAAAACTTCCAAAATTAAATTAGATTATCAACTTTAACTTTAAAAGCGCCTTGGCCGGGATTCGAACCCGGGTTGCAAGCGTGACAGGCTCGCATGCTGGTCCACTACATTACCAAGGCATTCTGCTTTTTATTTTAAAGCGCATCAAACCAATTGGCTATATATAAGCAAATCTACATTATTAAAAGATTTCCCGTTGGGGTGACTCGAACACCCAACCTGCCGGTATCTAACTGCATAAATCACTTTTTCCAGTTAGCTTAACAGGCTACAGCCGGCCGCTCTGCCATTGAGCTACAACGGGTTTATAGCGCCTTTTTCGCAATAGCAAGCGCAAAAAGATGCTTTTTATTATTGCGACAAAATTATAATATATATTTCTATAGCCCGAACTAATAATCATATGCAGCAATGGTTTATAAAGATAAGTTGTTAAATCTTGCAACGTGGCGGCGAAGACCGATCTCCGCTTCAAAGCTTAAAAGGGTTTGTATGGCACAGGGCAAGCAGCGCAGTTCAGATGCCGAAGCGCCTTTGAAATCAAAGGAGATAATAAAAAAGTACTACAAAAGGCCCATAGTCTTCTACAGATACAAAGATCTCCTAGCAAGAATGGCGACGCATTTTCACTTTGCAGACTCTATGCTCTCGCTTGCAACTTTCATAGCTCTTGTATATGCTTTTCCCTATTATCCTATTGTTACGCTTCCAATAATTGCAATAATAATAGTAGCTGCTACCCTCTACAGGCCCTTTCTCGGACTGATAGTGCTCGCAGCATTCACATTCCCTATGCTAGTGTATCAAGCGCCCATACTGGGGTGGATGTTCCTTTTTGTAATAAGCGGCATGCTTATATACGGATATATGCATTATAGGACTATAATGTTCCTCTACCTGCTTTCATCTCTATCATTTTCCTACCTTGGCTATATATTTGCTATACCGTTTTTCGTGCTTGCAATACTAATGGTCGGCTATAAAAGAGCAGCAATCATGACCGTGCTATTTGTGCTTGCTGCCATCAGCGGTTCAGCACTCCTCGGCATAAACAACTACAGCTACATAGTTTACAACGGAATCGCAGCGCATGCTTCATTCATGCCGAACTCGGTGCTCAACTATACAGTAGTGACCAAAAACGCGATAAAATTTGGCGATTTCTGGAGCACTACCGGCAAAGGGTTTGGCACAATAGTCAAAGGCAGCGTAGTAGATTTGGTTTCTGAAGGCATTGTGCTTTCTGTAGCAGCAATATTTCAGCAGTATTACTACCTCTTGAGCCTTGCAACGCTTCTTGTAGCGTGCTTCGCAATCGATTTCTTTGCTACAAACCTAAAGTCAAAATATCGTGGAACAGAATCAAGCATTATAGCGTTGCTTTATCCTATCGGCTATATTGCTATATACTACTTGTCTTATGGCAAATTTTCAAATTATGCTACGGCTCTAATAAGCTTTCTAATAGCGCCTGCAATGCTCTACGTGCTTGAATCGTACAACGTTCGCGTTGTAAAAACGCTTGATATTAGGAAGCAAGACTTAAGGATGAAATTCGGGGAGGCGTTTGAGGATTTGGAGGCAGGGAATGTCTCAGAAACATTCAACGACATTGGGAATTATGAAGAGACCAAGGAAGAGCTTAAGAATGCAGTCTTAAGCCCTATAGAGCAAAAAGCAATTTCAAGGGCGTACAACATAGCGCCCGCGAAAGGGCTCCTTTTCTTCGGGCCGCCTGGCACAGGAAAAACAATGATGATGCGCGCCCTTGCAAACGAGATACGTGCAGGCTTCTACTACGTAAAGGCTTCAAACCTCATATCTTCTTACCCCGGCGAAACGGAAAGAAAGCTGGCGGAGATTTTTGGCATAGCAAGGAAGCACGCGCCTTGCGTCCTGTTTTTTGACGAGATAGACGCAATAGGCTCAAGCAGGGATTCCCCGGAGCTTGACGAGACCCACAGGCAGGCGCTTTCGCAGCTTCTGGTTGAAATGGACGGCTTCCAAAAAATCAACAATGTGATAATAGTGGGCGCTACAAATGTGCCGCAGGTGCTCGACAAGGCGCTTCTCAGGCCAGGAAGGTTCGACAAGATAATCTATCTGCCATTGCCGGACTTCAACGGCAGGAAAAAGATATTTGAGATATACCTCAGCAAGCTCCCAGTGGCGCAAGATGTTGACCTTGACGTGCTTGCGGAAAAAACTGAAAGGTATTCAGGTGCAGACATAAAGGCGCTTTGCGAAAGCATTTCGCAGGTCGTTGCGCAAAAGGCTGTGAGCAAGCATGCAATACTCGAGATTACGATGAAAGATTTCCTCAACGCTATAGATGCTACAAAGCCCTCGACTTCTCTCGCGCAAATAGACGAGTACAACAGGTTCAAGCTCGATTTCGAGAGGCAGATCCACGGGGAGGCGAGCTTTGAGAAGGAAGACAAGGTATATATGAAAGACGTAGTCGGGCTTGAAGATGCGAAGAAGGCGCTTAATGAAGCGATTGCAATTCCTCTCCTGCATCCAGATCTCGTAAAGAAGTATGATGTGCCAATAATAAACGGCATACTGCTTTTCGGCCCTCCTGGCACAGGAAAGACGATGCTCATGCACGCAGTGGCAAGCGAATACAAAGGGCTCGCGCTCATAGCAATAAACGGTGCGGAGATAGCGAGGGAAGGTATAGAAAAGGCAAGTGCCACGATAAAAGACGTTTTCAACAGGGCTAAAGACAACGCTCCAGCAATAATATTCATGGACGAGATAGACGGGCTTATAACAAGGAGGGAGAATGCAAGCGAGTTTTCCGCGCAGATTACTACAGAGATACTTACAGAAATGGACGGGCTAAAGAAGTATGGCAATGTAGTGGTTGTGGCAGCGACAAACAGACCCGACGCGCTCGATCCTGCAATTCTCAGGCCGGGAAGGTTCGACAAGCTTATTTTCATAAGGCCGCCTAATGCTGGAGACAGGGCTGAGATGTTTAAGAACTACCTATCCAATGTACCGCTAGACAGCAATATAGACTACCAGCTCCTTTCTAGCGAAACGCAAGGCTTTACCGGCGCAGACATCTACAACGTTTGTAGGGAAGCAAAAACTAAGGCGCTTGAGGAGAGGATTAGCACAGGCAAAGATGTCAGCATAAGCACGCAGAGCCTTGAAGAAATCATAAAAATGATAAGGCCTTCCGCTCCAGAAATAGTGGTCTCCGCATATCTGTCATTTCTGTCAAAATACGGCCAGCGCTGAGTTCCTTATTTTTTTATGGCGTTGCTCTGATGCGGCTTGCCAATAGCTTGCTTGCAAATACCCTTGAGGAGTCGCCTACATAGAGCTCCTTCTCTTCCCCTTGGCTTCGCACAGAGCAGAACTCTATTTTGATTATATCATTGACGTTTAGGCTTGCCGTGGCAGACGCGCTCGATCCCCAAAAAGTCGCGCGCATTGTCGAAGAGGAATCACTAAGCGTGCAGTTCGCTACCCCTATCTGGCCTGTGCCATCAAGCCTATTCACATATTTTATAGGATAGATCTCGACCACTTTACCAATAGCATCCACGTTCTTCTCGTTGCCTTTAAGGTCTGCAAACGAGGGAATAGGAAGAGGCGAAGGGGCTATCTTGCTTATGAACGTGTTTTTTATGCTCTTTAGCTCTCCATTTTGTGTTAGGGCGGCGTTGCGCACAAGCACAGTGTCTCCGCGCTCGAATGCCTCAAGGTCTATAAGCTTTGCGAGGTTGTCGAAAACAGCCATCCTTATTGTTTTGCCCTCCTTGCCTAGCACAATATAGCGCTTGACACCTTTCCTGGCCCCGTAATTATATTCCACTAGGTTGAAAACCCTGTAAAGCGTGTCCTTCACATTTACAATATAATCAGAAACGGCTTGCTGCGGCTGAAAAAGTGACTTGTTCAGGTTCACTGAAGGCCTCGAGTTTATGAATTCGAGCAATCCAGCAACGTCTATCGAGTCTTGCGGCGACAGCGAAGCCTTGCCGGAATAATCAGCGCCTGCGCCTATCTCGCCTGAAGCAATGCGCATGGCAGTCTCCCTGCTTACCATGCCGGAAAGGTCCTCCAAAACACCTTCTGCAGTTGCCACGCAATCATCGCCAAGCAATCAAATTTCACATACGGAAGCACATATTGCCATTATGCATAGCCGCACATATTGCTGCATGCTATCATGCTGTAAATATATTTGTTGGGCAAAAGATAAAAATTCTGGCTTACAAATAAGGTTTGGTGTGAGCATGCAAAAAGCCGCAAGCAAAAAGGATATGATGAAGGTATGGCTGGATGGGAAGATTATAAACTACAAAGATGCCAGGGTTCCTATACTTACTCACTCCCTGCAGTACGGAAGCGGCATATTTGAAGGCATAAGGTCCTATGAGACAGAGGAGGGCGCTGCAATATTCAGACTGCACGAGCATGTCGAAAGGTTTCTTAGGACAGCCAAGATATAC
>JBMFWY010000023.1:0-6529 GCA_049964795.1 Candidatus Micrarchaeia archaeon | reverse complement strand
TCTTTTTTGTCTGTGCTGCAATTGCTTGGAACATTAAAGAGTTGCCTCCATCCCGTCTGTCGCAGCTTGCACGTTGCCGAATATTTCTTTCGCCTCCTTAATTAGGATTGAAGTGTTCTTATATCTTGCGCTGAAATGGAAAAGCACAAGCTTTTTTACCTTTGCATGGCTTGCAACTTTTGCTGCTTCTTTTGCAGTTGAATGCTTCCTCTCGATTGCAAGTTTCTTCTGCGCTTCGGCGAAAGTCGCCTCGTGTATGAGCAGGTCTGCGCCCTCTGCCGCCCTTTCCACTGTTCTTGCAGGCCTTGAATCCGTAATGTACGCAATTTTCCTGCCTTTTTGCAAATAAGTAACATCTTTGAGCTTCACAATTTTGCCGCTTGGCAGCTTTATACTCTTTTTCTCTAGTAGCTGGGAGTACATTTTGCCTTTTATGCCAAGCTTGTCGCATTTTTCCTTTAGGAAGCGAAGCTTGTCGTGCTCCTCGAACACATAGCCGTATGTAGGTACAGTGTGGTTAAGCCTTATCGCTTTTACCGAAAAATCCTTGCTTTCGAAGATCGTGCCGGCTTTTGCCTGCTTTACTATTATGGGATAGCTGATTAGCGCCTTGTCGAAATTCAGCAGAGCGCGAATTCCATTTTCGCCATCCTTGGGCAAGAAGATGTAGAGAGGCTCTGACCGCCTGTTGAGCGCCAGCGTTCGAATGAGCCCGGCTACGCCAAGCACATGATCAACGTGCATGTGCGTTATGAATATCGCGCTGACGTTCGATAGATTTACGCCATAGCGCATTGCCTGCCTCTGCGCGCCTTCGCCGCAGTCAAACAGCAAGGTTTTGCCTTCGCATGTTATTGCAACAGAAGGCAGGTTCCTGCTCTTGGTCGGCACAGACCCGCTAGTGCCAAGAAATTTTACGTTTATCATTTTACCATTTTATTCTCTTTTGTCTTCTATTTTTTTATCTTTCACGATTTTTCATTCATTGGCTTTCTAATCTTATCTTTACGGTTTTATCCTTGAGGTTCAGCTCCAATATTTTTACGCTTGGGAAGCGTGCCTGCAGCTGCTCTACTGTAATCCTTCTGTTGCGCCTCAGCTCTTCTATAATCTGATCTATTAAAGCCCTTTCCTTGAATATTTCCTCTCCGGCTTTTCTGCACAATTGCGCTTCGCTTTTTGCCGCCTTGAGGAGCTCCTTTTGCTTCTCTATGCTTTTTTCAATCGCCTTCACCTCGCTGCTTTCGTTTTCTCTGCTTTCTTCATAGGCGGCTGCCTCCGGCGCTTCGTGATAATAAATGTCAAGCGCCTCCTGAAGGCTTCCTGCCTTCTTTGCTTCAAGCCCTGAATATTTCTGTATTGGGCAAATGCTGTAGTCTATTACCTTTCCTTCTTTGCTGTATATGTAGGACTCAGGGCTCTCGGCGTAATCCCTTATCTTCGCAACGCTTGCCGCTATCTCCTTTATGCTTTCCTGTGCAAGGCTGTCTATGCTTGCCTTTGGATCTGCGCCTGCTCTTTGTACCGCATTTTCTATGTAAAGAGATCCTGTATTTACCGATCTTGCTAAGAAAGAAGCTACTCCGACGTGCTTGCCTTTTGCATCGTTGAGAAGCTGCTCTATCTTATTCTCGCTTATTTCCGAAAGCTTGATTGAAGCGCTCTGCGGCGCATAATACTGCTCCCCTTGCCTTATAGTCCTGTCCTTGAAGCCTATAGGCGCGTAGGAGAGCAGCACTTTCATTTCTCCGTCAGCTATTACAAGATTGCCCTGACCAAACATCTCTATTATTATGTTTATTGATGCATCGCCTTTCCTTGCCTTTATGAGCACTATCCTGTCCTCGTTTATCTGGCTTATCTCCTCTATCTTGAATCCCATCATCCTTTTCCTTGCGGCAAGGTAAAAGTTTGAGATAGGGCTTGGGCTTTCCACGTATTTCGTAAGGTTCAGCGTTTTCTTGAGCACGCAGAGCAGCTCCTCCTTCTCTTTCTGCCTGCTGAGCTTGAAAAGAAACGCGCCTTTCCCAAGCTCGTAGAATTTTTCAAAGTAGAAGCCGGATAGCCTTGCCTGCAGCTCTTTGACAAGAGCATAAACCTCTGCGGAAGCTATCTCTCGCATTAAAAAGCCTGTGCATATTTTGCAAAGCGGCGAAGCGCAAGCGTCTTGTTGCAGGTCAAAGTGTGCCTAAGCGCACAGCAGGCTACACCCAATCCCAAAAATCCTGAAGATCAAAACTGCTTGAGTTTCTTCGCTCCTTCCTCTTTTGCTATCTTTGAAAACAGCTGCGCCTTCTTGTATGCTGCCGCATTTCCTTCGAACGCCGTGCCTATTTGTATTATGTCGGCGCCTCCCTGGAAGGCGTTTCTTGCATCGTTTGCAGTAACTATACCTCCTGCAGCCACAAGGGGTACGGTTATCTCGCTCTTGACTGCTGCTAGCATCTCCTTCGGCGCAGGCCCGGAATGCTGCATGCGCGGGTTAGAGCCAGTATCTACTATTATAAGCCTATTGCCCAAGTACTCTCCTGCAAGAGCAAGATTAGCTGCAATCTTAGGCTTTTCCCTAGGAACGAAATTTACGTCCCCGACCCAACCGACAGTGCCGCCTGGATAGATTACTATATAGCCTACAGGCAGAGGCTCTATTTTCATGTGCTTTACTACTGGCGCAGCAAGCATCTGCGCCTGGGTTATCCAATAGGGATTTCTTGCGTTGAGCAAAGACATGAAGTACACGGCATCAGCATACTTTGTAAGCGTGCTTATGTTGCCCGGAAAGAGCACCAGCGGCACATCGACCTTTTCCTTTATGCCCTTCGACACTGTGTCAAGAATCTCTCCCTGGGCGCCTATGCTCCCACCTACAAGCACAAGATCGGCACCACCTTTTACCACGCTCTCTGCGGTCTTCACTGCGTCCTCTACACTCTTGTGGTCTAAAGGGTCTATCACGGAAAAAAGCATAGCGCCTTTAGTGCTCAAAATCTCATGTATATACGCCTCGACTTTTCCTATTGCCATTTCTATCTACCATGAAGATTCGTCTCTGCCGCAAAGCGGCACCCTAAATCTAAATAGAATTCAGCTCATTGCTTTATATAGATTACTGTAATGCGCTGCAATGCGCCCACTCATTTTATTGATAAGAAGAGGGCACCGAGTTCGTCAATCGTGCAGCATGCTGTTCGTCTTTTTAAATACTGTTGTACAATAGGTTAGCAACAACTTTCAATGCGTTAGGGCGTTTGGCATGCGAAGAGCTTCCAAACGCGCAAAAGCGTAAAAAGTGTAAAAATGCCCAACAAGGAAAAAATTATGGTGTGGCTTGACAACGACGGAGTAATAAAAGACGACATAGAGGCTGCGTTCGCCAGGAAAGGCTTCGGGCAGATGAAAAGCGCAAACTCCAATGCAGAAAGGTTCATATACAATGCATTCAAGGAGCTGATGTTCGTTTCGCTGCACCTGCGCATGTCGTCTTCGGCAAACTCTCTCAACTGGGAGAAGCTTCCTCCTAGAGAGGGCATAGCGGAAAAGGCTGCGGGCTGGATAGAAAATGGAAAGCGCATAGGCAAAGAGGTAGGCATAGGCATAATAACCTCAAACCCAAGCGTGGACCTGCAAAAGCTCAAAGCCATATTTGAGGAGCATGGCGTGGAGCCGGAAGTTGTGCGCGTTTCGGGCAATTTGAAGAAAGGCAGCTACCTCAACTCACTGCAAGGAAAAAACGTGCTCGTTGATGACAACTATTTTTCATTTCTGAGGCTCGACACGGAGAAAAACAAAGGAGTGGCGCTGAGCACCGATTATACGAACCTTATGAGAAAGTATATAACGAAGATCAAGGGCATAGAAGATGCAGGCAGTCTTGATGAAGTAGACAAAAAGGTGCTCAGGCTTATAGAAGCATGAAAGCTTCATCCCAGCAGAACCGGCAGTAAACAGAAATTTCTCATGCTTTATTACTACTTCTTTTTGCCTGCTTTATTTTTGGTTTATGATTATTGGCTATCGCAGGCAATTCAACTTGCATATGCTCCTAAAAGCTGGGTGAAAAATTCTCCGGAGAAGCCGCATTGGTAGCACTCTTTTCCTCTTGGGCAAAGCAGTTGATTTCAAACTCCAAAACGCCTCGCGCAAAGTTATTAATGTTTGCGAGAGGAAACTTTACTATGTCCAAGCCTGAAGATGAGATAAAGCAGGTAATAGTGATGCGTTCCGACCTTGACATGGGAAAGGGCAAACTTGCAGCGCAAGCTGCGCATGCTTCGCTGGAAAGCTTCTTTGCGGCGGAAAGAAAAAGCCCTGAGATAGCAAAAGCTTGGATAGAATCTGGGCAGAAAAAGATTGTGCTTAAGTTTGAAGGAGAGGAAGGGCTTGTGAAGCTCAGCAAGGCGTTCGAATACCTTGGCGTGCCGTGCGCCCTGGTACGCGATGCAGGCTTGACAGAACTGCCGCCTGGCACGATAACAGCGCTTGGCATAGGGCCTTGGAAAAGCTCAGAAATAGACAAGTACACTTCTTCCTTGAAGCTGTTGTGAAGCATAAAGGGTAGGTGTTCCTTATGGAAGGAGAAGGCATTGATGTGATGGACAAGCTTATTGAAGAGAGCAGGGAAGACGCAATCAGGACAATGAAGGAGATGATTGCCATACCTTCGATATCACCGATGAGCGGAGGCGAAGGCGAATCGAAGAGGGCGGACTATCTTCAAGCCTTGCTTAAGTCATTCGGATTTGAGGTTAAGAGATATGACTATAGCGATGGAAAGGCTTTGAGATCGAATCTTGTGGTAAAGCAAGGAAATTTTCCTTCCACAATTTGGATAATAGTGCATATAGACACAGTTTCGCCGGGAGACTTGAGTCTCTGGAAGCGCAACCCGTTCGAGGCCTATGTCGAAGACGGCAAGATATTTGGGAGGGGCACATCGGACAATGGGCAGGAGGTCATAGCAAGCATATACGCGCTCAAGGCTGTGAAAGACTCGGGAATTCAGAAAGGCTACAACTTCGGCTTGGCGATGGTTGCCGATGAGGAGATAGGAAGCGTATATGGCGTACAGAAGCTCATGCAGGAAAACATCTTCAACGACAACGACCTTTTCTTAGTGCCCGACGCGGGCAGCAAAAGCGGCGACCTGATAGAGATAGCGGAAAAGGGCATACTATGGCTCAAGTTTATTGTAACAGGCAAGCAGGTGCACGCGAGCACGCCCAACAAAGGAGTAAACGCGTACAAGCACGCGATGCACTTCCTGGACAGGCTCCAGGATTTCCTTTACAGCAAATACAACGCAACAGACAATCTTTTTTATCCCAAATATTCTACTTTCGAAGTTACAAAGCACGAGCCTAATACAGAAAGCACGAACATAATACCAGGCACCGACATAAGCTATATGGATTGCAGGGTGCTTCCCAGCTACAAGCTTGATGATATTATAGCGGATATAAAAGCAAGGGCAGAAGAAGAGGAGAAGGCAACGAAAGGGCTTAAGATAGAGATTCAGATTTTCAACAGGGAGGATCCTGCGCAGCCAACAAGCGCCGATTCGCCAATAGTCAAAATGCTAAGCAGTAGGATTTCGGAGAAACTAAAAATTTCGCCGCGCATTGGAGGCATAGGAGGAGGCACATGCGCGCTGTTCTTCAGGGCAAGGGGCTTGCCTGCAGCTGTATGGAGCATAGATGACGGCATGGCGCACCAGCCAAACGAATACTGCAATATAGAAGACATGATAAGCGATGCAAAAGTCTTCGCTTCTCTTTTTGCCTAGCAGGCTCGGCTTTCTGGAGCTTTCTTGAATTTCACTTGAATTCTACAGGAGTTAGCCAGCCCCTGTGCTTTTCCAATCTTCCGTGAACCGCATCCTGGTATGTTTTCGAAAGCAGCTTCGTGGCTTCTCCCTGCTCGCCGTTTCCTATTTTTATGCCATCTATGTTGATTATTGGGGTTATCTCCGCGGCGGTGCCGGAGAAGAAAACTTCGTCAGCTATATACAGCTCTTCCTTGTGCACCTCCCTTTCCTCGGTTTCCATGCCGAGCTCGTGCGCAAGCGTGATTACAGTATCCCTTGTTATACCCATCAATATTGCTGAGCCCCTGTCTGGAGTCACGAGCTTCCCGTTTTCTACTAGGAATATGTTTTCGGCTGCACCTTCGGCTACTGAGCCGTTTGAAGTTGTCATTATTGCTTCATCGAATCCTGAAGCCCTTGCCTCGGCGCTTGCTATTATTGAATTGAGGTAATTTCCGCTTGCCTTTGCCTCTATCGGCAATACGTCGGACCTAAGCCTATGCCATGAGGAAACCTTGCATGTTATCCCTTTGCTTGAGTCAAAGTACTTGCCGAAAGGAACCGCGGCTATGAAAACGCTTATCTCCTTTCCTTTTGTGTTTACCCCTATGTTGTCGTCATTGTAAAATGCGAAAGGCCTTATGTATGTTTGCTCCACCGCATTTTCCCTCACAACTTCTGTTATGGCCTGCTCTATCTCCTTCCCGCTTGCATGCAGGTCCATCG
>JBMFWY010000022.1:0-6635 GCA_049964795.1 Candidatus Micrarchaeia archaeon | reverse complement strand
GCTCATCGCAGCTTCTGCGGATTTTCCAATCTGCACAAGCATAGAGATTATTGCACAGAAAACAATTTAGATTTGAAACGCGCTTGCTATATTGGCGGTTACAATGCCCGCGCCAAGGCTTCTAGATCCGGAAAGCGCAAGAAAGGCAGTCGAAATAATAGAAAAAAGCTACAAGGATGCAAAATACTACCTGAATTTCTCAACTCCTGTTGACCTGCTCGCGGCAGCAATCCTCTCTGCTCAAACAAAGGACAGCCTTGTAAACTCTATCACTCCTGAACTTTTCAAGCGCTTCAAAGACGCTTCGGATTATGTGAAATCAACTCCGGAAGAGCTGATGGAATACATAAGCAAGGTTAGCTATGCAAGGAAAAAGGCTGAAAACATAATCGAAGCCTTCAAGATCATAGAGAAAGATTACGGAGGCAAAGTGCCGAGCAGCAAGCCTGATCTAGTGAAGCTTCCAGGAGTAGGGGAAAAGACGGCAAACACAATACTCATAAACGCATATGGAATAGTTGAGGGCATACCCGTAGATACTTGGGTGATAAAGCTCTCTTACAGAATAGGCTTTAGCCTTAACAAGAATCCCGACAAGATAGAGGAGGATCTGAAAAAGGTAGTGGACAAGGCACACTGGCACAATTTTGCGTACATGCTCAAAGCTCATGGCAAGGCGCTTTGTGGTACAATACCAAAATGCAGCGAATGCCCTCTCAGAGGCGTATGTGCGATGAACGGAGTTACCAAAAGTAAATAAGCGAGAATGAAGCGAGAATGCGCTGCGCATCTCCTGCGCGCACGCAAGTACTTTTGGCCTGATCTCCTCCCTTGCATTTATTCTTCTATTCGCTTTGATGCTTATCAGTTAATGTTTTTTTGTTTGCAGATACTATGTGCATAAATAAACGATTATGTAAAATAAATTTATACATGTAAAATGCATTGTAAGTAGATGAAGAGTGTGATTTCAATGGCAGAAGGCAAGCCTTCAAAAAGATGCATCACGGCAAGCGCGATAATAATCGAAAACGGCAAAGCTCTCCTGATAAAGCACAAAAAGCTGGGCGTATGGATGCCTCCTGGAGGGCATGTGGAAGAGAACGAATTTCCAAGCGAGGCAGCTGTTAGGGAAGCCAAAGAGGAAACAGGCTTGGACATAGAGCTTGTCGGTATGCAGAACGTGAAATTCTCTTTTGATGATGCGCATACCGAATTGCTGCCTTTTGCTATAGTGTACGAAGAAGTTCCTTACAGCACAGGCATGCACGTGCATTTTGACAGCATATATCTCGCGAAAGCCAAAGGAGGAAAGCAGGAGCTGAACGAAAAGGAGAGTACTAGCATAGGGTGGTTCAGCAAAGAGGAAATAGAGAAGCTCGAGACTTATCCTAATGTTGCCAAATCTGTAAAGGCCGCGCTTGAAGCCTTTGATGGTAGCAATGGCCAATTCTAGGGTAATCGCTGATTTGCACGTCCACTCAAGGTATTCGAGAGCGTGCAGCCCCAATATCAGCATAGAGGAAATGGAAAGGACTGCTCTTGAAAAAGGCATATCGCTTGTGGGCACAGGGGATTTCACGCATCCTTCGTGGCTTGCAGAGCTTAAGAGCAAGCTTGAATTCGAGAAAGGTGTTTTCAAAGTCAAAGGGAGCAGCTCGCAAGTGCGGTTCATATTGAGCACAGAGGTATCAACAGTATACGTAGAAAACAATTCTGTGAAGAAGGTGCACCATTGCATACTAATGCCCAGCTTTGAAGCTGTCGATGCATTGATAGAATTGCTCCGCAAGGTGCATGCGCCTCTTGAATCTGATGGCAGGCCTACGCTCCAAATCACTTCAGCAGAGCTTGTAGAAGCTGCAGTAGAAGCAAGCAAGGATGCATTTGTTTTTCCTGCGCACCTCTGGACCCCGTTTTACGGAGCGCTAGGCCAAAACGCAGGATTTGAATCAATAAAAGAAGTCTACAAGGACATGGAAAAGTACATATACGCTGTAGAGACTGGTCTGAGCTCCGATCCGAAAATGAACTGGCGCGTTTCAAGCCTCGACAAGTACGCGCTCATCTCCAACAGCGACATGCACTCGCTTGCAAAGATGGGCAGGGAGTCGAACGTGCTGCAGCTTGAAGAAGGCTATTCCTACAAGGATGTGATAAGCGCGATAAAATACAAGGATTCTTCAAAATTCAAGAAAACAGTCGAGTTCTACCCTGAGGAAGGCAAATACCATTATGACGGACACAGGGAATGCGGATTTTCTCTCAATCCCGAAGAGAAGAGCATAAGGGTTTGCCCTGTATGTGGCAAGCCTTTGGTTGTAGGCGTGCTGCACAGGGTGAACGATCTAGCCGATTATCCCACGGGAAGAAAGCCCGAAAACGCAATACCATACATAAACTTGGTTCCACTTGAGGAGATTATTGCATATGCAATCGGCAAGCCTGTTGCAAGCAGGCAGGTGCGTGGGATTTACGAGCAGATGATAAAGGCGTTTGGCACTGAGTTTGATGCGCTTTCGGAAGCGAATATAGACGATATAGCAAGGGAGTCAAACGACAGGATAGCGCAGGCAATATCTAATGTAAGAGAAAATAGGATTCGCATAAAGCCAGGCTACAACGGTGTTTTTGGCAAGCTTTATCTCATACAGGATGATGTGGAGGATGGCGAAGGCAAAGAGGAAGAAAAGCGCGGCCAGAAAATGCTGTTTTAGCAATCGCGCATTGATTTGCATTGCAAGCAAGCATAGGCAATTGCCTCCTTTCTAATTTGGCATGCTTTCTTTATGCTATGCTTTTTTTCTGCCCATGTTCCTCGCACGGTACGAGAATTCCGCCATCGCTTCGAGTATCTTCTGGTAATGCCTTATTGCGAACATTATAAGGAAAAGCGCCCCGGCGATAATGACCTCTGCGAATATGAGGTAATCGCTTATCATCAGCAGAGACATGGAAAATTTGAGACCTTTCATGAGCAAAAGCGTTGCTATGGCAACAATGAAGTCTAAACCTATGGAAAGGTATGCAAGCCTTTCTAGTATCAGGTCTAGTCTTTTGAGTCTTCTAATATCTCTTGCATACATGGTCGCACGGTAAGAAATTTTTCTTCACGATTAAAAATGTTTTGTGCAAATTTTTTTTACTGGCACTCCCAGACGAGCACAGCGCCATTCGCTTTGCCATTTGAGCGGTGCTTTTCCCTGGCATAGCCCTGTTTTGCTTGCTGCTGTGCCGCTATTTGCTTAGCCACCAAATCATGCGAGAATAAAGAGGCAGACGGAAAACAGCAAATAATATATATCTTAGACCTCATTTCATTAACCGCTTTTGAGCCCTAAGCGGCTTTTTGCTTCGCATAGCCGCTATTGGCATCAAAGTATAAAGAATAAAAAGATGATGGTTTAAACTATAAACAAGTATGCTGTAGTGGCAAAGAGCCGCGCGATTGTTGGCTTGCTGCTCTCATTCCTAAAGTGCTTTTATATGAAAGACTTGAAAAACAATTTGATAGCCGTAGTCAGGGTACGGGGAAGGGTAAAGGTAAGGAAGGACATACAGGAAACGCTTGACAGGCTTCACCTCAAAAAGCCGAACAACTGCGTCATACTGAAGGCAAACGACGCTTACATCGGCATGATAAAGAAGGCAAACGACTATATTGCATACGGCGAGGTGAGCAACGACGTGCTGGAGAAGATAGTCAAAAAGAAGAACCTTCCCATAAGCGCTCCGGACTTTTCAAACGGGGAGAAAGCGGAAGAAGTCAAGAAATATTTTCCGATAACGCTAAGGCCTCCGAGCAGGGGCTACAGGAAGGTAAAGCAGAACTACAAGGTTGGCGGCGCTCTTGGCTATATGGGCGACGAGATAAACAGCCTTCTATTAAGGATGATATAATGGTCGTGCGCAAAGAAAAAAGAAGCAGGAAGTATCTCGGCAGCAGAAGGTGGGGCGTAGGCAATATTAAAAACGCGAGAGGTGCAGGAGACAGGGGAGGAGTCGGCCAGGGAAGAAGGAAGCACAGGTTTACTTATTTCACAGCGAAGGCGCCGGAGCTTATAGGAAAAAAGGGGTTCACGCCTTTTGGGCATAAGAAGTTGCGCGAGATAACGCTTGCCGAGATAGGCAGGAGGCTTGTCGCGCAAAAGGGCAAGGCAGGCGCAGACAACACTCTTGAGCTTCGTGGCTACAAGGTGCTTAGCAATGGATCAATAACAAGCGGCGCGGTAATAAAAGCCGCGGCATTTTCGAAGAAGGCCGCCGAAAAAATAGAGAAAGCTGGCGGCAAGGCGGTGCTGCTCAAAAGCGAAGCAGCTTCGCAAGCGGAGGCGCAATAAAGCAAGGCGCTCCGAAAAATAGGACAGGCACATACCGCAAAAAAGAGAAAAGCTTTTGCAGTGCGTTATTGCCAATCAAATCGCGGGCAGCTTAATTTTATAGCTTCTAAAGCAACAGTAATAACATGCAGGATAAAATGAGGATTGCATTCTATACAGACACATTTCTTCCGGCCGTGGATGGGGTAGTCACTTCCATACTCAATGCGAAAAGGGAGCTTGAGAAAAACGGCCATACTGTATACGTATTCGCAAGCGGCGATGGCAGCTCAAGAAGCGCAGCAAGGAATTACAAAAATGTGTTTGTGGCAAGAGGTATAAAGCTCAAGAAATACCCCCAGTACAATATAGCTTTCCTGCCCTCTTTGGACCTGCTCAGGCTTTACAGGAGCATAGACATAGTGCATGCTCACACCCCCTTTACCATGGGCATGTCTGCGCTTGTGTTTGCAAAGCTGAACAAGGTGCCTCTCGTCGCTTCTTTCCACACCCTTTTTACCAACAAGTCGGTAATAAAGGAGTATACAGTGGAAAACAAGAAGCTGCAGAAGCTCATACTAAAGCACGCGTGGAACTACGCGAGATTTTTCTACAACAAGTGCAATGCGGTAATAGCTCCCAGCAACGCGATAAAAAAGATTCTTCTCAGGCACGGGATAAAAAACGTGTTTGTGGTGCCTAACGGGATAAATCTCGAAAGGTTCGATTACAAAAAGATAAGCGGTGCGAAAGCCAGGAGAAAGCTCTTGGGGGGCAGGAAGGGCAAGCTCGTGCTTTACCTCGGCCGGATAAGCAAGGAGAAAAACATAGAGGTAATGCTCGAGGCGGCAAAGATTCTCAGGTCAAAAAGGCACGACATTTATTTTGCAATCGGCGGCGCAGGCCCTGCGGAAGAGCATTACAAGAGGCTTGCGGAGGAGCTTGGCATAGGAGACGCGGTCAAATTCCTGGGCTTCATAAAGGATAAGAAGCTGCCCGAATATTACGCCGCATGCGACTTGCTGTGCATGCCTTCCACGTTTGAAACGCAGGGCATAGTAGCGCTGGAGGCAATGGCGATGAACAAGCCTGTTGTAGCTGCAAACTATCTTGCCCTGAAGGAGATAGTTGTCAACGGAAAAAACGGCGAAAAGTTCGTGCCAGGGAGCGCAAGGAGCTGCGCAGGCAAGATAGAAAGAGTTATAAATAGCAAGGGTAAATATAATGCAATGAGGGAGACCGCGGAAAGATATTCCGAAAAGGAGGTTACCCGCAAATTGCTTAATATTTATAAAGATATCTCAAGCAATAATACACAATCCTACTTGTAATCTATACAAATACGGCGATTAGCTGGACATAAATAGCGGCAAAGCAGAGAACGAAGTGCTTGTTGGGAAAACGCAGCAGGCAGCGGAAGGCGCGAAGGAGGCGCAGAAAGGCGCGGCAACAAAGAACGGGCAGCAGGGCAAGCCATTCAAGACGCTGAACGAGCTCATAGCCGAGTCCAACAATCCCGAATCCAAAGAGATAAAGGCGGAGATAGACAAAGTCAGCGCCGAAAGAAGGGGTGTAATAAAGGAGCTCAAAAACCTTGAAAGGCTGATGGGCTACAAGGAGGAGGAGCGGAAAGCCATAAGTGATCTGCTGGGCTCTCACCAAAAAGAGCTCGAGGAAAGCAAAAGGGCAATAGGAAAGCTCAAGCACATGAAGAGGAATCTGGAATTCGCGATAGAAACCGAAGCGTCCTCGCTAGACAAGGAGAAGGCGCTAATAAGGAAGATAAAAGAGGTAAATGCAAAGCTCGACGACGCCCTGATGTTTGTGAGGCTCGAGAGGAAAATGAACAACATAGGCATGGACATAGAGTCCTACAAGACAAGAATAGGGGATGCAAGCAAAAAGGTCAAGGAATACGATTCAAAGCTTGATGAGCTATATGCAAGGCTCAGAGGCGTGCTTAACATAAAGAAGAGCAGGGAGCAGAAGCAGGCGAAGAAGGAAAGGCAGGCGCCAAGGCAGCTCCCTACTATAAACTTGGAAGACATAGCGGTGATCAAGAAAAAGCCTGCAAGCAATTGAGCTGCTCGCAAGGTGGAACGCAGGAAGCTTGCTGTGCGCGCAATTAAAATGTTGCGCAACACTTTGCAAGATCTGCTTCTGCGTGATTTAACAAGCGGAATAATGTGCGCATGTGTGCATGCTATTCTTGTTGCGATGTCTTGCCCGCTTGAGCGAATTGTGCGACAAAAGCAAAGCAATCAAAACATGTGCAAATTTGCAAAGAGTACAAAGATAGGGCGCAGGTCGAGAAAC
>JBMFWY010000021.1:0-6736 GCA_049964795.1 Candidatus Micrarchaeia archaeon | reverse complement strand
ATAATGGAGTTTGGAAAGGGGGTATTCGAAGTAAAGTCCACAAGTGGAGACACGCAATTGGGAGGCACGGACATGGATAATGCAATAGTTGATTTCCTTGTTAAGGAGATTAATGGAAAGTATGGAATAGATATAACAAAAGAAGCGCAAGCAATGCAAAGGATACGTGAAGCGGCAGAAAAAGCCAAAATAGAGCTTTCGACTGTCCTACAAACTGATATAAACTTGCCTTTCCTGGCGCAGGACAAAAACAAGAACCCAATACAATTCACTTATACAATGACACGGGCAAAGCTGGAAAGCATCGTCCTGCAGATAGTTGAAAGAACTGCAAAGCCAGTTACGCAAGCGCTGAAAGACGCGAAGCTTGAGCCCAATGATTTGGACAAAATAATTATGATAGGCGGCCCAACAAGAATGCCTATAGTGCAAAGGTATGTAGAGCAGCTCCTTGGCAAGAAAATAGAGAGAGGAGTAGACCCAATGGAAGCGGTTGCACTTGGCGCTGCAGTACAGGCAGGAGTCCTCACAGGAGAAGTAAAGGACGTTGTTCTGCTTGATGTGACACCGCTTACCCTTAGCATAGAAACGCTTGGAGGTATAGCAACGCCCATCATAGAGAGAAATACTACCATACCCATAAAGCGCTCACAGGTTTTCACAACTGCGGAGGATTTTCAGACCAGCGTTGACATACATATAACACAGGGCGAAAGGGCACTGGCAAAAGACAACATAGAGCTAGGAAGATTCACACTTACAGGAATACCGCCCTCAAGAAGAGGCGTGCCGCAAATAGAAGTAACCTTTGACATAGACGCAAATGGAATATTGCATGTTACTGCAAAAGACAAGGGAACTGGAAAAAGCCAGAGCATGGATATAGTTGCACCGCATAAAATGCATAAGGAGGATATAGAAAAAAGCGTAGAAGAGGCAAAAAGATACGAAGAGGAAGATAAAAAGATTCGCGAACAGATAGAGACAAAAAACAGTGCAGAATCGCTGGTATATACTGCGCAGAAAACGCTGGAGGAATATAAGGATAAGATACCAAAGGAGATACACGACAAGATAGAAGGTGCAAGCAAGGAGCTTGACGAAGCAGTAAAGAAAGAGGATTATGCAGGAATGAAAGAGAAGATGGACAACCTTAAGAAGGTGCTAGAAGAGGTTGGAAGCAGCATTTACAAGGGAGGCACCCAAGACAATACAGGAATGGGAGGAGGAAACAGTGAAAGTGGGAGCAGCGAAAGCTCAGGAGGAAGCACTACCGATGCAGACTTCAAAGTAGAGAAGTAAAGATAAGATATGAAGCGGGCGCCGCATTGTCGGCGCCCAACGGAAAAACCTTGCGATGAGTACATGGGAAAGGATTATTATGATATATTGCACGTGAAAAAGGACGCTACGCAAGACGAGATAAAAGCGGCGTATAGGGAGCTCGCGCTTAAGTATCACCCCGACAGGAATAAAAGCCCTGACGCCGAGGAAAAATTCAAGGAGATAAACGAGGCATACGCGGTGTTAGGCGACCCGGAAAAGAGAAGGCAATATGATGCTTACGGGCCAGAAGGGTTCAACCAGAGATTCAGCGACGAGGATATTTTCAGAGGTTTCGACATAAATGAGGTGTTTAGGAATTTTGGTTTTGACTTTGGAGACACTGATGATATATTCAGCAGCTTCTTTGGAGCTCCGCAAGGGGGAAGAAGGCGCAGGCGGGAAATAGGTAATGATATACTTGCAAGAATGAGTATAACACTTGAAGAAGCCGCAAAAGGCACGGAGAAGGAGGTAAGCGTTAGGCATATAGTTGCATGCGAGCGTTGCGGAGGGACAGGCATGGAGCCAGGAAGCAAGCTGCTGCGCTGTGACAAATGCAACGGCACTGGTCAAATAAGGGCGACGAGGCGCACGCCTTTTGGGATTATGCAGACCATAACAGTATGTGACAAGTGCGGAGGCAGCGGCAAGATAATAGAAACCCCTTGCAAAGAGTGCAAAGGAAGGGGATATGTACAGAAGGAGAACAAGATAAAAGTGAAGATACCAAAAGGAGTCGAAAGCGGGACGAGATTGAGGCTTGAGGGGATGGGCGACTTTGGAAGGGACGAGGCAGGCGACCTGTACATAGACATAGAAGTCCGCAAAGACGAGAGATTTGAAAGGGAGGGCAATAATATCCGCTATACGCTCAAGCTGCCTTTCAATATAGCAATATTAGGAGGCGAGGTAGAAGTGCCTACCTTGTATGGCAATGAAAAATTGAGGATAGAGAGCGGCACGCAAAGCGGCGAAGAAATTGTACTTAAAGGCAAAGGCATGCCTAATTTCAAAGGCCAAGGATATGGAAATGAAATAGTAAAGATAGAAATTACGGTGCCTAAAACAATAACAAGAGAGCAGAGGGAGGCGCTGGAATTATTTAGCAAACCCGAAAAAAAAGGATTTTTCGGGATATTCTAGTTTACTTGAGCCTTATAGAATCGAGATTCATTGGCGCGCTTGCTTTAACATGCATTTCCCGCCCTAGGGAGCGCGCAAGATCCTCGCACTTCTGCTCTTCTCCGTGCATTGTATAGATTACCTTTGGCTTAGGCCTTAGATTTTCTACGAAGGCCATAAGCTGGCGCCTGTCGCTGTGTCCGGAAAAGCCGTCGACAGTATTCACGCTGAGGTTTACAGGTATAGACACAAGCTTTCCGTCTTCGTCTGGAAGCGCTACCTCTTTTAAGCCGTTTTGTATTCTTCTTCCAAGCGAGCTCTGGCTATTGTAACCTACGAACACCAAAGCGTTTTTTGGATTGTCGGCAAGCATCCTGAAATAGTCCAAGGATACCCCACCGTTAAGCATGCCGCCGCTACCGATTATTATTGCTGGGCCTTTCTCTATTATTTCTGCCCTCTCTCCTTTTATCACTTCAAATATTTCGCTCTCGAACGGAGACCTGTTGCTGAGTATCCTGTTTCTCAGGCTTTCTTTAAGATACTCGGGGTAAGCAGTGTGTATGGCGCTAGCTTCAAGCACCATTCCGTCGAGGAATACCGGCGCCTCAATCTTGTAATTGGCATCGCCTGTCATATAGCTTTCTAAGACAAGCTGTATTTCCTGGGCGCGGCCTACGGAGAATACAGGAATGAGTACCTTGCCCCCATTGTCAACTGTTTTCTTTATTATGTTCATAAGATTTGTTTCGGAATCATGCCTGTTTGGCGTTATATCGTTTTGGCCACCGTATGTGCTTTCTATAAAAAGCGCATCGAGACGAGGATATTTCACGCTGGCACTGTCAAAAAGCTTGGTATATCCATATTTCATGTCACCGGTATGTACGATGTTGTACAGGCCGTTTCCCACGTGAAGGTGCACAGTTGCGCTACCAAGTATATGCCCTGCATTATGATAAGTGAGCTTTATCTCATCTGTTATGTTAGTTACTTCCCCGTAATCACGCGTTATCATATGAGTCAGCATTTTGCGTATGTCCTTTTCATCGTAAAGAGGCGTGCCGCCACTCCTTTGCACAAGTCGCGTATAATCTGTTAGCAGCAATGCTGCCAAATCGCGCGTTGGAGGTGTGCAATATACAGGCCCGTTATAGCCGTATTTGAAAAGGTAAGGGACGAATCCCACATGGTCCATATGTGCGTGTGTAAGCACAACGGCACTTATTTCTTCTATAGAGCGTATTGCACTGTCTAAATAAGGAAATGCCCTGTTGCCTTGGCCATCATTCATCGCCTCCACACCCTTTATTCCAGGTTCTGGGCTTATGCCGCAGTCTACTATTACCTTTGAATTAGGAGTTTCAAGAAGCAAACTGCTTCGGCCTACTTCCCTGTAGCCGCCCAAAGCGGTGGCCTTAAGCCACTCTGTGTTTATTATTGGCTTGTTTATTTCTTTGCCTACAGAGGCGAGGAACTTTTTCCTGAATTCCATCTCGTTAAATAGAAGCTGCCTGACTCCTGTCAAGGTGTCGCTGTTCATTGTAGGAGTCCTGAGAATGCGCGGAGACCATCCTGTTTCTATTATTATGTTTTTAAGCATCTGCCCGCCTTTGCCTATCACAAGCCCGGGCTTCAATGCTTCTATATATACTTCTCCAAACTCTGGAACAAAATGGAGCGGCTCTTTTATTACTGCTTCTTTTGGAAGCATGTTTTTGATCACTTCCTGAGCCCTTTCCGGAGACATGAGTATTGAGGGATCGCTCCTTATTATGAGCTTTTTCTTTACTGAGGAGGCCAAATTCTTTATTATGGCTTCATCCTCGTATACTACTCTGGGATTGCCCAGCGTTATGGATATGTCGGGGCCTTCAAATTCGGCCTTGACAAATTTAGCTTCGCTTGGAAGCATCTCTTTTATTCTTTCGAAGAGGTCTTCCTGCCTTGAACTGTTTTCCTGCTCACCGTTATCCTTGTCCTTCAATAAATCACGCTGATTTTACTCTTGAACCTAAATTTTCAGATTTTGCCAAAAATATAAAATGGCAAAAAAGCGACCTATCCATTCCAATCTCAAAGCAAAATGCAAGGTAAAGATGAATTATCCACCAAGTTTTCGAACAAAAGCAATTTGCAACAGCCTTAGGGAAAATTAAAAGCAAAATTTTATGCCAGGAACTTTTCAATATCCTTGCCTGTATATTCTTTGTACCCTTCCTTGGTTATTGTGGCCACGGTTATGTTATTGCCAGTTGCGGCGTCCCTCTTCATGGCTATTGATATTGCCTTGACAACATTTTTTATCATGTCCTTAGTTGATGCGCCTTTCTTGTATACTTCCTCAAGATAACCTAATGCAGTAGGGGATCCACTGCCTGTAGAAGTAAATTGAGGCTCCTCGCTAACCCCTCCTATAGGGTCGAGGGAATGGAGTTGCGGTCCTTCGTCCCCTATGCCGCCGACAATAAGCTGAACGTAAAAAGGCAACATTTTGTTCTCCTGCAATATTATCGAAAGAAGAGAAGCTGCCGACTTTGGTGATAAAGGCCTGCCTTCATTCATTTTATACAGCTCGTTTTGCGCTTTTATTATCCTTATTATTTCTTCAGCGTCTCCAACAGAACCCGCAACAGTAATCGCTAGGTTGTCATCTATCTTATATATTTTTCTTGCCACTGTGCTCGCTATAAAAAAGTCCATAGTCGCCCTCGAATCGCATCCCATCACTACCCCGTCGCTGCAGACAACACCTACAGTAGTTGTACCTTTCATTATTTTCTCATAAAGCTGTGGATCCATTTTCACACCTCAAATATAAAAGCCCAAACATTAAAGACCTGCTTTACAGGTTGAGTATCAAACTTTTGTTCGTCGCCTTTAAGCAATTAACTCATACGCATGACATAAAGCATATAAAACAACAAAAGAAAATGCAAATCGGATTAAATTCAAACACGCGATTGCAGAGTGGATGACTACAAGGCGGTTAAAATAAAAGGATTACTAATGATATTATTGTATAAGTATTAAAAACTTTCTTTTTCTGCAACGGCTTAGGGCTCCAGAATGCTACCGTTGCCTATGAAAGATTTTTCGCTGTCGACCAATTCGGCATATGCGAAAGTCCTGTGGACTTTGGTTACTTTCACTTTGTAGATGTTTCCTATCCTTGTCTTAGCGTTCTTTATGAAAATTACAAAATTTCCGACTTTGCCTATGCCTATCCCCCTTGCATCCTTCGCCTTTACTGCTAGAGAATAGACTTCGCCTTCTTCTATAGATCCGCGTGGCAATATCTCCTCTTCTGCCATAGTGGCCTCGCCTGCAACCTTTCCCAATTCCAGTTCTTCCATCTTTGCGGTCGCTTCCATTTTCCCCACCCTTAATTCAAAAGATTGACATTCCGACTGTGCAAGAATGAAATAAGGCAACTTACCTTACAGCACTACTTGCTAACAGGTCGAAAGAGCTTTTCACCCACTTTTATTTCCCCTATTACGCTTTTAAATTATCCATATATTATTTTAAACGTGCTCTACAAAAAAACAAACCTCGCTACTTGTCTAATACTATAAAAAGAGCAGAAAATAATTTCGGATTGCCTCTGACAGTATAGAGAGTTCTAGATAATACTTGCCTTGCTTCTTTATACAATATAGTAGATTGCTGCGAACGAGAATCTTAAGCCTTGGTCAATTTTAGCCCTTCTTAGGCTTGTATCATAGGACCTCGAACGCGTTTCTGTACCTGTTTATAGAACTGGCCTTTCCCCCAGAATAGATTTCAACCCTTTTGCCGTCGAGCACTGCTGCGAGGTTTCTCACTCCTAAGTCTATATATAGATTGTCTTTTGGCACCGATTCCTGCTGTTCTTTTACATCGATTACTATTGATGCATACCATTTGTCTTTTTTGTATAATTCGATGTATTTTACAACCCCGTCGTATCGCAGATTGGGAATTTTGAGTTCAAGGTACGACAAACCCTTTTCATCTCTGTATTTCATCGACATCGGAACTGTCAAAATGTTCCCATCAATCTTTATCTGCTGAGATTTGAAGGGTACTACCCACACAGTATTCTTTTTGTGATATCTTGGATATGCAGCGTTTGCATTGTTTCTGCGTAGTTTCAGGAATGACTTTATTGCACCTTCAACTTTCTGCAATACTGCCTGTGCTGTCTGAGAAGGCAGCAATGCATATAATGCGTTATCCTTTAGAATATTGCAGAGATCGTAGTAGAAGTAGAATTTTTTCTCTTTCTTGTATCTTTGGCTGCTTT
>JBMFWY010000020.1:0-6877 GCA_049964795.1 Candidatus Micrarchaeia archaeon | reverse complement strand
TTCTAAAACTATGTCAGATTCTGCTTTTCCGAAGCACAAAATTTTCCGACGATAGATTTAGCCTTGATTATAAAGAGGGCGCAAAATCTCAATCTTATATATAACCCTAAAATAGAACGGGGAGCCGGAGATTTGAACTCCGATCGTAAGCGCCCAAGGCTTACAGTCTGCCAGGTTAGCGTAGCTCCCCGATGGCCATACCCTTAATTGTTGCAATGTTAAAGTTTTTAAAATAGAGCGAACTCTAGAAATTTTAGAATTAACCTTATTTATTCGCCAAGCTTGTGCAAGCTTGGATAACAGCAGGAGTTAAAGTATAAAAGATATATAAATGTATTTTGACAAGTTATAGATCGTTGCATGCTTTTTATTTCTAAAGTGGAGGTGTTGCTTTGCAGAACTTGGATATTCCCTGGACGGAGAAGTATAGACCAAAAACGCTGGACGAGGTAATTGGACAGCAGCTTATTGTTAAAAGACTAAAGGCTTTTGTGCAAAAAGGGAATTTTCCAAACATGATATTTGCAGGAAGTGCAGGAATAGGCAAAACGACCTGCGCAATTGCGCTCGCCAATGATCTTTATAATGGAAAAATCGATGGTGTTTTCAAAGAGGTCAATGCAAGTGATGCGAGAGGAATAGATGTTATAAGAGGGGAAATAAAAGAGTTCGCAAAGACAGTAGCGCTTGCTGACGTTCCACTCAAGATAATGTTCCTTGATGAAGCGGACGCGCTCACTGCCGACGCGCAGCACGCGTTGAGGAGAACGATGGAAAAATATGCAAAAGAAACACGCTTCATACTCAGCGCAAATTATGCTAACAAGATAATAGAACCTATTCAAAGCAGGTGTGTCATATTCAGGTTCAAACCGTTGAGCGAGCAGGACATGAAAGAGTATATAAACAGGATAGTGAAAAGCGAAGGACTGCAGATAGACGAGAAAGCGATAGATGCACTGATCTATGTTAGCGAAGGAGACCTTAGAAAGCTTACCAATACCCTACAGAGCTCGGCATTGCAAAGCGATAGGATAACTGAGGCAAGCGTATATGAGATAGCAGCTAAAGCTAGGCCGAAAGAGATAGCTTCAATGCTGAAACTTGCTGTAAGCGGCAACTTCGAAGGAGCAGTAAATGAGCTAAATACGCTAATGCTTACACATGGAATGGGCGCCGAAGACATATTATCGCAATCCTATCGCGAAGTTCAAAACATGAACTTGGACGAACGACTAAAACTCCAAGTGATAAAAGCAATAGGCGAAGCAAATTTTAGGATAGTGGAAGGCGCAAATGAAAGGATACAGATGCAGGCATTCTTGGCAGAGATAGCGCTTGGAGCAAACACGACATGAAGAGCAAGGTGTTATCCTATACAGGATGCGGCCTGCAATTTATGGCCAGAGTTTCTTTTCTTTGGCACAAATGTTTTTATCCTTTGCCAGAAGAACAGAGAGGGTGGAAAAATGGTAAAGGAAGGTGAAAAAGCAATTGATTTTGAGTTGGAAGGGAGCGATGGCAAAAAGCACAGCTTATCAGAGTTCAAGGGTAAATTCCTCGTTTTGTATTTTTACCCAAAAGACAATACACCTGGATGCACTATAGAGGCAAACGAATTTAACAACAAGCTCGAAGAAATAAGAAAACTTGGTGCAGAAGTGGTGGGAGTAAGCAAAGACAGCATAGATTCCCACGGCAAATTCAGGGACAAGCATAACTTAAAATTTTTGCTGCTTTCGGATCCAGACAGCAGCGTAATCAAAAAATATGGAGCTTACGGTAATAGGGGCATATTTGGAGAGGGAACTTTGCGCAACACTTGTGTAATAGGCAAAGATGGCAGGATAATAAAAGTATTTGAAAAAGTTAGCCCAAAAGGCCATGCAGAAGAGGTAATAAAACTACTGAAAGCTCAGGAATAGCCAAGTTCTTCAAGCTTCTTTTTTATGAGTCCGGCTTCATACTCGGCTTTTTTGTTACCTTTTCCTTTTGTCTCTGAGAGCAGCACGCGCAGTAGAAATGCAACATAGCTGGACACAGAAGGAAAACCTGTCTCGGATATATGGTCTTCTACTTTTTTAAATAGCTTGGTAGGTATAGAGACGGTAGTAAATTCATGCTTTGGATGCCTTTTAGCCTTCAAATTAACACCGCGAATGCATGCTGTATTAGCTTATTTGCTGCAAAGCTTTTTATATTTAATTATATGTAATTATTTGTAATTACACATAATTATATAGTGGCGAGGAAATGGTAGAAAAGAATATGATTGACAAAATTGCCGCAAAGCTCAATGCTGACCCGTCCAAGGCTAACTGGGAGAGATTTTGGAAACTTCTCCCCAAAAGCAAGGCCAAATATTACAAGGTGTTTTACCCCAAAAAGCTTGAAAGCAAAAAAGAACTCGCGTATGCTTATGCAATTATCTACGATGCTAATTACAAGCAGATGTTTAGGATACCGATATTTATTAAAGAAGACAATGATATAGAAGGAGCGACAATATACCTCAAAGGCTTGCTTAATACCAATAAAGACTACAAAGAGTGGATATCATGATAAAGCAGAATATAGATATGTTAGAGGAAAAGAGCATATATATACTTAGGGAGGCAGATCAGAAGTTCAAGAATATAGCTGCGCTTTGGTCAATGGGCAAAGATTCGACGACTATGCTTGCAATAGCAAGAAAAGCGTTTCTTGGAAAGATACCTTTTCCCGTAATACATATAGACAATGGCATAGACTTTCCAGAAACATATGCTTTCAGGGAAAAGCTTGCGAAAAAATGGAAGCTTGACCTTATAGTTCAGAAAAGCGAAATAAAGCACGACCCAGTAGGATCAGCATGCTGCGGGGTCAACAAGGCAGATGCGCTTAAGGAGCTGATGAAGGACAGAAAATTTGATGCTATAATAGTATCAATAAGGAGGGACGAGCATGGTATAAGGAGCAAAGAAAGGTACATGTCCCCAAGGGACGAAAAATTCAGGTGGAACTATAAGAAGCAACCTGCGGAGCTTTGGGATGACTATGCATCTAAAATTGATACTAAGGGTCATGTTAGAGTGCACCCAATACTTGACTGGAATGAGATAGACATATGGACTTATATAAAAAGAGAAAATATACCGGTTAATCCGCTATATTTTTCCAGAAACGGGTTCAGGTATAGAAGCTTGGGATGCACGCATTGCACTGTGCCAGTAAAATCTGATGCGAAGACAGTCGACGGTATAATAAAAGAACTTGAGACTACAAAAGTAGAAGAGCGCTCTGGAAGAAGCATGGACAAAGAAAAAGAATATGCCATGCAAAAGCTCAGGTCGCTTGGTTATATGTAGTTACGAAAGGTGCAATGCAATGGAAGTCTATAATGTGACGCTCCTAGGCCACAAGGATCATGGCAAATCCACGCTGATAGGAAGTTTGTTACTTCTTACTAAATCAGTAACTCAAACCAGGATAAATGAGGCAAAGGAATATAGCAGAAGGCTCCACAAATCTTTTGAACCTGCATTCATACTTGACAGCTTCCACGAAGAAAGAGAAGGAGGGTTAACGATAGACACAACCAGAGCAGAGGTGCTCTATAAAGGCATGGCGTTTTCTTTTATAGACGTGCCAGGACATGAAGAGCTGATTGATAATATGATAAGCGGCGCTTCGTACGCAAACACTGCAATTCTTTTAGTCTCAGCAAAAAAAAGCGAAGGAATAAAGGATCAAACGAAAAGACACCTATTTATATCGAGAATGTTAGGAATAGAAAATTTGATAGTTGCTGTTAATAAAATGGACCTCGCAGGGTTTTCACAAAAGAAGTTTGAAAATATAAAAGGAGGGTTGTCGGGTTTCATTAGACAGATAGGTTTCAAAGAAAAAAACGTGCTGTTTATACCTATATCGGCCCACAGTGGGGAAAATATAATTGAACAAAGCGGCAAAATGTCATGGTATAAGGGTAAACCGCTTTTGGATGCACTAAAAGAGATGGTAACAGGCCAAAGCAAGGCAAATGAAGGAAAGGCATTAAGAATAGCGTTGCAGGGGTTCCTCGGAGGCAGAAATGATATTTTGTTAGGCAGGGTAATAAAAGGCAGAATTAAAGCAGGAGAGAGAAATTTGCGCATAGTGCCTCTTGACAAAGAGATTCAGGTAAAGGCCATAGTAGTAGGAGGAAAAAAAGTCAAGGTTGCAAAAAAAGGGGATAGCGTAGCGCTAGAAATAAACAAAGGGATAGAGCAAGAAATTAGGGGCGCAATAATTTGCAGTGACATTAACTGCGTTGAATCAAAGGATATAATAAAAGCAAGGCTGTTCTTAACAAAACCGTTAAGGAAAGAGACTACTATTAGATTTAATGGAGTTGAAATGAAATTCAAGATTAAGCCGCTGGAATATATAGATCCAGTAACAGGTAAAATGTATAAAAAAGGTATTATGAAACCGCTTGGAGCCTTAGATGCAGAACTAAAGCTTTTTGGGAAGATACCGGCCGAAAAATTTGAGGATACGCAAGAATTGGGGAGATTTGCGTTGTATGCTAATAAAAATTTTGCAGGAATAGGTATAATAGTTTAGGACTATTGCAACCTGCAAAGCAGGTGCATTCACTTCTTATGCTTCTTGTATGCTATAAAATTGCCGATTACGAGCGTGTCCGCTCCAGTATTCTCCAAAGTCCAAAGTGCGTCCTTAGGGCTTAATACTATAGGCTTGCCATGTTTGTTCAAGCTCGTGTTAAGTACGGCGTATATGCCGGTTTTCTTCCCTACTCTTTTTATTAGGCGCTTGTATAGCGGGTTTTCATTTTCCAGTATCTGTGGACGGGTTGTCTTATCTATATGTGAAGCCGCGATCAAGTCCTTGAAGTGCTCATCTCTTACAGTATTTGCGCTTGTCATAAATCTATTAGGATACACATAGTCACTCAATAAGGAAGGCGCCACTTCATCCAATATAGTGCTGGCAAATGGTTGGTAGTATGGCCTTTTCTTTATTATAATGTTGAGTATATTTCTATTTTCTTCAAACATAGGCAGAGCTAAGACACTTCTATTGCCTAGTGCACGCGGGCCGTATTCCATCCTTCCTTGAAACCATAACACAATCTTATTGTCCTCTGCGATAATATCTGCCGCATATTCTGCAGGATTTGATATTGGCTCGTATTCTATATTGCCGGACTTCTTTGAAAGCTTTAGCTCGTCTTCTATCTGGCTATCGCTATATGAAGGACCTAGATACATATCCTGTACTTGTTTTCCACTAAAACTGCCGTTAAGGACAAAATCAACATAGGCTGCGGAGCCGAACGACAGACCCCCGTCTCCCATATTCGGAAATATAAAGGTGTTTTTGACTTCAGGCAGATGCTCTATAAGCATGTTGGTCTTGACATTTGAAAAGAATCCCCCTGCAAGCGCCACGTTATGTATTTTTGTCTCTTCAACCCATTGCTTTATTATAGCAATTACCTGATCTTCTACGTGTTTTTGCATAGCATAAGCAAAAGATTCGCGATCGTAGTTAGACAAGATATGGTCCTTCAAGTATTCTGAAAGGAGTATTTCGTTCCTTGTTTTTATCTTTGAAATCAGCATTTTGCGCGATCTGTCGTAATAACAGAAGTCCTTCAGCTGTGGAATAGAAACAGGATATGAATAAGCGGCAAGACTCATCAGCTTTCCTTCATCCTCATTGTACCTCATATCGCATGCAAGCGTTGCGGCACCGTACAATATTCCGATACTGGAGCTGGCTTTGAATTCGGCAAGACGCTTTATCTCGCCTTTGTCTCCTATAGAGATTGTGCCGGAAAGACCATCACCCGCTCCGTCCAACGTTACAATAAGTGCTTCTTTGAAACCAGAAGGATAATAGGCGGATGCGGCATGTGCAAGATGGTGCTCTACCACATAGATTTTCTTACTGGAAAGATCGGAGCTGATGCTTTTGAGTCTCTTCCTTGTCATATCACGGCTTATTGCAGTACCTATAGACTTCCAAAGAAGTTTTGGGTTTTGATTCTGCGTTATGCGATATATAAAATTCGAGAAGTGCATGCTAATTCTAGAGGGCTTGGGAATTTCGCGGCGCCATTGCTTGCGTCTTTTTACATCCCACGAAGGGAATATTCTTGATACGAGTGCATTTCCCCCTATCCATCCAAGCGCCACCGCCTCTATCTCATTGTCTAAGCCCTCTTGGAGATAATTTATCGAATTGGTAGGGAATCCGACGTCATTTTTCAATCCGGTAAACCTTTCTTCATTAACTGCGGATTTTGCATTTCCTTTATGAAACAAAGTGGCACCGGAATTCGCAGAATCGTTTATACCGAGTATAGACATCCGTTCACCTAATCTTTCCGATTAAACTTGCACGCCGTTGGCAATAACTTCCTACATAAACAAATTGCGACATATAAACCCAATTATATAAAAGCCAAAGAGGCATAAGCCACAACACTCTCAAAATCCTTTGTAACTTCTCCAGAATTTGAATATTTCAGCAAAGCGCCCATAGTCGCGCCCTTGCCTTTCGCATAAAGCATTGCAACTGTTATAGGCCCGAACCCGCAAGCGCTGTCATTCACAGAGTAAATTGAATCATTAAATTTCTTGTAATTAAGCTTTAATAAAGCTTCGATAAGCTGTTTGTCCTTCCAGCCTGCAACCTCTGCAGATTCGTAGTGGTTAAAATCGGAGCTTGCTATAACAACGATTTTTCTGCCAAGTTTTTCTTCTGTCTTGGCAATCGAATGAGCAAGCAGCTCGCTTGAAGCGACGCTCTGATCACCCATGCACACAAATACATATCGGATAGGCTTGCCTTTAAACAGTGTTTGAAGAAAAGGAAGTTGTACTTC
>JBMFWY010000019.1:0-11060 GCA_049964795.1 Candidatus Micrarchaeia archaeon | reverse complement strand
ACTACTATCGCTGAAAAGTGGAAGGCTCGTAAAAAGCACTTCGAAGATTCTTTACAAAGGTAAAAGCGATACTCTTATTAGGATTAAAACACGCACAGGAAGAGAGGTGCGCATAACGCCGATCCACAAGCTGTTCAAGATAACTGAATACGGCAAGGTAGCAGAGACAGAAGCAAAAGAGCTAAGAGTGGGGGATTTTATCGCAGCGGCCAGAAAGCTTGAAACGAGCAGGCAAGGTGCAATTGCCCTACCAATACCTCAAACACTTAGCAAGCATCAAAAGATACCAAAATTTGTTACGTCGGAACTAGCGGAATTCCTTGGCTTGTATATATCAGGAGGTTTCATTCGCAGCAACAACACAGTAGTATTTACTAGTTCCGAAGAGCAGCTTCTTGAGAGATTTGCTTTCCTTTCTAATGAGCTATTCGGCTTAAAAGCAAAAAAGGATTACTCTGAAAGAAAAACGCCGATTGTGTTAGTGTCTGGCAAGATGCTAGCAGACTTCCTGAACTTGCTTTCATGCGGCAGGATAGCTTCGGAGAAGAAAGTTCCTTCGGAGATTCTCAGGTCGGAAGACAGAATTCTTTCTTCGTTCTTTACTTCCTACTTTATAGGAAATGGTTCCTTCTACGATGGCGATGTGGAGCTAAATACTGCAAGCAAGTTGTTGCAATTGCATCTTTCTTATATATTATCTAGGTTTGGGGTTATGCATACGCTTTCTAATGGAACAGTAGATGGCACATTATACTACAAGATAGTTGTAAGAGGTATAGATGACCTCGAATTGCTTCTTAAAGCACTAAATTCAGATCACGAGAAGATTTCAAGCATAAAAGATTACATAGAGTCCAAGCATTCAAGATACAGCTCTGTAGACATTGTTCCTTTATCTAGCGAGTATATGAAACGGATCTATAGAGACTTTGGCAAGCATTCAGAATTAGTAGAGCAGAACATTGAAATATCAAATTACATAGGCAGCAATGAAGGGATTACCGCCAGCACATTCAGGAAGTTTGTATCTTCTATAGACATACCTGCAGGAAACCAAATTCAGAAATTGGCTGCGGAATCGCTTTCGGAAATGCTCGAATATATTTATTATGACGAGATAGTATCAATAGAAGAAGAAACAGGACCTTTTGATGTATATGACTTCTCAGTGCCGGATTACGGCAGCAATTTTGTAGGTGGATTTGGCGGCTTAATACTCCATAATACTGTTATTCAGCATCAGTTAGCAAAGTGGAGCGACGCAGACATAGTTATTTTCGTTGGATGTGGTGAAAGGGGAAACGAAATGACAGAAGTGCTCAACACCTTCCCCGAGCTGAAAGACCCAAAAACAGGCAAGCCCCTTATGCAAAGGACAGTGCTCATAGCAAATACTTCAAACATGCCAGTAGCTGCTAGGGAAGCAAGCATTTATACAGGCATAACAATTGCGGAGTACTACAGGGATATGGGGTACAGCGTGGCACTTATGGCAGACAGCACTTCAAGATGGGCGGAGGCGCTCAGGGAAATTTCAGGAAGGCTTGAAGAAATGCCGGGAGAAGAAGGCTATCCTGCATACCTTGGCAGGAAAATCGCGGAATTCTACGAGAGAGCGGGAAGGGTCAACACGCTTGGAGGTGATGTTGGTTCAGTCACTGCGATAGGCGCGGTATCGCCGCCAGGAGGAGACATTTCGGAGCCAGTATCGCAAAACACGCTCAGAGTTACAAGAGTTTTCTGGGCGCTTGATGCAGCGCTGGCCAACAGCAGGCATTTTCCTTCCATAAACTGGCTCAACAGCTATTCGCTTTATACTGACGACCTTGCGGCTTGGTATGAAAATAATATAAGCAAGGAATGGAGCGATCTGTATAGAGAAGCGATGAAGACTCTTCAAATGGAAGCTGAAATAAACGAGATAGTGCAGCTAGTAGGCTATGATGCGCTTCCAGAATCGAACAAGGCTACGCTTGACATCGCTAAAAGCATAAGGGAAGATTTCCTGCAGCAAAGCGCGTTTGACGAAGTTGATACATTTACCTCTATGAAAAAGCAGTACATGATGCTGAAGGCGATAATGACAATGGGCGCTAAGGAATATGAAGCAGTAAAAAGAGGAATTACTATGGAACAGTTGGAAGGCATAGAGGTAAAGCAGAAAATAGCAAAGATGAAATTCGTAAGCGAAGGCCAGATAGAGGCATATTATAAGGAAGTCGTGGAAGGCCTCAATGCCATAGATGGTATGGAGACAAAAATAAGGTGAAGCAATGAGCGATGTGTATTACAAAACAGTAGATAGAGTCACAAATGTGCTGCTGTTCGTTGAAGGCATCAGGGATGCGGCTTATGGCGAGATTGTAGAGATAAAGCTTGAGGACGGAAGCACTGTTATGGGGCAAGTCCTCGACACAAGAGACGGCCTTGCCATCGTGCAGTCTTTTGGTGAAACAAGAGGCATGAACATTTCCAACACAAGAGTAAAGTTTACGGGCCGCACTGCTGAAATAAACGTTAGCACAGATATGGTGGGTAGGATATTTGACGGCAGAGGGAGGCCCAGGGATAACGGTCCTGCGCCAAGTGGCGGAGAAACATTGCCGATAATAGGCAGCGCAATAAACCCATATGCGAGGGAGGAGCCTTCTGAATTTATAGAGACAGGCATATCGGCAATAGACGGAATGAACACACTTGTGAGGGGGCAAAAGCTGCCCATATTTTCAGGCTCAGGATTGCCGCACAATAGGCTTGCAGCGCAGATAGCAAGGCAGGCGAAGATAATAGGGAAAAACGAGGGTTTCGGAATTGTTTTTGGAGGAATAGGAATAAACAGCGAAGAAGCAAACTTCTTCAAAAAGGAATTCGAAGAAACAGGCGCGCTTGAGAGATCGGTAATGTTCCTAAATCTTTCTTCAGAGCCTTCGATGGAAAGAATAATACTTCCCAGGCTTGCACTTACCGCAGCGGAATACCTCGCATATGAGCAGGACATGCACGTGCTTGTAATACTCACTGACATGACAAACTACGCTGAGGCGCTCAGAGAGATATCGGCGGCGAGGGAAGAGGTGCCTGGAAGGCGAGGATATCCCGGCTACATGTACACGGACCTATCTACGATCTATGAAAGGGCAGGAAAGATCAGGAACAGGAAGGGCTCGATAACGCAAATACCCATACTCACAATGCCTGGAGATGATATAACACATCCGATACCGGACCTTACAGGCTATATAACAGAAGGCCAGATAGTGCTTAGCAGGGAGCTGCAGAGGAGAGGAATATATCCAAACATAGATGTGCTGCTTTCGCTTTCTAGGCTCATGAACCAGGGTATAGGAAAAGGCAGAACGAGGGAAGACCACAGGGGAGTAGCCGACCAGCTTTTCTCTTCCTATGCTAAAGGAAAGGAGCTGAGGAGCCTTACCGAGATAGTTGGTGAAGAAGCGCTTAGCCAGAGTGACAAGCTGTACCTGAAATTCGCAGACGAGTTTGAAAACAAGTTTGTAAAGCAGGGCTATTACGAAGACAGAAGCATAGAGGCTACACTAGGGCTTGGCTGGGACCTGTTCTCGATGCTCGACAAAAATGAGATGAAAAGGGTAAAGGATGAAATGATAGCGAAATACGGTAAATGGAAAGTGGAATGATGGAAAGCAACATAAAGACGACAAGGATAGAGCTCATAAGGACAAGGCGCAGGATAGCGATAGCCAAGAAAGGCTTAACCCTTTTAAAAATGAAGAGGAGCAGCTTGGTGCTAGAATTCTTCAATCTCGCAAGACAAATACAAAAGCTCATGGGGAGCTTAGGGGAAACAGTCACGCGCGCGAGGGAGAGCATACACATAGCTGATGTTCTTTCCGGGAGGATAATACTCGAAAGGATAGCGGCAGAGCAGAGCAGCATAGGTGCGAGCGTTGAAGCAAAAAACGTCATGGGCGTAAAGATACCAAACATAAGCATAGAAAAGGGCAATCGCATGCCTGAAAGCTACGAACTCATAAGCGTTCCAGCGCCGATAGAGGATGCGAGAAGTGCCTATGTACAACTTTTCAACATGCTTATAGAGATAGCCGAAAAGGAAAACGCGCTAAGGAAGCTTTTGCATGAGATAGAAAAGCTGAACAGGAGATCTAATGCGATAGAGAATGTTGCAATACCTGCAATGCAGGAAAAGGCAAAATACATAAGGCAGAGACTTGAGGACATGGAAAGGGACAACATTGTATCCCTAAAATTCATAAAAGGCAAGATAAGCAGCGAAGGCGAATAGCATGCAAGAAATCAAATTGGATGCAGGAGGCAGCTACTACAAGCACGCAATTGATAAATATTATCCGAAATATTCGCAAGACCGCTGGAAGGCAAAAGCATATGCAAGACCAAGAGAAGAAAATTCAGAGCAGAAGAAATTCAAGAAGATAGCGAGGCTGCTCCTTGCTTTCAACATTGCGGCTAGTGCCGCGCTTATATTTATCGCAATAATGGTATTCTCATGAGCAAGAAGGAAGACAGCAAAAATGGGGAAAGGGCAAATGAGGATTCTGCCGAGTCTCTTAAAAGGATAAAGCTTGAGGAAGAAGCCGCAGAAGCGGAGATTGAAGAAGCAAGAAAAGCGGCGCAGGAAAGGATAGAAAAAGCAAAAGAGGAAGCCCAAAATATATTGGGCAAGGAAAAGGCAAAAGCCGAAGCGCATTATCAGAAAAGCATTGAAGAAGCAAAGAAAAAAGCAGGTCAGAACTATGAGGAGGAGATAAGCAAAGCAAAGGAGAAGGCGAAAAGCGCAAAGAGCATAGAAAGCGATTATGCGTTGAGCGTCTTCATGGAAGAGCTGGAAAGGTTCGCAGGTGCAGAAAATGCTTAAACCGGCAAAGATGCAAAAAATAAGAATAATATTCCAAAAAGACTACTATGAGGACGTGCTTACTGCCCTGCACGACTTGGGCGTAATGCAGATAGAGCAGTTGCCTGAAGAGGCCGCGCAGCTGCTCAACAAGGGCGACAGCGTATCCTACAAGGAAATAAGCGAGTTTGCACAAAGGTTCAGGGGCCTGGAAAGCCTGCTTATACCGCAGCGTGCAGAAAAGAGGTATGTTTTTCAAAGCATAGACTACCTTCTAGAAAGCGCGAGGCTTATCAAAATAGACGAGCAAGCTTCCGAACTTACAAAGAGGCAAGAAAAAATAGAAGCGAGCATAAAAAAGCAAAAAGACTTGCAGGAATTGCTGGCTATGATGCCGGGCGATATAGATGACCTGTCATACCTTTCTGGCAAGAGGGTGTCTTCCTTTCTTGTGCGCTGCCAAGACAAAAAAATGCAGGAGTTTAAGCGTGAGGCAAAGAAGAGGGGCTTTACTTTGATAGAAGGTGCGAAGGCCTTGATCATAGCAATGGAAAAAAGCAAGGAAGGGGAATTTGGCAAGCTTGCTGAAGAATACAAAGCCAGCGTAACTTCAGTGCCGGAGATGAACGGCAGCATAGCAAGAAACCTGGAGAAGACAAGAGAGGAAATTGAAATTTTGGAGAAGCAGAAAACCGATACCTTGCATGAGCTGCAAAGGATCTCTGAAAGATATTACCCTATAGTAAGCGCCATAACGGAACAGCTTGACCTTGAGATGGAAAAGCTTGAGATAATGACAAAGCTCGGGGTAGGAAAATCGGTAATTGTAGTCTATGGGTGGATAGAAGAAAGCGAAGTGCCTGGGCTTTCAAACAAAATAGCAAAGATAACGAAGAACAGGTATATGGTAGAAAAGGTGAAGACGAACGAGATACCGCCTACGCTTATGAAGAATCCGGCCACAGCAAAATTTTTTGAGTTCTTTATAAAGTTTTATTCGATACCGCGCAGCGACGAGCTTGATCCTACAATGATGTTTGCAGTAATATTCCCCATATTCTTCGGCTTTATGGTTGGAGACGCGGGATATGGCGCTGCAATGCTTGCGCTCTCGCTTTGGCTTTTACACAGGATAAAGCACCCCCCAAAGAAAAGCAGGATTCCTAAATCGATAAGCAACTTTATTGGGATGATAGTGAGCAATAATGGCCTGCTAGTCCTTGCCAAGGCAATAATACCCGGAGCCCTGCTTGCGATAGTTTTGGGAATAGTATTTAATGAATATTTTGGCTTCCAGCTTCCGTATAAAGCGCTGTTTAATGTAGAGATAGGCTTGCCCAAGCTGCTCGTGCTCTCCGGCTGGATAGGAGTTGCGATGGTTTGCTCCGGCTTTATTTTCGGATTTGTAAACCGTCTGGCAGTAGGAGAAAGGAAAAAAGCGGTAGGCAAGCTTGGCTGGCTAGCAACCGCTATAGGCTTCGTGATATTCGGGCTTGCAGTGCTGCACAGAGAAAGCCTAGGAGTCTCTAACATACCTGTTTTCAGCTCCTATTTTATGATGATAGGAGGCATAGCTACAGTGCTTGCCGCGGAAGGCGCAGACTCGTTGATGGAAATACCATCCCTCATAAGCCATATGCTTTCTTATACAAGGCTTGTAGGTATACTTCTTGCATCTGTAATCCTTGCAGGGGTTATAGATTTCATATTTGTAAGGTCATGGGCGCACTCGCCACTTCTTGGAATAGCAGGCACGCTGATACTTATAATAGGCCAGCTCTTTACTTTCATAATAGCCATATTTGAGCCTGGAATACAAGGCGCAAGGCTTATCTACGTGGAATTTTTCTCCAAGTTCTTTACTGGCAATGGAAAAGAGTTCAAGCCTTTTGCCAGCAAGAGAAGGCTGACGCTCAGCAAGTTCGAAATCAAGTAGAGCCAGACCTCAATACCAAAACTTGGCAGATGCCATATTAGGTTATTTTCTGCAACAGGGAGGCTATTGTAGTATGTGGAAACCCTGTCTGTATATTGGTATAATTTAATATAATGTAACCATGAAAAACGCTTCCTACAGTACCGGAATATGGAGAGCTGCCGGACCAGCATTGAATACCTGTAAATGTTACATTTGAGCCTATAGGAACGTATACTGCAGGAGACTCTACTACCATATCTGTAGTTGTAGCATTTGTATTGCAGCCTATCGCGGTTATATTTATCGGGGAAGAAGTCGATTGCTCTATATTTATTGTAAGCTGTCCATTACTGGACATGTAGGTATTAAGGCAGCTGAATTCCGCAGGGAATATGCATTGGCTGCTTATAAACGTGCTCGGATTGAATAAGCCCATCATATAGAGGGCGCCGAGCACTACTGATATTATAAGTATGGCCCAGCCATAGGTCATCAGGTACTCCATTGCGCTCTGAGCCTTCTTCTCTTTATAAATTAGAGGGTTGTGCATTGCAATCATTCAAACGGCATTAACATTCAAACTGCTTTAAAAAACAATAAATAGGTTTCCTTAGCACCAAAAGCGAACCAGAAAGGCATTTTCCAAAATTTGGCATTGAAAGGCGCAAGCCCAAGCGCCCAAAAATGTCGATTATCACTTCGCGTCAACTTTCGCGGCGCTCGCGATGCCTTTACCGCTCCCGTATTTCTTGTTTAATTTCGCAGGATCAGTGCGTTTAAAATACAAATCAAAGATAAAATCGTAAGTTCCTTTTAAGCTTTGCCAATATATTTTTTCCATCATCAGTTTCATAAAAAGCTTAAGTCGTGTTGGAGGGTATTTTACAACAGGCTCTGTATAAGAGCCTATTATGAAACTGCCTTTTCCATAGCCCATATCAAAAGGGCAGTTTGTCCTCCCGTCAAACTTTGCATCCAAGCCGTTCAATATCTTTGCTACTGTCTTGGCCTGCAAATGTGCAGTGACTCCTGATTTTGCCGTGGGTATGGCCGTTGCGTCGCCTATTGCAAATGCGTCGTCAAAGCCCTGCACTTTCATGGTGTATTTGTCTGCCTTGATAAACCTATCGCTATCAACTACTTCTGCAGGGTTGTATTCTATTCTTGCGCCCACGCAAGGCGGAATTATTATAGGCAGGTCGTAACTTATCGCGTCGCCTTCTATCGAATAAATTGTGCGCTTTTCAGGGTCTATGCGGTCTACATCGAAGAAAGTGTATGTTTCTATGCCTCTCTTGCTTAGAATCGGCGCTATAACATCATTCATCGGCTCTGCAGGATAAGCCCTCGGATAAGGCACAAAGAAAACAATCTTTGTCTTTTCCTTCAAGTTTCTTTTAGCGATAAATTCTTCAGTTAGAAAAACGCCTTCCAATGGCGATGGAGGGCATTTGCATGTTGGAGACGCCATCCCTATTGCGATTGTTCCCCCATTGAACTCTGTTAAGTTGTGCCATAATTTTCGGGCATTTGAAAGACTGGTATGGTAATCGCCAAATTTGCTGTTTACTTCAGGCAAGCCGCTTATTTGGCTTACGTCTGTAATTGATCCTGTTGCAATCACCAATTTGTCATAGCTGTATGAAGCAACATTAGTGGCGATGTTCCTATTGGCGAGGTCAATTTTCTTCACTTCTTCTATCTTAAGGCTTATCCCCTTTTTCAGCAACTTTTGCGTAGGTTTTTCTATATTTGCATTATAACCCTTAAAAGCTGCATACAAGTAAGCAGGTTGAAAAACGCTTGTGGGGCTTTTGTCTATAATTGTGATTTCAAACTTTTTTGTGTCTAGAGAATTTGCAAGTATTACACCGCCTGCTCCGGCGCCTACTATAACAAGCTTCTCCATTTAAATTTACCTATTTATTATGTCTATCAATACTATGATTTTGTCCTGTTGCTCGGAAATGCTTTCAATTTTATTCTTGGTTTTTTCAGCCCACGCGGAAACATCTGCCTTGACGCCTGGATCGGTGGCCCAAAGTTCTATTGTATCTCCGGCCCTAGCGTTTCTATAAGCCTTAGAAAGCTCTACTATAGGACCGGGGCAGCTGGAACCCCTGGCATCGACAACTATTTTTCCCATCATTACACCTTCGTAGGATTGTTATAAGAATATAACTTGCCCGCCTTCTGCCATCTGCAAAAATGAAGCCGCCCCGACAATGTCATCAACTATCTGGTCAAAATCGTCTTTCTTTAAGTTAAACATTGAAGCCGTAAGAGAGCATGCATGCACCTTTACATCCCCAACTTCCTTTGCCTCTGAAAGCATGTCATACCAGCTCTTTGTATTTGTAGCTTTCATCCCTTGAATCAGCATTGGAGCCATCGACTCGAACTCTTTAGGGAATGGTATTTCGTGCTTTTCTTTTGTAAATCCCATAAGCGCAAAACCTGTCACAAATACGTTTACTTCATAGCCCATTGCGGCCGCTGCATCGACCAGCACACCCAAAGGAAGGAACTTATCGGCCGTCCCACTAAACATTATTATAGAGAACTTGACCATACCCAACACCTTCGACAGCTTAACTATCAAACTTAAAATTTATATAGCTTATGCAAAAAAGTCTGCGCCGCTTAAACTGCAAGGGCAGAGAAAAATTATATAATATAAATTTGAAATGTCAAAAAAAAGTTGTTTAAAAGCAAAAATATTTAAATCTATTTGCATATAAGTATAGCGGGCGTATTTCAAACAAGGCAGGGCAGGTCAATAGTCTGCGCTGCCTGAATTTGAGCCATGCGCGAGAGGTGAGCACGTGAGGAGTAGCAAGGAGATAGTAATACGCTCTGTTGATAAACCAGTTCGGGAAAAAGACAACGTGGATGCGCTCATAAAATGGTTTTGCGAAGCCTTTGGGCTTTCTAAGGAAGACGAGAAAGACAGCATAGAAGAGGAGATACTTAAAAAATTTATATATGCGGCATTGAAAGACAAGGGCATTTCTAGCGGAGAGCTCAAGTTCGGAAAGCCTATACCTAGGAGCACTATTATATATCATCTTAATAGGTTCATCGATGCAGGATTGATAATTAAAAGAGGAAGAAGGTACTATTTGCGCTCTGTAGACATGGCGGGAGTTATAAAAGAATTGGAATATGATATGGACAGGGAAATCAGGAGAATGTTGGATATGGCAGAAGATCTAAACAGGATAATTTTGAAATCTTCAAAAAGAAGATCAATATCGGATTGAGTACCAAAATGTGGTGGTTTTTTGGCTGAGGATAATGGAAACAGGAAAGAGAGCAAAGAAGAGAAAAACCTAACCGGGAACAAGGCAGAAGAAGCTAAAGAAAAGGAAACTGCAGAAAAGGAATCTTTAGAGGGAGAAAGCAGCAATGAGAAACTTTTGAGGCTTGCGGCGGAGTTTGACAATTATAAAAAACGCGTAGGTAAAGATCTCTCAGTAGCCAAGGAGATGGGCAAGGCAGAACTTATCAAAAAGCTTTTACCCACTCTCGACGAGTTTGAAATTGCGATAAGTGCGATGAACGAGGGCGAGGCAAAAAAAGGCATAGAACTAATTTATTCGAACTTCATAGAAGTGCTAAAGGGAGAAGGGCTTAAAGAAATAGAAGCTAAAGGCACCTTTGACCCTTATAAGCACGAGATAGTTATGGTAAAGGAGCTTAAAGATGAAAACACGAAGGATGGTGCAATACTTGAGGTAGTGCGCAAGGGATATGCGATAAACGACATAGTTCTTAGGCCTGCTTCAATAATAATAGCAAAAAAGGCATAAAAAATGTTTAAACGGTGATAGAATATGGAAAAGATAATAGGAATAGATTTGGGAACTTCAAACAGCGCGGCTGCGGTGCTTGAGGGTGGCAGACCTGTCATAATACCTAGTGCTGAAGGTGCTTCTCTTTATGGAAAGGCGTTTCCCAGCTACGTTGCCATAACAAAGGATGGCCAAAGGCTGATAGGGGAAGCGGCAAGAAGGCAGGCAGTCGCAAATCCGGAGGGCACGGTTACTGCATTCAAGAGGAAGATGGGTACAGATTATGTGTACCGCATCTATGGAAAAGAATACAAACCGCAAGAGCTGTCTGCTATGCTTCTGCAGAAGATAAAAAAGGACGCTGAAGCTTTTCTAGGAGAAGAGGTCAAAAAAGCTGTAATAACTGTGCCTGCATATTTTGATGATAACCAAAGGCAGGCAACAAAAGATGCAGGAGAGATAGCAGGGCTCGAGGTTGTAAGGCTTGTGAATGAGC
>JBMFWY010000018.1:0-14137 GCA_049964795.1 Candidatus Micrarchaeia archaeon | reverse complement strand
GCATTGGCATAAGCCAGGAAGACAGAAAAAAGCTTTTCAGGGAATTTTACCAGGCAACCACTAGAAAGGACCTTATCTCGCCACCAAAATCTGGCACAGGTCTCGGGCTGTCAATAGCCAAAAAGATAATCCTCCTCCACAAGGGTAAGATAGGAGTGGAATCCGAACTCGGAAAAGGGAGCAAATTCTATTTCATACTTCCAATAAACGAATTTGATACAAAGCCTAGGAAAAGACAGAACGGCGAATCCGCAACACCACAGTAAAGCAGAAAATCCGTGCGCCCGAAGCAGGGATTGAACCTGCGACCTACTGGTTAACAGCCAGTCGCTCTACCACTGAGCTATTCGGGCTTAAAAAACGGAAACGGTTCTGCAAGCCTTACCACAGCCAAAAGGGTATAAGCAGCTCCTTCTAAAGAGTTTACCGATTCCACTCTATTGCTGATATAGTTGTACCGCATAAAGTTAAATATATTTTTATTTTCTGCTTCAGCATACAATATTGTTCCTTCTTCATCGTTGAAATCCTCTATCGAGCAAAGAAACCCTTTGCCGTTGCTTTCAAAATAATATATTTTACCCATCTTTTCATCTTCAGCGGCAAAAGACAGCGATTGCCGCACCAGGGAATCGTAATCTTTCGCTTTCATTATAATAGGGTTTGCGCCCCCTGCTTTTTTAGAAGAAGCGTTGGATTTTGCAGAAAAATAGCCTTCAAAGGGGTTGTTAAGAAGTTCCATAATCTGCATTTTATAAGATTTGTAGTCGTGCTCTTCGCCGTCGATGCTGTTTTTCATCTCGATCTTTTCGCTTTCGCCGAATGGGCTGTAGATTGCGAATTTTGCAATCTTGTCCGTGTCAAAGTAGTAGACTATTTTCAAGCTGCCTATCTTTTCGCCTGGAAGCACTAGCCGGTACTTGTTACCTTGCCTTACTGCAAAAATATACGCGGAGGGGCCTGCCCTGCTCAATGCATTCCTTACGAGATCCAGCAAGGATGCAGTCCTTATTGCGTAAGAGGAGGCTGCCTTCTCGGATTTTTTTGAGGGCATTCAAATCAGCAAAAAGATTGATACCGCATTTTTAAGATGCACATGCTTTTATACATTTCTATCTTTTCCCATATTTTTTATTTCTGCATACACAACTGCAAAGCGCAATCTTGATGGGGCAATAGATGCTTGCAAAAAGACAGGGCGGAGATATTGTTACTTGCCCTTGAAAAGCAAACCTATGAAATACTGTATGGCGTATGCAGGAGCATAGAGCACAGGGTAGATTATTGTCCCTTTGCCTAGCGCAAGAAGCTCGTTCTCCATGCTCGGCTTTACTATTAAAGTAATGTTCTTTGTTTCATATATGGAAGGGCTAGTCAAAGAGCTTATCTTCAGCATTGCATGCCACGTGCCTGGAGTATCCTCGTAAATCGGGAATAGGAAGCTTCTCGCTGTGCTATGTTGGGCAATAACTATGTCGCTTTCGTTGAATCCTGGAAGCCCCGAAGCGCTTATTACAAATGGATTGTCTGAAACGCCAGTGTTGTTTATCCTTATGCTAATGTATGCGGGAACGCCTATGCCTGCGTTGGCTATTGTAGGCGAAGCGTTAAAGCTGAATACTTTTGAAGTAACATTGATGTAAGCCTTAAAGGTAAGGTTTCCCAAACCAGAGTAGTTTCCTATATTTATGGCCGTTACATTGAATCCATAGACTCCAAACGGAGTGTATGAAGGGGGAGTTATCTCTACTGAAGGAGCAGAGGAGTAAAGTGAGGAGTTTTCAACGACCCAGCCGCTGAGCCCTGTCACTACAAGCTTGTTCCAGCCTAGCTCTACCATTTTGCCGGAGCTTGAGGTAGTATTTGGAGAGATGACAATATAGAAGCTTTGGCCTGGTCCGATATTGCCAAGGTATACGCTTCCACCTTGATGCACAACAGCGCCATAAGGCTCAATGACTTTTACGTAAGAGGGGAAAGAGAGCTGGGCAAACATAACAGCAAGCATTGCAAACGAGACAAAAAGCCAAGCAACCCTTCTTGCGCTCATGCTGCAACACCTTAATTCAATAAAAGTTATTTGGCAAAATAACTTTATAAATGCAATAGATACCTATTGCATTGCTACTGCAACGCGGGGCAAAGCATTTCTACACTTTGGACTCAAGTATAGCTTGCGGTGAACGAGGCGACTTTGCTTATGTAATGTACTGAAGGCAGGTTTGAAAATGTATAGTTTATCCAAAGATAGCCTGTAAAAGTATAACCCAATGAACTTGTAGCCTTTCCTTTGCTATTGTAGCAAAATACTTGGAGAAGTGTTTCGTTGTCACTGTAAAGGTATGCACCGTTTTGCAGTGCGTTGTTCGGATAGTATTGAGGAGCCAGCGAATATGGTAGAACATGCACATTGCCGTATGCAGGTATGTTTGAAGTCGAATTCACGGCGCTAGAGCACGCGACACCGGTTATGTACATGGTGCCACCTGTTGATTGGGATAATATAATTGAAAACGAAGAGGTTTTGTTTATCGAATATGAAAGGCATATAAAGGAAGGAGAGGGAGTGCACTGCGGGGAAGCCAGCTTTGGATTGAAAACACCGAGAGAAAAGATTATGTAAAGAGCTATGGTGATTATCATTATTGCTATGCCATAGGATACCATGAAATCCAATGCAGCTTGAGACCTCGCGCTGCGCTTAGCGGCTGAAGATTTTATTGTTTTGTACAGCATTAGTTTTCGCCCGTCTTGCTTACATGAAGGCGCACCGAGTCGCCGTCACGCGTTATCTTTATGTCAAAATCCTCTCTGCCAAAAAGTTTCTGCAGCTCCTCGTAGGTATACGCGCCTATCTCGCCGTTTGATGTTGCGACCTTCTCCTTGTTAAGCTCATCAACCCTTTTCTTTATCTCGCTTTTCTCGAGCTCGCTGTATTCGAGCGACAGCTTGGGCACTTCGTTGGATTCGAAAAGGCTCTCTATATTGAGATCTATCATCTTATAGCCCTCATCTTGCAGTATGAAAGGCATTACAGCATTGAACTCCTGCTTTACATTTTCTACTGCAGCAGAAACATCGCTTCGCCTGCCAGCTACTATGAAGTCTTCTGTGTTCATGAACCCTACAAAAACGCCCGTAGCCTTGCTGTTTATTGCGTCTTGCAAAAGCTGCGAGACAAGCCTTATTATTACCATTGCGGATTTCTCCCCAAATCTTTTCGCATATGAGCCCAGATTAGTGATCCTCAATGCGCCTATCGCGTAATCCTCTCCTGAATCTATAGACTTGCTCACAGCGTTTGAAATTCTCTCTTCGTTTGGCAGATCCACAAGAGGATCAAACCTTTTCCCTTTCTTCTTCAGGAAGATAGTGACAAGGCTTTTCAGCTCGCTTGGGTCAAAAGGCTTCTTTATGTAATAGTCTGCCCCATATTTTATCCCTTTGAACCTGTTGCTTGTAGGATCCATCGCGCTTACAAGTATTACTATAGTGCCGCTTGTCTCGGGATCTTCCTTTATTGTTTGGCATATGTCAAGGCCGTCCTTGTGAGGCAGCATTAGATCAAGTATGACAAGCTGCGGCTTGTAGCTTCTTACTGCAGGCATTGCTTCTCCGCCGTCATATATCTGCTTTACCTCAAAGCCCTTGCCTATTGAAAGCGCCATGAGCTTGTTTATGCTTTTGTCGTCCTCTACTATAAGCACCTTGCTTATAGCGTCTTGCTCAAGGGTATAATATGTAAGCATGCCGCCTATGCTCCTCGAGGCGATCATCTTGTTACTTTCAAGGCTAGAAAGTGCGCTGTCCAGCTTGTCCTTTGGTATGTTCCTGCTGAAAGCTATGTCGCTAAGCTCGCTGTACGTAACTTGCTGCTTGTCATTTATTATTGACAAAACATCCGGTAGGAAGCTGTCTTCTGGCACATGATCACCTAAACTAACTACTCACACAACAATATTATAATTTTGCTTGGGCGTTGAGAAAAAGCAGCAAAAGAGAGCGCAGAGGCAAAGGTTAAAAGCTTTATTTAATCATACTCAAAAAGAGCTGCTACGCGTTTGCGATGGTTATATGGAAAGCGTGTCGATGTCTTACCCTGGAAGGCAGATTCCTCCAAAAAGGAGGCATAAAACTGCAAAGTATGTTGTTTACTTGCTTATTGTAATAATAATCGCGGCGATGGCTGCGATCGGCTTGCAGGGAAACGGCTATTTAAACTTGAGCTCGGAAAGAGCTGTCCAAGTATCACAATCGCCAGTTCTTGTAGATATGCATGGAGTTTATTTCTCAATAAGCCTTGCATTGCATTCGGGCAATGAAGCAGTATTTTACGTTTCAAAGCTGCCAATATTTACAAGTGACACTATGCTTGTTAAGGCAAACCTAGGCAATACTACGCACATAGGCTTCGGCACACAATATGCAAGCTTGGGAATAAGGCTTAACAGCCTTTCTGCTAATGTGGCAAACGTTACGCTTATACCCATAGATCCGGCGCTGGGAGTCGCAATAGACTATGCCGAAGTGCAATACAAGAGCATGCTTCCAGGAGCCCAAAACTCCTCTTCAGGAATAAAAATAATAATAACCAATGAAAGCGCAAACGCCACAGGCACAAATGCAAAATCGACAACCCCAACTACCACAATTGCAGCCACGACAACAGTCAAGGCTTCGCAGCCCAGCAACGACACAAAAGTTATGCAGGCATTGGAGAGCAGCATATGGTATCCGCTTATGCTAAACTATTCCTCGGCGTACAGCAATACTACTGCGTGCTCTAGCACACTTTACAACTCCAGCTACAAGGCATATTACGGCACAAGCCCGTCAGGCCCTGCAACATACCAAAACCAAAGCGCATTGGTGCCTTACAAACTTAATGGTAGCATCTCCAGCACCAAGAGCCCTTACCTGTATTTCTACACCTATTACACTTACTCGCACTCTCCGCATACTACAGGCAAGGCACTGTCAATAGAGGTGAACATTTCCTCAATGACTACAGAAAATATTACGTTGAGCGGAGTATTCCTAGACAGCAATTATACGGCACTTTACAAAGGCTATGAAGATTCGCTAAAGGTAGGCAACGCGTGCGGCATAGAAGTAGTGTGAAAAGTAGGCGAACGGCCGCTGCATTTGAGGCCCAAAAAAGTCTGCTATGCTGAAGGCTTGGCGGGTGCGGGGCTTTCGACCTGCTGCGGCTGCTGCTTTTCCTTTTTCTTTTCGCGGGGCCTTATAGGAAGTATGAAGGAGAACGTAGTGCCCTTGCCCTGCTGCGACTCGAACGTTATCTTGCCGCCGTGAAGAGAAATTATATCCTTTGTTATTGAAAGCCCTAAGCCTGTTCCTGCGCCATCCTGCTTGACAAGATCTTTCTTGGGCGCCTGGTAGAATTTCTTGAATATTTTCCTCTTGTCATCATCGCTTATGCCTATGCCCGTATCTGAAACCTTGCACTCTACTCTCTTTCTGCTCTTGCGTATTATATGGACGTCTATGCCACCTTTCTCTGTAAACTTTATTGAATTGCCTATCAAGTTTACAAAAACCTGTATAAGCCTGTTTGGATCTGCTATTATTGTTGGAACGTCATAGTCCACAGTCCACGAGAAGGAGAGACCTTTACCTTTTGCGGATTCTTCAAGCGCGTTTATACTTGGGTTGTTGCGCATCACCTTGAAGTCCACCTCTTTCAAGTCCAGCTTTACCTTGTTGGCTTCCAGCTTCGACGCATCCAAAACCTGCTGTATGATAAGCAGCAGCCTATCAGATTCGTCCAATATTGTGTTGAGATAGCCTTTCTGCTCATCGGTCAGCGCACCAAATTCACCTCCATAAAGAAGCTTTGCAAAACCTTTTATCGCAGTGAGAGGCGTTTTGAGCTCGTGCGAAATGTTGTAGATGAATTGCGACTTTAGATCGCTCACCATCCTCAGCCTCTTTATTTCGCTTTCCTGCGACTTGAGCTTCGACTCCTGATCTGACAAGGTCCGCTTTGTCTGAAGCTCATGTATTACAAATAGGTAGCTTAAATCGCTTTCCGAAGAACCACGCATGAGGCGCAGAGAATGGATTGCGGGTATGAGCTCGCCGCTCTTCTTGCGCAGCGTCACGTAAGATCCGTCGACCTTGCCCCCGTTTCTTACATAAGCAATATCCCTGTCGAGCACCTCAGATTCTATATACATTGACTTGACATCCTTGCCTGTGAGCTCTTCCTTCTTGTATCCTAGCACAGATTCTACAGACATGTTGCTTCCCTTGATGTAGCCAAATTGGTCTACGCTAAGAATTAGATCCTGCGAAAGTGAAATGAAGTCCTCCAGCATCGAGCTTATGTCCTTTACATATTTTTCGGCATTGTCGCTTGCAAGCAACACTGCATAGCCGAGCGGCATTTTCGAAAGCGCAATATGCACGTGCATGCTGCCAAATTTGCCCAGGGGCAAGTCCACTATCCTTTCGGTAGAAGCTGTAGGTCCGAGCGCCTTGGCGCTTTTCTCGAATGATTCCCTGTCGCGCTGATCCAAAAGCTCCAGAAAGCTTTTGCCGTAAAGCATCTCTCCTGGATAATTGAACATGTGTTCGGCATTGCCCAGGATCTCCTCTATTGAAAAGGAGCTGTCAAGCATTAGCATACATACACGGTCCGTGCCTGAGGCAGCCAAAGCAATTGAAGAAAGTGTATCCTTGCTTGTCCTGTCTGAAGCGAGCAGGTAAAATGTGCTGTCACTCACATTTTCCGAGTAGAAAGAATAAATCGCTTGTCCCTGCGAAGATTTTAGGGAAGCGGCGAACGGAACATGCTGCTTTGCAGATTGAATGACCTTGTCGATGCTTATGCCCAAGGCGTTAAGGTTGGCCCCTTGCGAAACGCCGAATTGCTTTATTGCAGGTTTGTTGAATTTTATTATAGAACCGTCTTTAGAAACAAGCATTTGGGGCAATGGCGAATTGAATGCAGCGTCAAAATACCCTGCAAGCTTTACGTTCCTTGAGCTTTCAAGCTTATACATGAGGGCAAAACCAAATAGGTACGACGCAAATGCTATGCTGTTTACAAGATCTTCTGTGAACTTGTTTTCCTGTTCTGAAAGCATTTCGAGAAGTGTTACAACCTTGCCGTTAGAAACAACAGGAAGCACCGAGCAGCTTTTGTACCCCCTGTTCCTGTATTCTATAAGCTCAGGAAATGCCGAATACTCGCTGAGCTGGTTGTCTACATAAACCTTTTTTGTATTAAGTACATACTCGAATAAGGAGCCCTGGACTTTCGACTTGTAGGTTCCGATTGCATTTACACTGCTTATGCCAAAAAGGGTGGAAAGAGAGGAGGAAAATTTGCCAAGGAGATCATCCTCGTTTGAGGCACTGCCCAGCATAGGCAATACTTCTTCAATTATCTTGTTCAGCACAATTTCAAGAGCCATAGTCGATCGCCTAAGCAAGGATGCGCGATGCAAGCACAATCATCGCGGCAACAAAGCAAACTAATAAAGAATATGCGCAAAAACTTTATGAATATGAGCATTTGGAGCGTATACTCCTCCTGCATGCACAATTGGCATATTGCAGGAAAGCTTTGCCATATAAAAAAGCACAGCGCGTGATTGAAATGCCTGCCGAAATAAAAAGACTTTTTGAAGGAGTATTCCTCGTAGACGGCAAGCTTGCTACGCGCAATCTCGCCAAAGGCTCGAAGGTATATAATGAAAGCTTAGTCAGCGAGAGCGGAATAGAGTACAGGCTTTGGAATCCTTACAGGAGCAAGCTGGCTGCAGCATTGCTGAAAGGGCTGAAAGGTTTTGATTTTCGCGAAGACAGCAACGTGCTTTATCTCGGTGCTTCAACAGGCACGACTGTCAGCCATGTCAGTGACATAGTGAAAAAGGGCAGGATATATGCAGTCGAATTTTCAGAGAGAAGCATGAGGGAACTGATAAAAGTGTGCGAGAAAAGAAGCAACATACTTCCAGTACTAGAAGACGCAAGGTATCCCGAAAAATACGGCTCCTATATAAAGGAGGAGAGCTGCGATGTGCTTTACCAAGATGTCTCCGCCAAGGAACAGTCGGAGATTCTGCTTGCAAACTCGAGATTCTTGAAAAAAAATGGGACTGCCTATTTTGTTATAAAATCCCAGAGCATAGACATAGCCAAAAACCCTGAAGAAGTATATGCAGAGGCGCTTTTGACCTTGAAAGAAGTTTTTGAGGTGAAGGAGAAGATTTATCTGGAGCCTTATGATACACTGCATCTTTTCGCAGTGCTTAAGAAAAAGTAGTAGTAAAGTAAAAATGGAAAAAATCTGGAAGAGTTAGCTAAAATTTAAATAGAAAATAAAGAAGTATTCTTAAAAATAAAAAGGAAGGGAAATCAGACCCTTCTTCCGCGCCTTCCTCCTGGCCTTCTTGTGGTGTCAGTGGGTATAGGCGTGACATCCTCTATCTTATTTATCCTGAGACCGCTTCTTGCCAAAACTCTGAGCACTGCCTGCGCTCCAGGTCCTGGGGTTTTCATACCATGACCTCCCGGAGCTCTTATTTCCACGTTTATATTTGTTATTCCCTTATCCTTCGCTTCAGCAGCAACCTTGTATGCAGCTTGCATTGCAGCATACGGGGATCCTTGCTGAGAATCAGCATCTACCATCATGCCTCCGCTCCCTATGGCAATTGTCTCCGAACCGCTAAGGTCTGTAAGAGTAATAAGTGTGTTGTTCTTTGAAGAATAAATATGAGCTACGGCTACCCTCTCGGCTTTTGGAGCCATGCGCGGAGCTTCCATCGCCTTTTCCTCATAGGAGATCTCTTTTTTCTTTACCTGCTGCTTTTGCTCTGCAGGTTTTGTTGCAACTTTTTTTGCCATTATCGCACCTCAACTCTCAACTTTTTTGATCTTAAGATAAATATTTTTATGAAGCGCTGCCTTCCTGTTCACTTTCAGCCTCAGATGCCTGACCAGCATTTTCTGAAGACTTGCTGTTCTCTGATCCGGAAACAGAATGCACGGAGGCGCCAGCATTTATGTCTATGGGCTTGTAATATTGTATGCCTGCTTCTTCGTTTACACTTACAAGATATCCTGGAATAGTTACCCTCTTGCCATTCACGGCTATAAAACCGTGCGTTATTAGCTGCCTTGACTGCCTCATAGACTTTGCAAGGCCTTTCCTGAACACGATTGACTGCAGGCGCCTTTCAAGGAACCTCCTGTCGTCAATATCAAGAAGAGAATCGAGATTTGCTCCGGATTGAAGCACGCCGAGCTTCACAAGCCTGCTTATTATGCTTTCTTCTACACTTTTCTGCTCCTGCGAAAGCAGTATCCTTACATTGCGCCTTATCCTGCTGAGCTCAGTCTGCACCTTCCATATTTCTTTCATGCTGCTGAGGCCATACTCTCGCATGAGCGCATGATCCGCAGCGATCCTCTGGCTGTTCCACATGTTCTTTGGCTTTTCATACTTCCTCCTATTAAGCCTTGGTGCCCCCATTCAATCACTTCTTTGATTCGGATGAGCCGCCCCTGCCTCCGGAAGCTGCGGCCTTCTGGGCTGCTGCGACAGTCTTTTTCATGACTCCCACCGTAGCACCCTGCCTGCCTGTAGACCTTGTGTGCTGTCCGCGCACCTTCTGACCATACTGATGCCTGAAGCCTCTCCAGGTTCTCATTGAAACATCTCTGCCGACATCTTGCCTCATTGCAAAAATCAGCTCGCTGCCTACTACATGCATGTCCTTGCCAGATTCAAAATCCTTGCGCCTGTTGAGCATGTATTTGGGTATTCCGTATTGCACAGGGTCCTTTATCGCTTTTTCTATCATGCCAATTTTGTCTTCTTCGAGCGAACCTATGGGTGTATCTTTTGGTATTGAAAGCTTGGATTCTATGACTCCAGCAAGCGCATGGGACATGTTGTGGCCCAAGCCCTTTACGGACTGGAGCGCGCGCTCCACGCCAAGCTTTCCATCTATATCCTTGCCTGCTATCCTCACTATGGAGGTGGCTCTCTTTTCCTTTTCGTCTTTATGAACATGCTGTTGATCTGCCAATAAAGCACCTGCTTTTGACTTAGCGCTAGAGGTTTGCAGAACCACGCCAGGGCTGGGATATTCATAAACTTTTTGCACAAAAGCTTATTTTGAACCCAGAAGGCTCCGAGGAGCCATACGCTTACAAGTATGCGAATGCAACTCCAGGCGTACGCGTTACCAGTTTCCGCCACCCTGGCATAGTTTCTAAACAAACGTCAGCAAGCAAATATTATCACAGAAAGGTATTTAATACTGTAAGAAAGGCGAGCGCAAGGGAAACAGCCGAGACGCGTGCCAAGCTGAATTTGCATAAATATATGGATAATTACGGGCCCGGTGGGAGTTTCAAGGCTTCCCTATTAAAAGAAGCGCATTTTGAACCCACGACTGATGGGTTAAAAGCCCACCACTCTGGCCATGCTGAGTTACGGGCCCGTTGCAAGATATATTGCTCAAAATTTATTTTAAACCTTTGCATATGTAAGGTCGCGTGCTGTGTGATGTTTTGACCCCATGCCTTATGCCCAGAACAGGGGCTTTTCTAAAAGTTCCTTGCTCGCCTCTTCCATATCCTTTATTGAATCTATAGACTTCCAATAGATATCATAAAATTTTGTTGCGTTCAACAGCGCTTTTGGAGCCAGCTTTTCAAAAACATCTTTTTCAATGCTTCCGCTTTGAGGGGCGTAGTCGAATATTTTCCTGTCAAGAAGATATGCACCTGCATTGATCATGTAATCTTTTAGCAGCGGCTTTTCCTCAAAACTCAGCACCTTCCCGTGTTCAGCAACAACTATCCCAAAAGGGCTGCGCATAGGGACCAAAGAAATAGAAGCCAATGCGCCATCTAGGGAAAGCTTGTGAAGAGGCATGTTTGTGATTATATCCCCGTTTACCATATAGAATGCTTTGCCGCTTACTGTGCTTTCTGCATTTTTAAGCGCGCCGCCAGTACCTAGAGGCTTGCTTTCTTCCACGTAGTTTAACTCCAGCCCCAGAGCCTTGCAGCTCTTTTTCAGGTATTCTATTACTTGATCTTTCTTGTAACCTACAGCTGCGATTATTGAATCTACGTTGTTTTCCAATAACCATTCCAATTGCCAGCCAAGAATAGGTTTGCCCGCTATAGGCACCAGGGGTTTCGGCACTTCTTCTGTGATTGGCCTAAGCCTTTTACCAAAACCTCCTGCCAATATTAGCGCTTCCATTTTACCGACCTGCAAATTTCCAAACCTGCTAGCGCAAGCAATTGCGGAATTGTCATGCAGCAAATATTAATCAAAAGTATTAATCAATCATGTATAAGTTTAGTATAACATATAAAAATAGATTAACTACACAAGCATAACGCTTTAAAAACAAGCTAAGAAAAAATAATAGGCAAAAGATTAAGCTCTGCGCAACTAACAGTTGACGGCAAAATATACATTTCCATGTGTTCTGGACCAGGTGAAAACTTTGGAGAAGCTGACAATATATACAGATGGCGCATCGCGTGGCAACCCGGGCAAAAGCGCCTCTGGTTATGAAATATATAAAGAAGGCAAACTAATCGCAAAAGACGTCTTCTACAACGGAATAAAGACGAACAATTATGCGGAATACATGGCGGTAATAAAGGCGCTAGAATGGTGTGCAAGCCACAATGACCCCAAAAATATAGAGATAGAGTTGTTCTCGGATAGCACACTTATAATAGGGCAGCTTGGCAAAGGATACAAAGTGAGGTCAGGAAACCTCAAGGATCTGTATTATGAAGCTTCAAAGCTCGCCTCAAAATTTTTCAATATAAAATTTAACAATGTGCCGAGGGAGACTCCAGGCATAAGCAGAGTTGACAAGGAGCTCAACAAGTTCCTTGACGCTGCTGATGAAAACGGAAATTCGAGCAAACAAAAATTATAAATATTAGAGAATTACACGTAATCAATAAAAGAAAATGAGAATATGGCAGAGGAAGGAGAGGAGCAGAAAACACAACAAGAGCAGGCGAAAGACCACTGGAGACAAGGCAATTCTTTCTTTCAAGAAGGCAACTTCGAAGAGGCAAAAGATGAGTATACCAAAGCAATAGAGATAAAAAGCGACTACGCTGATGCTTATTTTAACAGGGCGCTCACTGAAAAAGTGCTGAATGAGCCCATAAACGCAATGCATGACCTTGAGAAAGTAATAGAGCTTCAGCCGAACAGCCATGATGCGCCATTTTTGATGGGAGATATTGCGGAGGCAAGAAATGACTTGATAGGCGCAAGGTACTGGTATGAAAGGTCATTGAACAACAATCCCGCCTTTTTAGAAGCAAAAAAGAAGCTTGAAGAAATAGACATGAAGATGCACATAAATACCGACGAAACAAGCAAGGAAGAAGAAGTAGAAATAAGCACCCCTAAAAAAAACCAGACTTACAAAAAGGGAAAGGAAGAAGAGAAGGACATAATAGAAGAGGGCCAGATAAAGAAGGTTGCATTTTACAAGTCAAATTTGAAATTCGACAGCGTAATAGGCTCAAAGAAGGTAAAGGAATACTTGTATGACAATGTTGTGCTTGCAATACAGCATCCTGAACTCTTCAAGAAATATGGGAAGAAGCTAGGGGTAGGCCTGCTAATGTACGGACCGCCAGGAGTAGGCAAGACATACATGGTAAACGCAATAGCAGGAGAGGCAGGGGCTAATGTAATAATAGCTAGGATAAACCAAATCGTGGACATGTATACGGGCAACACCGAGAAGAACTTGCATGCTATATTCCAGCAGGCAAGAGAAAATATACCATGTATAATATTTTTTGACGAACTGGATGCGCTTGGCATAAAGAGGGGCGGCGGTAGCCCGCAGGGCGAAAGCTCTTCCATAAGGCTGGCAGTGAACCAGTTTCTTACTGAAATGAACGGCGTTGAGGCAAACCCTGAAGGGATATTCGTCATAGGGGCAACAAACCAGCCTTGGGACATAGACCCCGCCCTAAAGAGAAGCGGAAGATTTGGAGACAGCATTTACATACCTCCGCCTAAATATCGCGAGAGAGTAGAGCTTTTCAAGTTTTATACAAGAAACAAGCCTAAAGGCAGACTGAACTATGGAAGGCTTGCAAGAGCAACTATGGGATATACGCCTGCAGACATAGAGAGGATATGCGACAAAGCGGCAATGAGGCCTCTTCTGCATGAGCACAAGTACAACAAGGAGAGGAGGCTTAACATGTCAGACATGCTGGCTATATTAAAGGACAAGGACATGAGCGGAAGCACGCTTGATGAATGGTATAGCATGGTAAAGAAAGATGTAATAAGCGTGACGGAAACGCAGGTAGTAGATGGAAAGAAGCAGCAAATAGTAAAGGAAGGGAAGCTTGACCCGCAGGAGAAGATCCTTTACAGGTCTATGATAAAGGATATAAAGAAGAACACAAGCGGAACTAGGATCTGGATAAAGAAGGCAATAAGGTGGTTTGCAGTCCACTTTTTCTGAACCGCTTGGTGTTTGATAAGCATTCAAATTCAAAGAGAGTGCGTATTTTGATAGGAGATAAAAGCACAGCGCTTTCTATACTCTCTTTACATAAATTCATGATTCAGAGTTTTAATAAGAATAAAAAGTATAAGTTACGGTGGCGTGTAGCCAGAATACCAGTTTGAAACATAGATTACTCCTGTTGCCTGACCATTGTTGCCATTGCCGCTATAGTCGTTGGCATTACCGTTGAGCGGATACTATGCAATGGGGTGCCGGGTCTGTATTTATGATCGCTATATTCATGTTATTACTTTTTCCTACTCTCTGTAGGGGTTTACCGTTGAAAGAGAGAAAACAACCCTGCTGTAGGGATTGTATTTAACGACGAAGAAAAGATTTATAATTTGTCAGGTTCCTAGGTGGCTTTGTTGAAAAAGTCAGAACTTGTTGATAAATTATTAAAATTGACTGAAACAAAGCACCAAGAACAACTGATATTATGAATATCTTCCAGCCGTAGGTCATCAGGTACTTCATTGTAGACGGGGCTTTTGCATTTTGCTTTATTTGCGTATGCATGCGCGTCATATTGAATTATCAAAAAAAGGTTAAACACCTTTTCGAAAAGGCCT
>JBMFWY010000017.1:0-14991 GCA_049964795.1 Candidatus Micrarchaeia archaeon | reverse complement strand
CTTGCTTCATATATAAAACTTTCTGAAAAAGGGCAAGAATAAGAACTTTTGCGAAATGAAGTCCCAAGAGCCTGAACCTACATGCCAATCCTTAGCCTAAGACACAATTGACAATACTAAACTATATCATTTATTAGAATTAGAAAGGATATGACTTGGGAGAAAAGCTATCTTTTGAACTTCTTGTCTTTATTGTTCAATTTTGATAGCAATCCGCAAGCTACAAGATATATTATGATACTTACAAGCAGACCAGTAAACAGCAAGAAAAAGGCAAATTCCACATCGCTCATCGCCCAAATAGATCCCAGCATTGAACCCACCCCTGATCGCTAATTTATCTATCTGCATCTATATATTTATAACTTTTAGTTCTTAACCGATTAAAGCGTTTGAGCTCAGGTGTAAAAATGCATTATATTGTGGCTGTGCCGTATGATCTGAGCATAGCTGAAAGCATAGGGAAGAAAGGCTCTGAGAACGGGATAATATTCTTCAACAGGAAGGAAGAGGGCAATACGATAGTTTGCTTGGTACCTTCCAATCCAGAGGATAAGTTCCATAGCGTTGCAGAGACATTGATGCTCGCAGACCAAATTATACTTAACACAAATAATGTAGACGCCGCTTTTGGGGAGGTGCTAGTAGCAGCAAAACTCTTGAAGAAAAAGGTCATATTTACAGGAGAGAACGATGTTGGGGCGCTTGCAAAAGGAATAGACCATGAGATTTCTGAGAGGGATATGCTTGTTGAAAAAATTATAAGATACCAGCCAAAAAGCATTTCTGCAGAGAATGACACGAAAACAGTAGTGCTGATAGACAAAGTATTCCCGGTTAAAGGCGTAGGAACTGTTGCTTTAGGATTAGTGAAAAATGGGGTGGTGCATGCTCACGATACATTATACCACAATTCAGGAAAGGAGGTTTTTATAAGATCGATACAATCCCAGGATGTGGACATAGACAAGGCGGGCGTAGGCACGAGGGTAGGGCTTGCACTGAAGAACATAGAGTATGACGAAATAGATAAGGGAGATGTTCTTTCAACCGAAAAAATTGGAAGCACTGACGAGATCTCGGCGAAGCTCGAGCTTACAGATGTATGGGGCGAGGATATTGCTGAAGGCAGAAGATATGAAATGGTATCAAACTTTATTGCTTGCGACGCCGAAGTTAAAAGTTTTGACGGCAAAACGAATACTATATCTCTTTCACTTGTAAGAAAGGTGCCATTGGCAAAAGGCGATTTTTTTGTATTGCTCAGGAGCAGAATGCCCAGGATATTTGCAATTGGAGAGGTGCTATAAAAATTGATTAAAAAGTATTTTACATATTTGTGTATTATGTTATTGTGTTTGTCGCAACTGGATTTGAGGTGATTCAAATGGTAAGTTACAAAAAGCAAAAGAAGGCATTTAATGATAACACAATCAGCACTAAGCTTGAAGATTTCCTAAGGAAAGACCCTTTAGAAAAGCCGATAGAGGACATGGCAGCGAGGAGTGCGGAACTGAGGGATAGAATAAATGACCTTTGGAAGGAGAAGGAAAAAATTGAAGAGAGGCTGAGGAATTATTTAGAAAGCAACAGGAAAGAACTTATTTCGAAGGGATTTGCTACTGAAAAAAATGGGGATATATTTTTGAGGCTCGGCGATTTTTCAGTTTCGCTATATGGAAAGTTTTACATCCCGCAGGAAAATCTCGAAAAAGTAATAGAGAAAATGAAGGAAAATGGAATAGACAAAGAATTTGTAAAGTATGTAGTGGATAAAACTTTTATTGAAAGGGAATTTAAAAAGCACTGCAACGCATTGCCGCAAGACAGGCTAAAAGAATTGGCGGAGGAATCAGAGAAAGAAAACTTGGTTGAGCTGCACAAGATAGTAGTTGTCAAAAAAAGAGGTTAGAGCAGTAAATTATTAGCCTGCTGTTTTTGAATTTTCGTCCAGCAGTGAAGTAGCTGTTGATTCGTTCCTGAGGAGGGTCTCGAGCAGCTCCGGCTTTTCATTTATAATACCGGGATGCTCACTAATATATTTCATTATGATACTGGACTCTATTTTGTATGCTCCTGGCATATCAGGGTATTTATGTATCAACCTTTCGCATGAATCAAAGGCCTCTTCTAATTCTTCTGAATTGCCGTTGTAATAACCTCTAAGTCTTTTGGCTATGCTGCCGAAGTCTTCAAAGGAGATCCAGGCTTCTTCTTCTGAGTCCATGGCGTTGATATATTTGCTTGAAATTTCTTCTATTTCATTTTCTAAGTTGCTATATAATTCTGCATCTTCATCCTCGTCTATCAACTGCATCGCCTTGGTTAAGGCCTCCACCTGAAGCTTGTAGAACCCAGGCGCATTGGGATATAGATTAGACCATTTCATGTATATTAGAGCTATTCCCACGTAATTGCCTATTTCGCCTAGCAGCTCTATAGCCTGCGAGTCGAAATCTGCAGAAGGAACCATTACGGTTAGCAGCTCGGCGCTTGCTTTTTCGTAATTGCCTATGCCGATATATGCGACAGCATTGGATAGATGTAAATCTGCATTATCTATGCCACGAGATCTTGCTGATTCTACTAGTGCCACTACTTCTTCGAACCTGCCAACCTTAAGCAGTGTCTTCGCTTCTTGTGAATAAGCGTATTCAAAATTTGGATCGAGTGATAGCGCTTTTTTGAAGTATTCTATGGCGCTTTCATTTTTTTCTAAATTCGCCAGAGATATTGCCAAATAGTGAAACAATTCCGAAGAATTGTCCCCAAGCTCCATTGCCTTTTCAAAATCTGCTACCGATTTAGACCATTCACCTAAATTCTGATATGCCCAGCCCCTTTCCTTGAATGCAAACGCATCTTTCGCGCCTGCGGAATCTATATACTTTGTGATGTCTTCTATTGAGGCGTTCATATCGCCGAGCTCATATTCGGCGTAGCCTCTTAACACGTGGAATATCGGCAGATCGTATAGCGAAATGGCTTTGTTTGCATATTTAAATGCAGCTACAAACTTACTTTCATTGAGCAGTGAAAATCCACTCATGAAGTACAACATGCTTAGCAGGCGATTATCCGCATTATGTTCGGCCCAAGGCAGTAATTCACGTAGATATTTTAAAGTCTCTCTATAGTTTCCCTTGTTAAACAATGAACTTGCTTCCTCGAAAAGATGCCACACTTCAGCTTTGCTGATATCTTTTGACTTTGTTGATACCATATTACCCGAGAATCTTTTGAATCTAATCTTTTTATTACTTATGCAGGTTTCAATAAGTTGCGAAGATCAGGGCAAAGCTCCGCTATGCAGTCACTTAACACTGTTATAGTATCTCAGGGCTATGTCGCTTATCACGTCAACTGCGTCTACGCACCTATCAGTGATAGACTCCAGCAATTCGTATATTTCCTTGTATTTGATTATTTCCTTAGCGTCTTTAAACTGCATTATCTCTCTTAGCGAGTCTCTTAATATGTCATCGCCTTTGTTTTCCTGTATCGAAACCTGCTTGTACAGCTCTGAAACTTCCTGGGGCCTTGAACTTTTTTGGAGTATCTTGTTCAGAAGCACTATTCCGCTGCTTACAATCTCAGAAGAGGAAAGTATAGTAAGGGAAAAGTCTTTCATGAGCTTTGTTGGTTTTACCTTATAAATTTGGATCCTTGCTGATACAGCTTCAACCGCGTCAATTATGTCGTCTAGCCGCCCTGCCAGATGGGATATGTCGGTATAAGCAATTGTATTGGATTTGACATTTGTAAGGTAGTACATTATTTTTCTTACCGTGTAATCTGCAAGATGCTCCTCCTCTTTTATCTTTTTGAAATTCTCTTCCCGCAACGTGCTATCTTCTATTTCCTGTGCAAGAAGCTCAGAAACTTTCCTAATATGCTTTGATAGGCTTGTGAACTCGCTGTAGAGCAGTTCACCTACCATAAAAAGCTCCAGCTCCTTCGATGTTTCAAGCAGTGATCTCTTTTTTGTCTCGGGAAGGAAAAGCACCGTTACGGCAAACCCTATGAATGCAATCAACCCTAGCATGAACAAAAGGCCAAATTTTCCTATCTGCTCTATTATCAAAGGAAAGAAAAGCGCAGATATTGCTGCACCAAACTTGCCACTTAGGGCTGCGATGCCGTGACCTCTCGCTCGCAGATCCGTAGGATAGAGCTCAACGGGATAGACGTAGGTAGTGGTATTTGGCCCGTAATTCGTGAATAGGAAGGTTATTCCATATACTACAAAGAAAAGGAGCAGGTATTTGCTAAGCAGGGCTTGGCCAAAGATCGCCAATGCGACAAATGCAATGCCTATAACAAAAAACCCTATTGCCTGCATAGGCTTGCGGCCTTCCTTATCTATCAAGGCGACAGCAATCCAATAGCCAGGAACCGCAGAAAAAAGCAGCAAGGTTGCTGATGCAACGGTGGGGCCAAAAACACCCTTGAACCCTATCAAAGTAGTGATATAAGGGGTGAATATTGAAGTGCCGTAATAGGAGATGTCCATAAGAAACCAAGAAAGAGAAGTGCCTATTACGATCTGCCATCTTTTTCTTACGAAATCGATAAAAGAGATTGCCCTTTGCCTTTTTGCATTTTCATTGCTGCTTTCTGCATGGAGTTCGCCGTATTTTAGATTTGAAATGGTAGATTTTGCAGAGTAAATCTTGCCCTTGGCTATGTTATATGCAGGAGTTTCTGAAAGCCTTGTCCTTGCATATATAATCAAAAGGGCAGGGATAGCCCCAAATGCAAGCAGCAGTCTCCAGATTATTGAAGTTGGAATATTTACAGAAAGGAGCAGCAATGCAATTCCTATTCCCGCTATAATCCCGAATCCCTGCATTGCAAATGTAGAAGAGATAAGCTTCCCCCTGTCATTTTTATTTGCATATTCGGCTACTATTGTAGAGCTTAGGGGATAGTCACCACCTATTCCTATACCCAAGAAGAATCGCCAAATAAACAAGGAAATAAAATTCGCGGATGTTGCTGAGCCTAGCGCTCCTATTATTAGTATAAGCATTGTTATCCAATAAGCGTATTTTCTACCTATCTTGTCCCCGACAGTGCCAAATATCAACGGCCCTATAACGGCACCAAATAATGCGGAGCTTGCAAGCATGCCAAGCTGAAAAGCTGAGAGTGAAAAAATAGGCTTGAGCATTATAAGAATTATACCTATTACAAATAGGTCATAAGCATCTGTAAAGAAGCTTGCCCCAGAGATAAGCATTACCTTTATATGAGAGGCAAGCATAGGAAGGTTCTCGAGCTCCTCGCTTGCCCTTATCTTCTCCTCAAGTTCAGAAGCAGACACTGTCTCAACCCCCACTTTCAATCTCATGATAGTTAAACAAATAATAAAAAGGTTTTGAAAATTGCCAGGCTTTACAGCAGGAATTATTCCACCGCAAGCATTAAAGCACATAAGATTCTTATGCTAAGCAGGAATGGCAATTGCTTGGATACTTGGAAAATAAATTCGTGATAAGGTATGAAAAGGATAGGCAAGGTATTGCTGCTTGCGGAGCAGAATATGCATAGCTCTATGAAGGAAGTTGCAAGAATCGCGGAAAAGTCGGAGCTTGAATTAGTTAAAAAGGGCGCAGAAGCAGGGATAGTGATAGGAGGCGACGGCACTTTTGGGTTTTATGGAAGCAGATTAAACCTTCCGCTTCTTTTTGTTGGAAGAGGCAAACATTCTGAATTGGGTTCAAAAGGAGTCTTGGCAGAAGTGCATTTGAATGAGCTTCAAAAAGCTTTTGAGGCGCTTAAAAACGGAGAATATAAGATAGAAAATTACGGCAGACTTTGCATTAAGATGGCAAATTTGGATAAGGGCGAGACTTTTACTGACGTGTACCTACAGAGGGCCATTGAAAGCAATGCATTGAGGTATGAGCTAAGGATTAAAACACCAAGAAAAATGATAAGGGAATTTGCAATAGGAGATGGAGTAATAATTGCAGCAAGTGCTGGCGCCACAGGCTACTTTTCATATCCAGACAAAATTGTCTCTGGAAACGTTTTTGACAGCAGAAAATTTTCCAAAATAGGCAAAGATGAAATAGGGATATGCCACATACTGCCTACATATATTAGGAGGGAAGGAAAGGACGAAAAGGACCTGCAGGCCCTAAGATATACTGTGCCCTTTGGCTCAGTCATACGTATAATGTTAAGGAGAAAAGCGCAGGCTAGGTTGTATGGGGTAGGCGACAACAGAAAAGGCGTTAGTGTGCAGCAAGGCGAAAGTGTCGAGATAAAAGCTTGCAGAGCATATACCAAGCGCATAAAGCTAAATTTGGACGATACAAAATAAGGCACGCATGAGCAATTCGGATTGCTGTGAGAGAATTCGCCGAATGCTTTGGAGCAAAGTAAAAGCAGGCAAAAGTATAAATATATAATAAGATTCAATATAGCAGCGGAGCCTAGAGCAGTGTTTTGCACGGCGAGATTTATTAAATTGATTGTTGATAATAAAGAGCGTGCAGGGATGGCGGAGCCTGGTCAAACGCGACGGACTCAAGATCCGTTGGCTTAGGCCTACGGGAGTTCAAAAAGCGAACACATCTCCCTCCCTGCATGCTTTTCCTCATGCCCGCTTGGGTTTCGAAAAGGTTCAAGTGCCTGTTTCACGTTATGCTTGTATAAAAGGTGTTCCGCATGGCCACAGTAAAAGATTCTAAAAACTATGATATACAGACTTATCCGCAGTCGGAGGAGTTCACAAGCTCTGCAGCTTGCGCAATAATGGTTTTAAAGCATTTCAAAAAGGGGTACAAACCCACGAAGAATGACGAGTTTAAGATATGGCAGGAGGCTGTAATGGGCAGCATATGGCACGGATCAAGGTATGGACTTGCATATGCACTTAAGAAGAGAGGGCTCAACGTCGAGATATTCAGCAACAATACAAAAGATGAAGGCTATGAGAGAAAGCTTGCGGTATATGAGGGAGTTAACCTTGACGCGCTAAAGGCTTCATTTGAAGAGATAAAGACAAAGGTCAAAGAAGCAAAAGTGAAAGAGACAAACGCGCAAGTTACTATAAATATGATAAAGAAAATGATGAGCAAAGGCAAGGTGCCGATAGTGCTTGTCAATGCAAATGCGATAAACCCTTACCTTGAGCCTGCACCTCACTGGGTAGTTATAAAAGGGTATGACAAGGATGCATTCTATATGAACGACCCGTATTCAGATAGTACGATAACAATGGAGAAGGACGCATTCAGGACCGCGCTCGGATACGAAAGCGAAACACACATGCTGACAATAAGCGCAAAAAGGTAACTTCATCAAGAGTCAGAATAAGAGCTTGCCAAATAATGCAAACAATGCTATGGCAGCGAATCCTAGTTTAAAGCAAAAGTATGCAGCCAGAAAGGCTGCAAATCCGCAAAATAAAATTCAGGATTTTCCTCTCATTTTGATATCTGCTATAAGCCAGATTACGCTTGCAACAAGAATTATTAAGCCCAGTGCAAGCCATAAAGGCACTGCGTAGCTAACTGCTGTCCAGTACAGATCGGCCAATATTACGATTACGCCCATCGCTATGGCGAGATTTGATATTGCTTTTCCTGCCATTATCTACACCATTTAATCAAATGCTGAAATTGTGAAACCGCTTTCGCGCTTTCTTCATATCTTGCCTACTATTTCAAGACCTGGCTTCAACGTCCCTTTTCCAGGCTCCCAGCTTGCTGGGCAAACCTCGCCCGGATGCTCGCGAACATATATTGCAGCTTCAAGCTTCCTGAGTATCTCCTTGGTGCTTCTTCCCAGGCTGTTGTCGTGTATGTCCATACCTCTTAGCACCATGTCTGGATCTATTATGAAAGTGCCACGCAACGACACGCCTTCATTTTCCAGGTATGTGCCAAATTCGTTGCATATCTTGGCGCTGGGATCGGCAAGCATAGGATATTTCACCTTTTTTATTGAAGGAGAGGTATCGTGCCAAGCCTTGTGGGAGTATACCGTGTCAGTGCTTACACTGAGCACTTCTGCACCAAGCTTTTTGAATTCTTCATAATGCTCTGCGGCCTCCTCTAATTCGGTAGGGCAGACGAAAGTGAAGTCTGCAGGATAAAAGATCATTACGACCCATTTGCCTTTATAATCGGAAAGCCTGACTTTGCTTATGTTGTCATTTACATACGCATCCGTTTCAAAATCCAGAATCTTTTCCCCTATCTTTACCATGTCAACACCTTAATTTTTAATAATTTAAAAGGCGCAAAAGCTAATAACATTATCAGCGAAAAAAAAGGAGGAAGCTATAAAAGATACCAGTTCAATGCCAAATAATTAAGGACTCGGCTTTAAAAAACTAAAAATCAAAAAATAAAAAAGAGGACTTACTTCTTGCCTAGGATCCCTTGACCGCTATATGCGGCGCCGAGCATTGCTATTATGAAGCCAAGTATGCTTGAACTAAACCACAAGTTGCTTGCTACTCCTGCAGTCAGTATGAACAAGGAGAACGCTGCAGCAACTGTTTCGCAGAATGCATACTTTGCAAGAAAGTCTCCCATGTGAGAGAAGTTAGCGAAGCTTGTTATGAAAAGCGCTACCGAGGCAAGCACTGCTGTTCCATATAGCAATGGAGTCCAAAGACTTCCGTATCCGCTTAGCACTGCGCTGAAGTTCATGCCCATCAAGGCAATTACTCCCAGGTATATCAAGCTGCCTATGAATTCCAGCACAAAGACAGCTGATGCATTTGCTTTTGCCATTACATCACGCGATAATGGATTCGATTTGAATCCTTTTAAATATAGATAGCATATACGTCGCTAGTCAAATATTTAACAACTGTCAAACAAATATCATAAAGTAAAATCAAGTGTAAAGTTTTTTATAATTAGCAAGGATAGTATTGCGCAATAAAAGAATTGGTGATATGTTATGCACGTGCTTAATGCAATGCCTCCTTACAACATGTTTGGGCTTGAAGAGCAGGATTATGAAAGCGCGAAAATAGCAGTCCTGCCTGTGCCTTACGACTCTACCGCAAGCTTCAAATCCGGCTCTAGGGAAGGGCCGCGCGCAATAGTAGAAGCAAGCAGAAACATAGAGCTATACAGCGAGGAATTTGGAGAAGACATAAGCAAGCTTGGAATATACACTCTTGAGGAGCTTGCCCCCGACTTCGGATCGCCAGAGGGCATGGTAAACAGGATATCGAAAGAAATTGATATCCTATTAGAAGATTCTAAATTCCCAATAATGCTAGGCGGAGAGCATACTATTTCGATAGGCGCGGTAAAAATCTTGTCTAACAAATTTGGCAAGGACTCTTTTAGCGTTGTACACTTCGATGCACATTCTGATTCGAGAAACGAATTCATGGGTGCCAAGGTGTGCCATGCCTGTGTAATGGCAAGGATTAGGGAGCTATGCAGCAGCGCAATAAGCATAGGTGTAAGGAGCATAGACAAAGAGAGCATGGAAAATTATGGAAAGGACATAATATTCATGAGCGACATAAGGGCCCAAGGAGTTAAAAAAGTTTTAGAGAGAGTGATAAAAAGCTCTAGGGAAAAGGTTTACATAAGCGTTGATTTGGATGTGCTTGATCCTAGCGAGATGCCAAGCACTGGAACGCCCGAGCCAGACGGCTTGCGTTTTAGGGAGCTTGCGGACATGATAAAGGAAATAGCGAAATCCAAGGAGATAATAGGGATGGATTTTGTAGAGCTTATGCCGATAGCAGGCCTTGAAGCTCCAAATTATCTCGCTGCAAAGCTGATATACCTTTCGATAGGAAGCGCATTCTTTGGCAAGAGGGTAAAGCCAAAGAGGACAAGCGCAATGAAATAGCGCTTTCCTTTTTGCGCTAAATCTTACGCGGGCAGCTTTTTCTCGATCTTTGCGTAGGCTTTTGCCTTCTGTCTTATAGCCTCTTTTATTTCCTGAGGAGTTACATTAAGCCTCGCATTGCCTGTATCTATGCCTTTCTGCGCCACCGCTATTGCTATGCTTTCGACAGCCTTGAGCATTTGCTTGCTATCGCTTGCGTCAGGAAGTATGTGCTCCTTGCTTAGGTTCTTGCCCGCGCTTTTTGCAAGCGCCTTTGCGGCTTCGTAAAGCAGGTCGTATGTAACTGTCCTTACTCTTGCTGAAAGCAGGCCGCGCATTATTGCCGGGAAGCTGAACATGTTGTTGACTTGGTTTGGCGAATCGCTTCTTCCAGTAGCTGCAATAAAAGCTCCTGCTTCTATCGCATCGCTGTAGCTTATCTCCGGCTCTGGATTTGCTAGGGCAAACACTATTGGCTTATCAGCCATCTTGGCAATCATGTCTTTGGTAAATACTTTTGCCGTTGAAGCGCCTATTAGCACAGAAGCGCCTTCGACTATCTCCTCAAGAGTGCCGGACTTTGCCTCCGGATTTGTTATGCTTGCAATTTCCTCCTTGAAGCGGTTCATGTGCTCCTTTCTGCCCTTGTAGATCAAGCCTGCGGTATCAAGCACATACACGTTCCTCAAGCCTATGTTAGACAAGATCCTTGCGAATCCGAGTCCAGCGGCTCCAGCGCCATTTATCACTATCTTGCTGCTTTTGAGGTCCTTGCCCGCGAGCTTAGCCGCGTTTATAAGTGCAGCCATCATTACCATTGCAGTGCCGTGCTGGTCATCGTGCAGCACAGGTATGTCAAGCGTATTTGACAGCTTTTCCACGATCTCAAAGCATTTGGGCGATTCTATATCTTCGATGTTGATGCCGCCGAAAGATGGAGCTACGCCTTTTGCTATTGCAACGATCTCGTCCTCGCTTGTGGTATTAAGGCAAAGCGGAACCGCATCAATGCCTGCATACTTCTTGTAAAGCAAAGCTTTCATTTCCATAACAGGCATGCTTGCCTCGGCGCCAACGCTGCCCAAACCAAGAAGGCGCGTTCCGTCTGATATTATTGCTATCGTGTCGCCTTTTGAAGTAAAATCATATACTTTTGACCTGTCGCGCGATATCTCTTTCGCTACATAAGCTACGCCTGGCGTATAATATGTTGCCAGATCTGCCTTTGATTGCACCTTCACCTTTGGGAACATCTCCAACTTGCCACGGGACTTCTTATGCGCATCGAGCACTGCTGCTGGATTCATATTTATATCTGCATCGTTCATTTTTGCACCTTTTAGCAATAGAAATTGAAGCTTTTCTTTGCAGGAAGGGTATTTAATTGTTTTTCAGAGCTTTGGGCTATCGCTCTTCCCTTCTTGAATGACTTGCTAGAAGCATGAAGAAAGCCAAAATGATGAAGCTGCAAAAATTTGGCAGAGTTATCTTAGATAATATACCCTTCCTCTCCAATGTATGCTGCGCATGCCTTTGGCAATTAACGCGCATATCCGAATCGGCAATTACGTATGCGTAGTAATTGCTGTAGAAATCGATGGCGGTTGCTATTGCCTTTACTTTACCGCTTCCTTTGCCTATCCTGCTGTTAGAAAGCATGTAAGGCATGCCTGCTTCTTTGATGCTTTTGATTGCAGGGTCGTGCAGGCTATCCACTACGCATATGGAATCAAAATTTTTGCAGGATTGCGACTTTATTGAGAGTAGGTTTTTGCTCAGCTCTATATCGTTGCCACGGCAGGGTATTATGACAAGCACGCGCTTCTTGCCTTTTCCTGAAAATCTAGGGCTTTTTTGACTATCTTCCACAAAACCAACAATTCAAAAGTTAGATAAAAAGCCAGACTTGCAAAGCTCAAACAATATAAAAATTTAAGATAAAGGCAAAATACCCATAGCACGAAATTTGGAGCATGAGAGACTCATCTCTATTTGCACTCATGCAGCTTTTTGTCTTCCCTTTGATCTTAGGACTATACCTCCAGCTATAATTATTATTATCACAACTGCTGCCGCAACGTAAATGTAAGTGCTTGCCGAGCTGCTGGGACTTGCGGCACTAGGAGTTTTGGATGAAGAAGGGACTATTGTAGTAGCATTTGAAGGCGCGCTTGTGTTTGAGGGAGAATGCGTAGAGGTTGGGGTGCTTGTTGACGGAGCAGGCGATTCAAAAACCCAAAGCACTGGCTTGAAGAAAGCTTTGTTTACCATTGCTGTAGAATTGTAGTGCAGCCAAGTATCTGCAAACTTGTAAGAACCACCTTTATATGTGCCGTTTGAATAATTTCCGCCGAACCATGTCCACGAGGTGGTATTTGGGCCTGCTATAACATAGCTTATTATAGGCTCGTCTGCACCGCTGGCGTTAACGAAGGATATTGATGGAGTAATCTTTCCATTTACTGCAAATGCGTATGCCTCTCCAGGCATTAGGCTTGTGTTTGGAGGGCTTGTGACATTGGCTATTGAAAAGGCGATTAGTGAAAAATTGTAGGTGCTTTCCTTTATTCCATTGACAAGCACATAAGTTCCAGGCTTTATAACAGCTTTGATCGTGCCGGATTGCACGCTCAAGCTTGCCCCAGTGCTTGCATTTACGACTTTAGACGCCGCAGATATTATTTTGAACGTTGGCATCGCTGCAGATGGCGAACTCGCAGATGAGGAACCTGTCGAAGAAGCATTGCCTGCGGAGCCGAGCACCCTTATTGTCAAAGTAGCAGCAGGAGAAGGATCATCGCCATTTGCCTGGAATACTGCAGAATAATTTCCGGGCGTTGTGTAAGGTGCTACTGTTACCGTTGCAATACCGGAATAGGTTGGATCGCCATAGGACTGCGAAAGCTTTATTGAAATACCGCTCGAAGATAGATTTTGTGAGTTTAAAACACTTAAGGAAGTGCCCCATGTGGTGCCGCTGAAGAGCTTTACCATGTAGTAAAAACTTGAAGATGAGCCCTGGCTTGCGGAAACTACCGTGTTTGAAAAAATTATTTGGGATACGCCTATGCCTTGCGGACTAGCGTACCCAAGCTGCAAGAAGCCGACGATTGCCGCAAAAAGCAGCAGATAAAGCACGCGTTGATAATGCTGCTTCATTAAAAACGCCATTGCACATTCCATACAGTCATATATTGAGGTTAGGAATAAACATTTTTATTTTTACAACGTAAAAACAGAGTAGGCATTTACAGTTTTTACAGCCTTTTGCAAATTCAATGTACTCAAATCTCAAGAGAGAACAGGTAACGATATGATAACAATAGGCATAGAAAGCAGCGCCCATACGTTTGGAGTTGGGATAGTAGAAGATGGAAGAATCATTGCAAACGTCAAGTCAATGTATCCAATATCAAACAAAGGCATCATACCAATGAAGGTAGCTGATTTCCATCAGAAGCATGCCGCAAAAATGATAAGAAAAGCGATGGAGGAGGCAGGGATAAATGCGTCAGAGATAGATGCTGTAGGGTATACCAAAGGACCTGGAATAGGTCCGTGCTTGAGGATTGGCCAATTGTCTGCAATTGCTCTTGCCACATCTATAGGCAAGCCAGTTTATCCAGTAAACCATGCTGTAGGGCATATAGAGATAACAAAGCATATTTACGGCATAAATGATCCGCTTGTGCTTTATGTAAGCGGGGGGAACTCGCAGATATTAGGAATTGAAATGAAACCCTATCCGCATTACCATGTCTACGGAGAAACCTTTGACATAGGCGTTGGCAACATGCTTGACTCCTTTGCAAGGGAAGCAGGTTTAAACCCTGCGTGGGGCTCAACAGTAGCAAAAGTTGCAGAAAATGGCAAGTATGTGAAGATGCCCTACACAGTAAAAGGCATGGATTTTACATTTACTGGCTTGCTTACCAATGCAGTAAGCCAACTTAAAGAAGGAAAGAGCACAGAGGATGTTGCATTTTCCTTGCAAGAGACTGCGTTTTCCATGCTTTGCGAAGCGACAGAGAGGGCACTTATGCTTACGCAAAAAAAAGAGCTGATAGCATGTGGCGGCGTTGCCCAAAGCGAAAGGCTTGACCAAATGCTAAAGCTGGTTGCATCTTCACATCGTAAAAAGTTTTATGTAGCTCCAAACGAATTCAATGCAGACAATGGGGCGATGATAGCCGTTGTAGCAGAAAAAATGCACAAAAATAGGGAAAATATTAGTATAGAAAAGCCTACGATAAACCAAAGGTATAGGATAGACAGCTTCAAGCTGGCATGGATTTGATAGAGGTAGCTAAAAATGAACATGAAAAAGATATCAGAAGGCGCAGAGTCCATTATATATGAGAGTAGGCTCATTGGAAACAGCATCATAGTAAAATATAGGGAAAACAAGAAGTATAGGGTAAAAGAGCTTGACGAATTGGTAAGAAAGCAAAGGACAAAAATAGAAGCAAAAATCCAGGCTTTCTTGTATCGAGAAGGACTGAACGTGCCTCCGATAGCGATTGTAGGCAAATACTGGATTGCTATGGGCTATATAGAAGGCAACAACCTTGGCAAAACTATTGCTGATTTAAAAAACGCAGGCGAAGATGGCAACATTCTTGTAGGGGCCATGAAAAAGGCAGGGGAGCAATTGGGATTAATCCACTTGCATGGAATTGTACATGGAGACTTCACACCTGCAAACATACTTATTGACAAAGGAGGCAAGATCTGGGTTATAGATTTTGGTCTTGCTGAATTTTCAAAATCTGAGGAAGAAAGAGCCCTTGATTTGCTACTAATGAAAAGATCCGTAAGCAGGAAGCAATATGACATTTTTGAAAAAAGCTATGCAAAAATGTTAGGCAATGAAGCAAAAGAAGTAATTGCGAGAATGCATAAGATAGAAAGAAGGGGCAGATATCAAACAAGAACCTTGGTTACTTCTTGATATCACATATTTTTGATCTGAATTTTGAATAAAAATTATATATGCAAGCAGAGCAACCTGAAAGGCCTAATAAATGAAACCGCGACTTATTTTGCGAACATGTTTTCCGGAAGCTGATCTATTACTTCTGTGTACTCCTTGTTTTTAATTACGTCATCAGCACTATCGCTTTTTACGATTGCGTATTTGATGCTGCCTTGGGACATCGTGTAAGAGCC
>JBMFWY010000016.1:0-16138 GCA_049964795.1 Candidatus Micrarchaeia archaeon | reverse complement strand
GCAGCGAAAACAAAGAGATTTAAACATTTATGGCAAAATCTATTTAGTTGCCGCAGTAGCTCAGTGGGAGAGCGTCCGGCTGAAGTAAGGCTTCTTTGAGATGTTTGATGAAGAAGCAGAAACCGGAATGTCGTCGGTTCAAATCCGACCTGCGGCATTAGTTAAAGTGTACAACTCCGATACAATATAGAAAGAACAAACACCGCCAAAATTCCTCAGGATGTTGGTTTTCCCTATGGTAGAGGTTCGTTTTCTCTTTCAATAGTAAATCCTAAGCTTTTACTGCCTTCTTAATAGTTTTATATAAGCAAGATTTGAAGTGTAATCCTTTTTATCCACACCCAATTGTTTTCCAATAGAAATTATACCATCTATCAAAGGATATATTTTGTCGCGTATAAAGAGCATATTTTTATCTTGCTGTATATCAAGCGCAAATTTATAGCTTAATTCGCCTCTCTTTATTTTATCCTCTATAAAGCCACTACTCAAAAGCTTTATTATGTATATATACACTTGCCTCTTCTACGTTAATGAAAGATTTATATAAGAGGTCTTTATTTTTGGATTTTGTAAAGTCATTATATTCTTTTAGTGCGGTAGAATAATTCTTTCTGCGCTTTTGCTTCTAACATTTTTTATATTCGATTACTGAGCTTTTGAACATTCGAAGCGGCATTTTCTGCCTTTTCTAATTCCGTCTTTAATCCCTGTTCTATATTGTCCATTTCAAATACTAGTGCATAGTTATGCCATATGTCTATTCCATTATCTGTTACCGGTTTGAGTTCTGAAGTTTATCAACCAAACACACTAGTGGTTACCACGATAGGCCACTAGTTGAAACAGCCATAGGCGTATTCAAAGGAGCCTTTGGTGGATACACCTTCTCTAGGTGTGAAGACATAAAAGAGAAAGAACTGCCCTTGAAGGCAGTAGTTTATAACACTTTCCTTATCTGATTGTCGAATGATATTAATAACGTGTGTGCTGTCTATTTATCAATAATTATTAGACACAGTAGAAATAGGAAAACGTTTAAATATCAAATAGGAAAACGTTTAAATATCAGAAAAATTATCTAATAATTGTGGGAAAATGTCGACTAAATTAGCGCAGGAAAGTAATAAAACCTATGCAGTTGTACTTGGAGATGCAAATTCTTATTTGTCAGAAAAAAGGGCAGTGGAGGCAGCAAAGCTTTATGCACGTGGTAATGTAAGTGATATTGTATTGGTTGGCACCCATGATGAGGTAGGGTTAATGTTTTACACTCTCCTCAGAAAAGACGTGCCACCTAAAATAATATCCTATGATGGAGATTCTAGAGATACTGTAGACAATTTTTACGGAGCAGCAAAGCTGCTTGCCATGATTGGTGAGCAGAACATAAGACTATTACTTGTAACTTCACGATTCCACATGGCAAGGGCATTGCATATCTTCAATAAGCTTGGCCTTTATGAGGTAGAGGGACATGCTGTGCACGATACAAATATAAATGTGCTATATAGGTATGTGCTTGAAGTACCAATGCTGCTCTTTTCAGCAGTAAATATACACTTCAACAAGAAGCTTGACAATAAGAAGGGCTTGCAGGATTTGGCAGAAAAGATAAAAAGTAAGCTGTACCGCGGTGACATAAAAGAATAAGCATGCCTAAAAGCAGGGTTTTGTTTTTATAACATTTTTACCGCACTGTACAATTTTGAGTAATGTAACTAACTGCTTTTAATGTGCTGCCTGCACAAAGACATTTGCACCTATTTTTTGTAGCTACCCACCATTGATTAAAGCGCACACAGCAGGATTAGCAGGCACAAATTGCTTATTTAACCGCATTTCTTATATCTTCGGGTATGCTTACTGATTTCCATTTTTCTCTATCTATTAGCATCTGCACAAGGTAGCCTTTGGTTGTAATTGCCTTATCTTTATGGATTTCAAAATTTACTATTACCTTTTTTTCTTGGGCTTGGGGCTTTATTTTGATCTCTATCCTGTCCCACATGTGAAGCGGTTTCATATAGTTTGCATGCGATTCCACTATGACAAACCACAGATTCTTGTGCTTACTCAATACCCTTTTCAGCTTCTTTTCTGCAAAAGAGGATATCGCGTTCGTCACAAAGCGGTAATATGAAGAATAATGGGCTACTCCTTGATAATCTGTATCATAAGCCATAACCTGATCTTCGTATGTATATTCCATTTTACCACATTGATAGAGCGTATTATGGATATTTATAGTTTATACTTTAATACTTCTGTAGGGCGTTAATGCAGCGCTAGGTATGTAAATGGCGACCGTTCATAATGGATTTACAGAGACAGGATCTAGCATTGAAGTTTATAATGGGTCTAAGGTTGATGTGATGGAAAGCAACGGTTACCCAAAGGTTGTTGCCTTGATACCTGATGGCAACAGGAGGTGGGCGAGAAAAAACCTCCTAAATGCAAAGGGTGCTTATGATCTTGGCGTCAAAAAATTTATAGAGTTCAGCGAATGGTGCTACGATTACGGAGTTAAGGATATAATTGTTTGGGGATTGTCAACCGAGAATACCGGAAGGCCAAAAGAGGAAGTAGAAGCTTTGTATGATGTTTACAGGAAGGCAGCCCATGACAAAAAGCTTATAGCAAGGTTAGAGGAAAAGCAGGCAAGGCTTGTTATTGTTGGGGACATGAAGCTGCTTCCAAAAGACTTGTCTGAAGATCTGCACAAGCTGGAATTAAGAACTATGGACTACAAGGCTAGGAATATCTACTTGCTTCTAGGGTACGGTGGAAAAGAAGATATAATGCACGTTGCTGATGCTGTTGCTGCCGAAATAAAGAAGGGCAATGCCATAATCAATGACGAAAAACTATTCCGCAACTACCTGCTCTCAAAGGAAGTGCCAGACATCGACCTTGTAATAAGGACATCCGGCGAAGTAAGACTGTCAGGCTTCATGCCCTGGCAGTCTGCATATGCTGAGTTTTATTTCTGCAAGAAATACTGGCCAGACTTTACGAAAAATGATTTTGATTCAATAATTGAGGAGTATTCAAAAAGGGAACGCAGGTTCGGCGTATAAGCATTTGCGCTTTCAGCTAAGCCTATTTGGTTTTCGCTGCGCTAAGATATTTATTGATGATCCACAAAATATGCTTGACAAACAGCGATGGCAGGCACACAAGTGAATGCGCTTTTGGCATAAAGGGGTAGGAGCCAAAGGTTTAAATTTAGTGCTGTAAAAATATTATGTTGATGCGATTGTAGTCTAGCCTGGTAGGACATCGCCTTGCCAAGGCGGTAACTCGGGTTCAAATCCCGACAATCGCATTTTTAATTTATGATGTGGTCGTATGTACGAACCTATTGCTAAAAGAGGCATGGCGGACATAATAGATGGCAAAGACATTGTTTCAGTAACGCACTTGAAGGACGTTGATGGGGTCGCTGCTCCCGCAATTTTGGAGTACGTTTTCCCAGGCGGCAGAGTAAAAAAGGTTATATTCTCGGATTTTGAAAAAAAGGCCATAGAAGAATCTTTAGCAATAATAAAAAAGGTAAACCCTGTTAATTCAGTCGTGATCTTCTCCGATCTCAGCTTTGGCGAAGCTGAACTTGCCACATATAAGCAAATTTTTGAAACGCTAAAGCAAGGTAATAACATCATCGTGTGGCTTGATCACCACCCTATTAGCTCAAGCAGTGTAATGCAGTTTCTAGTTGAACACGCAGATTACGTGATTGCAGGAGAAAACAAGGATTACTGTGGTGCAGAGCTTGTTGCTGAGCACATTGCAAAAGCGCTTGGCAAGTACGATCAAGAGATAGAGCACATAGCTTATGTTGCACATATTTCGGATTTCAACCTTAGGAATAAAGATCCCATAGTAGACAAGAAGCTTGACAAAGTGAGCATGGCGATAGCTTCATATCTTGATGACAATACAGGAATACAGGAAGGGCTTTTTAAGATGGTTGAGGCATTCGTTGCGGATCCCTACGATTTTGATAAAAACGAGTTTATTCAGGAAAAAGCTAGATTATATGAAGAAAAGCAGAACGTACTTAAAAGCGAGCTTAAAGATAATTCCTATGCTATAGATTTCAATGGGCACAAAGCTGTCATAGGTTTTAATTATAGCGGCTCCTTGCAGACAAACGATGGCTGCAGCTTTCTGTTCAATCTGCCGAACGCTGCTGGAGCGGAAATGGCAATTTATGTAAAAGCGCAGAGGGGCACAGCACACATAAGGGTAATAGGCGAAAGTAAAATAGATTCGGTGCCTTTTGCGCAAAGCATGGGAGGAAACGGCCATCCTCATGCAAGTGCCTTTGGGTTGCCTAAGCAGGTAGACAAAAACAGGCTCCAATCGAGCAATGACATTGAAAGAAGAGATGAACAGGAGAAATTCGCAAAAAGCATGCAGATCCTGCTTTCCGAATTTTACAAGGGCAAGGATAGGAAAATAATTAAAGACGCGTGAATAGCGTTATACAGCATAGATAGCAAGATATTTAAACTTATAATCAGAATAGCACTATAGGTGACTACATGAAGATAAGCGAGATATACAATATGGATATATATAGCGATGCTGGGCAGTACCTAGGAGAAGTACGTGATGCTATTATAGACTTGGAAAAAGGAGAAGTGAGCAGATTGCTCATGGAGGAATGGCACAATTCCGGCAAAGAAGAGGTAAAGCGCTTGCTGCAGCAAAAGAGTATAATATTCAAAAACATAAAAAGCATAGAAGACGTGGTGCTTGTCTCGGCAGGCACAAATCAGTACAGGAAAAGTGAAAACGAGAACAGTTCGGAAGTAACTGATTTGGCAAACAGATAACCATCTGCTTTTTATATTTTTATCTTAATTATTATTTGATTCTTTACATGATTTTTAGTTAAATACGAAATGCTTATCTAATGGTGCTTTGATGGGTAAATTTCCAATCGCAGACGCAGAACTTTCAAAAGTGTGGATTTGCAAGAAGTGCAAGGCTAGGAATCCTGCCGGCGCTAAAAAGTGCAGGAAATGCGGGTACAAATATCTAAGGCCCAAGAGGAAGAGCCTCCGCGCGAAGAAATAACATTTAAGGTGAATTGAATGGTAGAGCTTACTCCAATAGAACAGGCAGTCCTGAAAGCCATGCAAGAGCTTGGCGCAACAAAGGAAGATAGCATAAAGACAGCAGACGACATAACAAAGAAATCAAACAGGCCCAAAGGGCTTGTAACCAATGCGCTTGTAACCCTGGTCCAGAAAAATATGATCAAGAGAGTGGCAAGGGAAAAGGCGGCTGGCTACTATATAGTAAAACAGCAGTGATCACCAATGGACGAGCCCTCTGATTACATAGACTTTATGGCAAAATATAAGGATTGGATTGCCATAAAGAGACTAGGTATCAAAGAGGACACAAAGCCGGAGGAGATAGCTGGTCATCTCGCAGCCATACGCAGCATCGCAGATGCAAAAGCCTACCTATTCCTTGGCATAGATACAGAAATGCTAGATAAATATGTTGAAAGTGTAGCCAAAGGCAAAAGCAGAAGCTTCAGCTCTGTGGCAGAAGTCTTCTCAAATCTAGGCAGCGATGCTGCAAAGGTTGTGGAAGAAGCATGCAGGGGAAAGCTTCACAAGCAGATTGCAGAAGCCTATCTGGTAAGCAGAATCATGAACAGGATAGGTTATGACACAGCTGTGGAGCTGCTTGCGCTTTCAAAGATCTACCCTGAAATAAAGCCGCCACGGGTGCCTGGCAGATTCGGAAAGGGTAAGAAGGCGTAAAAGCGTTGGCGCCCCATTTCCCTTTGATTCTTCAATACCTTATCCTCAGCTTTCTTTCAACCCCGTTGCTTACGTAGCAGTATTCGCCAGTTCCATCGATGTTCCTCTTTATGATGTAGAATCCATCGGGCATTGTTTCACGCCTCAGAAGCTCAAGGCTTTTCTTGAACAGGTTGCCGCTATTGCTTGACCTCTCGCTTTCGCTGCCGGCTATAAGCCATTTGTGAAGCAGTATGTACTGATCAGCATTTATTGGAATCGTAGAGGATTTTATCGAAATGTTACTTACTAGCTTCTCTTTTGTGGTTTCTATCTCTACTGGCATAGCTACAGCCTGTGCGCCGCTGCCATAGCCACCCATTACTCCATTAAGCTTTATTTTTTCCTCGCTTAATATCTCTGGGTCTTTTGCCAGCTCGTTGAGCAAGCTTGCAAAAGATTGCAGCGACGCTGATGAATACACGTTGCCTGTATTAGAAGGAAGCACAAGTGCCTTGTCTATCATAAGATCCTTCTTGAATTTTTCAAATTCAGGCTGCTTCCTTATGCGGGCAAGCCAGGCCCAATAGGTTTTTATGTCCTTGTCGTTCTCTATGTATTTGATGAATTCCTGCTCCTCCATGTTCCTTTCGCTATTGAACCCCTTGAACTTGCTGTCCAGCAGATCCGTAAGGCTTGAAAATCCTGCAAGAGGTTCTTTGCCTACTGAGCTGCGGGATTGAATTTCCTCGAATTTCGCTTTGTCAAAATTCCTGAGTTCGTGTACGAATAGGAAGCTTGCAAGATAGAGCGCCTGCTTTGGGAATGGCACGTGCTCCACTATGAATTTCAGCATGCTCAATGGCAGCATGCCAACCTTGCTAGCCGCCATGGCCTTTGATACCATATATACGTATATTATTTCCGAGAACTTGCCGTAGACTACCGGATGCTCCTGTAGGTATTTAGTAAAATCTGCCAAGGATAGATGATATGCGCCCCTTCCTTCATAGTCTATTACCGCAATTTCTGGATCTGTCGTAATCCAATATAATACAGCGCCAGCACCCTGAGTGGTTTCAGCATGAGGGGCGAGCTTTGGATCGTATATTGCAGTATCAGCAGATATTACTAGCGCAGACTCGTTTTCCCTAACGCTTCTTGCAGCTTGATCCAGAGACATCACACCCCCGACACATGCATATGTTGTCGGAAACAGCATCGCGTGCCTTAAAGCGCTTATTACCTCACGGTATTTTTCGGGATCTTCTTCAAGAAGCCTCGAATATACAAGTTCAAGTGCAATCTCAAGCTCAGGTCTGCTCCTGTCAGGATTGCTCTCGCTTGAATAGAATATCGTCTTTAGTGGCTTGGCCCTAAGCTTTGCGAGCTTGTCTTCGCTGCTTGAAATATCCACCGCAAAATCATAAAGCATATCTGCTACAAAGGTGGCATTGCTTTCAGCGAAGCTTGGAAGGGTTATGGAATTTATGCCGAGGCCTTCGCTTATCTTTTGGGGGCTGACCTGCACAGACTCTGCTATTTTACTTATTGATTGCTCTGTTGTGACGCCCATCTCTACCAGGAAAGCAGACAATTTCATTGCCGTATCGATATCGGTTGCTGAAGACAGTTCTTCCATGAATCCTCCAAGTTTTTTCGATAATACAATAAGATCTTCCAGGGTCTCGCCACTGTGGTTTGGGCCCAAAAAGTCTTCTATCGGGCCATAAGGGTAGCTTATTGCTGCAAGTTCCTCGCGCTCCTTTATCTTTTCGTTTATAACGCGCTGTTCCTCCCTTGCAATTGCTTCAATCTCTGCTATAAAATCCTTTGCGCTTATCGCCTTTGCGAGCTCTTCGGAGCTTATCTTTATGTGGGGATTCCTTACGTAGATATTGCTTATCCCAACTTTCTTTTCAGGCATTAGATCACGCAGCATATTTCAAAATCAACATTTATAAATGTCGATTATTGGTTAGACAAAAAGCAAAGTATATTTTTGTGTAGGCTTTTACAACCTGTTGTAATGAGATATGGCTGCGCATTAATCATGGTTTAAAAAGGTTAACGCCAAACATAATAATTAATAGGGGCGACGTAGTGGGGGGAACTTCGGTCGATTTCCATAATGATAAGAGAGAGATTTTTGATAAGGGAAAAAAGCACTTTAGCACACTCATTATTTCTGATATAGGTGGCGGAACGCTGTACAAAAGCAAGGACAATCTTGTTGGCCTCGCAGAATACTTACATAGACTAGAGCCGTACGAGAAGCCCGATTTGATGGTCATAATAGGGGGACTATTTCCAGAAATACCGAAGCAGGGCTCGGTGCAAAGCATATACAAGATAAAAGTCTTGGAGAAAGGTGTTGACAGCGTTGACGATGCTGCTGCAACGATGAAGCCAGACATGATAAGGATACTTGGAGAGCTGCCTTCATATGCCAAGATAATCTACACCTTGGGCCCGGAGGACTGGGCAAACAAAAAAACGCTTGAAAGAAAAGTCGCGGAAGAATACCTGTTTTACATCGACAGCCTGAAGAAGCGCATAGACGAGGTAAACGAGGAGATTGCTGGAGTAAGTGCAATAATAAAGGTTGCAAAGACCTCATATTCAAAGCTCATGGAGCAGTTGAAAGGAGATCCAAAAAACCAGGAGCTCATTAAGGAGAAAACCAACCTTAAGATAAAAATACAGCAGAGGCTCAACGAATACAACGATTTGTCAAATATGATTAAGCCATTGGAAAGGCTTTACTTGAACGCGCTGCAGCGCACCTCTGCCAAAAAGGTAAAGGAAATTCTAGATAAAGAGATGGACAAGCAGAAAGAAATAAACGACGCCCTGGCAGGCCTTGGAAAAGAAGATACTGAAGAATACTTGAAGCTTTCTGAAAAGGCTAAGAAGGTGGCAAATGCGATAAGTAGACTCACAAAAAGACACAAGGAAGCGCTAGAGAAGGAGGCAAAAACAAAGGAAACCGCAAAGATAAAGCAGGCACTGCTATATACGCACAACGCGCTGCCAGACAGGGAAGCCGCTTCGCTCATAGAAAGGTATGTAAGCGCCTATTACAAGGAGCTCATAGACTATACATTCGGATTTAGGCGCAGGATAATCGTACAATCGAGGTTTGAAAGCGCAGATGGCACACAAGCTAATAGTAGCATTGAAAGCTTCTATTCCAATTTCGAGGTGTACGAGAAAAAGTTCAGAGGAGGAATGCTAAACATTGCAGTAATGGGAACGCAAAGCAGGTACAGCACGAAAAGCAATGATTCAATAATAGAAAAATTGTACATGCGCACCGAAAACGGCTTGGAAGAGTATGATGCTGAAGCGCAGAGCATTAACATATTGATTTCGGGCCACAACATGCATTCCTCTTTTACTCTTGAACCCATGGTAAACAGAGGACCCATAACAGCGGCTCTTGCATGCGGGCCATTCTGGGACAAGAAGAAAGCATCAGAGCTGGCAGACAGGGGTTATAGGACAGATGTTACAACGGCAACACAGAAAGGGCCTATAGGCGTAGGCGCGCATCTCCTAAGGGTAGAGAAGGAGGGCATTGTGCACACAGACCTTACAGACAAATTGCTTGGCGTTTATTCTTCAATAAGGTATGCAAAAGAGCTTGCCAATATGCACAGTGTATTGGATAATATGCGTGAAGCAAAGAACGCACCAAAGAATGGAAACAGTTTGGGCAGCAAGGAAGAGCTGGAGATGTCCGTATTAAAGGCCAAACTGCCTTCAGAGATGAAACAAGACGATCTTGCTCAAAATTTCGTTGATGAAAATTTTATAAAGTCGCTTGTAAAGTATGAAAAAACAGAAAAAGGCACCAAGAGCATACACCTTGGGGTCATAAGCGATGTACACGTTGGCAATTACGCTGATCTGCGCCTGCTTGGCAAGGTTGTTGAAAAACTCTCGGAGAAGCAGATAGATGTTCTCGTCCTTGCAGGGGACAACATAGAGGGAAACTACAACAACTTCAAGAATGTGCCCAGAGAGGTTAGCAAAATAGGCTATCATGAAAGCATGAGGGAAGAACTTGAGGGGATGGGCTATGATAGCGCATTTATAGATAGCTTCATGGCCGAGGTAATGGAAGAGGACAGGTTTAAGGTAATACAGAACATTGAGGAACAGTCAAAGGTCTTTGCCGATTATACCAGCGGACTTGTATATGAAGTACTTGCAAAAGGGGGCATTGCCATAATAGTTTCTGGCAACCACTACAACAAGACCACAGGAGGTTGGCAGTACGACGAAGCCACAAGGCTTGGCAGCGTGTTCGAAAGCTACATCAAAGGCAGGGCAGGGGAACGCGCTGAAAAGCTCATTTCAAACATGAAAATTATACCTGGCAGCGAATATGGCGGTGACGTGGTAAGCGTTGACTACAAAGATGCCAAGGATTTCATGCGCATAAGGGCAGAGCATGAAGGCGGAAGAAGGATAAGTGGGCTTGCAAGAACTGCAGAGAGGGCAAGAGACGACAGCAAAACAAAGCTTGTTGTCAATGGCCACATACACCAGTTTAGCGATGTTGACACAGGAAGCAGGTTCATTGTAACAGCACCTGCAATGCAGGATTCTGAAAGCAATCCATACCTAAACAGGATAAACATACCTGTAGATGACGGTTTGAAGGGCGGCGTGTATGCTGAGCTCATAGTAAATGGGAATGAGGTAAAAGCGGTAAAGACAGAGCCGTTGCTGAAAGCGTTCATGAAGGACAACTTTGACCTGCTTAGGGGCAAACTTGATAAAAAGCTTATGACTGCAAACCTTGGCAAATCTCATAACATGGATTAGCATGCTCAAAATCTATGCTTCTGCTTCTGATATTTGCAGGCATTACATTGCTTAGAGAGGCTTTACACCTGCAAGGAATAACACTTCCACAACAACTTCTACAACTATGAGAAGTATGACAATCCACTCGAGCACCTCGTCCCACTGGCTCCTTAGCACATCCGCTATAAAATTGCGCCTTTTGTCAAGTATGTCAAGCTGCTTCTCCAGGGAAGCACGCCAGAAGCCGAGCTTGAACGCATCATCATACAACGCGTAAAGCCTTGATAGGTACCATTCTCCAAATCCCACAATTGTATCATTTGCGGTATTCATCATGTCCTGCGTCCTGCCGTAGAACCTTCCAAGCTCCATATTGAGCCTTTTAAGCTTGCCACGCTTTGACAGAGTGAGCATTGAAGGTAATAAGGATTCTGCATGCGTAATGGTCTTTGAGATGGAATCATAGTAGATGCGCATCTCGAGGAGCTGCGCATTTGCTATTTCTGTAACGGTAAGCTCCTGCTCGTACGCGTTTTCAGTATCGACCATCACTGCGCCTTCCCATCCAACATATATTATGTCGTCATCATTGTATATTATGCTCCTTTTTGTAACTTCCTCTATGTATGAATTTGAAAGCATATCAGTATTCTGCTCATCTATCAGCAATCCAGCTATCATCTTTTTGTCTTTCTCGGCAAGTTTGCGCTTGTCTGTATTTATAAAATAGAACCTATAAGCTTCGTTTATGGTGCTCGCACTTATTTGGGATATACGGGAAAGCGCTTTCTCCACTTTGGCGCGCTCCTTTGCGGAGGCTGCGACAAGGAAATCCTTTATACCCTTGTCAAAGGTAAGCTTCTGCATCACAGTTATGGGGCCATTAAACTGGTATCTGAACCTTATGGAGAATATACCAGTTACATAAATGGAAACCTGCACCTTGAATCTTATCTGTTCAGAATTCTGGCCTGCATCATATACTATGTCCTTGAGGTTGAATATCGAAGGCTCGCTAAATGTTGCAATCTCTTCTGGAGAAGGATGTGTATATTCGTAGTGCGAAAACTCCTCCTGGTTCTTTAGAAGGCCCTTCAGCTGCTCCTCGCTGAACTTGACCCCGCAATCATAGATAAACATGCTTACAATCTCTCCACTCACATCCATTGTAACCACAAAATTAGCAATTATAAATGGTCAGCAATTTATAAATAGGTTTGTTAGCTAGTTGCTGGCAGTTGTAATGGGCCAAAATCCCAAAAAGTTATTTAATACTTTATTGCCCTAATAACATGGATTTATATGCTCGGAGGTATAATAGCTGCGTTAATACTTATTTTCGATTTTGTAATATCGGTATGGGACGCCTATGCAAGCGGTTATAACATAGGCATTCTGAGGAAGGCAGACAAAGGGAGCTTTAGCCTTGTAGCATCATATGCGGGGCTGGGCTTGGGCTTCGTTGGAATAACCTATGTGATGATAATAGTGATAAGCCTGCTCTCATACGCGGTCGGCTACGTTGGGCCAGGGGTTGTCGAATACGCGATGGCCTTCAATTTCCTGGTATTTGGATTGCTCATTATAGGATTTGGCACCGTAATAACGATACAATCCATTATGGTTGCAGCAAAAAGACGCAATTTTATGAGTATATTTCTTGCAATATACAACACAATCGCGCTTGTGTGGGACATAGCGATATATGCGGAAGGCTTCAGAAGCGCCGTCGGGATACTAAAAGGCGACAGGAATGACAGGGGCAATGCTATGATAATCGTGCTTGCTGCAGTGCTTGTTGCCTTCTTCATAACTCATGCCGCATACAAGAGGGGCTTGAAGAAGGCCGAAATGAAGGCTTGACAATCCTGGCACATATGCACAAGATTTTTCATTATAAATATTCAAAAATCAGAATAGGTGGAGTGCCCACCACCTGATAAGCTTTTTCATCAGTATCCTTATACTTGACGTGTTCTTTTTTATATCTTTAACCATTGCCTTGTATAATATCTTCTCCTGCGCATCGAGCTTGCCTTCCTTTACTATCTCCTGCTTCTTGCCATCGACTATCTGCGTTTCGGTCTTGCTTATTACATCCTTCTTTACCATTTGGTACCATTCGTCAAGGGAGCTGCCCCCAAAATCCTTGTCTTTGAATACTGCAAGTATGTCCTTGGTCGTAAGCTCACGCCCCTGCTTTGTCTCATACTCATGCAGCAGCGGCCTCATTATTGCTTTTTCGACAAGCTGCTCTATGTCTGCGCCTGAGAACCCTGTCGTGGCACGTGCAAGCCTTCCCCATGCAAGGTTCTTGTGGGGCTTATTGCGCACATAGAACTTGAACATTGCCTTCCTGTCCTTATATGAAGGAGGACCTATGTACAGCGTATCGCTAAACCTTCCGCTCCTCTTGAGCGCAGGATCTATGTCCCAAGGCTGGTTTGTCGTACCGATAACGTAAATTCCCTCTGGATTTGCTTCTATCCCGTTCATCTCTACTAGAAACTGGTTGACAGCAAGCCTCATCGCAGAGCTTTCGCCGCCTTCTCCACCTCCGCTTCTCTTTACGCCAAGAGCGTCAACCTCGTCAAACGCTATTACACATGGCGTGTTCTTTCTCGCCTGCTCGAATATGGCGTGGAGGTTCTTCTCTGTATTGCCGGTATACATGTCAACAATCTGGTTAATCCTCGCAAGTATTACATTTGCGCCGGCTTCTCCTGCAACGGCATTTATTATGTGGGTTTTGCCAGTGCCAGGCGGTCCGTACAGGAGCAAGCCAATGCCCATCTTCTTGCCGTATTTCTTGAACAGGTCGGGCCTTATTATTGCAAGCACTATGTTGTTCTGCAGGTATTCCTTTGCCTTCTTGAGCCCTATCACCGCATCGAACTTTATGTTGGATTTGTAAAATGGCAGGCGCTTTATCTGACCTTCCTCTATTACCTCCTTTTCCTCCTGCTGGTTGAGCTTCTGAACTTCTATCTGCGAGCCTGATTTGCCTTCTGAAGGCTCGCTGAAATGTATAAGCGAATCTATATGCTCAAGCCGGTTCTTTGCTTCAGCATAGTTTGGATCGCTGGCAAGCGCCTTTTCATACCAGTATCTTGCCCCTATAAAATCACTGTTCGATTCTGCTATGTCGCCCATCAGCAACGGAGCATCAGGCGTTTTTGGCTGAAGTTCCATGACCTTCTCAAGATCCTTTTTGGCACTTATGAAGTCGCCTTTTACGCGCTCAGTAAGCGCCCTGTTAAAATATGCATCGGCATAGCTGCTATCGATCTTCAGCGCCTCGCTATATTCCTGCACTGCTTCATCGAACTTGCTCTCCTCAAACAGCTGATTGCCTTTCTTCCAGTGCTCTTTTGCCTCTGGATTAACGGCTGGCTTTACATCACCCGGTGAAGCATTGCCCTGATCTTCAGACATTTCAATCCTCTATAATTCCTTTATTATACAAACTTATACAAGTTTAAATTCTCATATATAATCTAAATATTTTTGCTTGACGCCTTTTTGCCGTCTTGTTTTAACGGACGCTTTTGCTCACCTACCTTGTCCAAAAGGCCGTTTATCGCCTTGTCAACCATGCTTATAAATCTGCTTGTACGCCTGGCATTTTCAAATTTGACGCTCTTAAACTTCGTTGCAAGCAAACTTGCTCTCTTGTTGAGTTCCTGAAGCTTTTCGGATTTTATCTTGTAAATGCCATTGAGCTGCCGAATCACTACTTCGCTATCTGATGTCACTACAAGATCGGTATTTTTCGCATCGTACAGGGAAGCGCACGCTTCCAATGCCTTTATCACTGCACTGTACTCAGCAAAATTGTTGGTAGCTATGCCATTGTAGAATTCTCCATGAGCCACCTGCTTGCCTTCTTCCATTATTATAAAGCCCGAAGCGCTGGGACCTGGATTACCCCTTGCTGCACCGTCTGTATAGACGTATATTGTGGCCATGCATGCACTTCAGTTGGACCCGTTAAGCAGCTCCTTATACATTGATATTGAGAAAGTGCCGTTGCCTATATTTAGGTACTGTACGGTATCATTGGCCTTTATGGAGATTATTGCATGCGTATTGTTGATTGACATGTTGTAAAGGTACATTTTTGTGTGCGCCATGTTGCCCACAACGCTCGTGTCGCCTATGTCAAACTGATAAAAGCCATTGCCAAGGCCAACTGTGGTGTTGGTGGAATTTATAACTGTGGAATTGCCAAGGCCAAGCAGGTACTGGTGCGGATTGTTGAAGTATATGGTGAGTTGGGAAGGCTTCTGCGCCTGCAGCAATGATATTTTGGAATTGAATAAGCCCTGAAGGAAGTGTATTATGCCGCTTAGTATTCCGGAGCTTGAAGAAAGCAGCACCATTACCAAAGCCAATGCTACAAAAATTTTGTACTCCATGTTTAGAGATGAAGTGCTCAAATATATAAAGCTAATCCAACCATCTCTTGTATGTGGTTATATGGCTGAAGAACAGAACACTAATGTCGATATTACACATCCATCATTTCTAAAGGTTCTTGATCAGAAAAAAAGGGTAAAGGACGCGCTGAAGGGGATAAAGCATAAAATAGGCATATACAGCGCAAAAGGTGGCGTGGGCAAAACTACGGTATCTGTCAACCTTGCCTTTGCACTGAAGGAAATGGGTTACAGCGTTGGAATACTTGATGCAGATGTAGACTGCCCCAACCTTACCCTTTTCCTCGGGGTCGATTCAAGGCGTGATGAAAGTTACCCCTTGCGGCCTCTTGAAGTAAAGGGTGCAAAAGTTATCTCCACCGCAATGTACCTTGATGACATCAAAAGACCGATTATATGGAGGGGCCCTGTTATTGCAAAGATGATAGGGGAATTTCTCGAGAATACCGAATGGGGCAGCCTTGATTACCTGATTATAGATCTGCCTCCTGGCACAAGCGATGCACCTCTTTCTATAATGCAGCTGCTTGACCTAGATGGCTTTGTGCTTGTCACGACTCCGCAACACATAGCAAGCGTAAATGCAATAAGATCTGGCAATATGGCAAAGAGGCTTGGTATTGCAATACTGGGAGTTGTTGAAAACATGTCTGCTGGTGAGCCGATGGGCGGCAAAGAGGTTGCGGACGCACTAGGCTGCGAGATGCTCGGCACGATAGGCAAGAGCGAGAAGTTCAACGAGATGAGTGACAAGGGCATGATACCGGTGCTTGAAGATCCTTCAATAAAAGAGGCATTTGTTGGAATAGCTTCAAAACTTCCGCGCTAGCAATCATTCATCACTGCCTTAGCTTTGCGCTGCGGCTTGCAAGATATTTTCTCTTGGTATATTCGTATGAGCGCGCAAAGCTCCTGCTAAACGCCTCGAACTCCATTTTGTTTGCGCCAAGAGCAATGCATCTTTCAAAAAGCATCTTGGGGTCGTGGCTTGTTGAATACAACATCATGAAATACAGATAGCTATATATGGAATTTTCAAGCAGTTGCATTGCTTCAGCGTCGCTGTCAGTAGTATCATAGTGCATATGCTCTGGAAGCTCTGTCATTTCGGGC
>JBMFWY010000015.1:0-16307 GCA_049964795.1 Candidatus Micrarchaeia archaeon | reverse complement strand
CCTGGCGGCGCCTTCGGAGCGAAGTTGTTGGCATTGAAAACACCGAGCTGAAACAAGGCGCCGAGCACTACTGCGATTATGAGAATGGCCCAGCCATATGTCATCAGGTATTCCATTGCACTCTGGGCTTTCAGAGAAGCCTTAACCAAGAGCTTCTTTGTTATGATAGGATCGGTATGGCGATGTATTTTAGAATGTTTATTATATATCGTGCCCTTTTTCTGCATGCCATCATTGATAGTATTAAAAAAAACAATAAATAGCTTGCTGTCCGCAGAACTTTTGGCAGTTTTACTTCATTTTTGCAGTATAGGATTTGAACAAGCCCTCGTCGACAACATGAATTGCCGCAGGCCGGATTTGAACCGGCGACATTTCGGTATCTGCTCCTATAAAACTCCGAAAAGAAGTTTTACTTCAGCCGAACGCTCTCCCACTGAGCTACTGCGGCGAGCACTATTGCAAGCGCTTCAAAATGCTTGCCGAGGCTATTATGCTTTGCACAAGAATATATAAAAAGTTTGAGGAGGCTTTGCTTTGCAGGGCATAGGCAATTGAAGTAGCAATAGCATATAAGCTTGGAGCTTGGAAAACAAATTTATAATGTGTTTCAGAATAGGATAATGGTATTATGCTGGAGCAGCTCGAACCTTATTCAAAGATGCTAAAGAGGGAGCAGATAGAAGCAAGGGATTACCAGGTAAACATAGCTGAAAGCATTTATTCAGGAAGGAACACACTTGTTGTTTTGCCTACGGGCTTGGGAAAAACGGTCATTGCGGTATTTTCCATTGCAAAAGCTATTTATGAGGGCAAAAAGGCGCTAATGCTTGCCCCTACAAAGCCTCTTAGCGAACAGCATTACGAATCGCTTACAAAGTTCCTGAATGTGGAAGAAGGCAGCATAGCACTCTTAACTGGAAGCATGCAGGCAAGCGAAAGAGAAGTACTTGAAAGAAAAGCAAAGGTGCTTGCAGCTACGCCGCAGACAATTTCAAATGATTTAAAGGCAGGAAGATTTTCGCTTGAGGGCTTTGGAGTAGTGGTGTTTGACGAATGCCACAGAGCAGTAGGAAGGTATGCCTACACATATATAGCTGACGAATGCAAGCTCAGGGGGGTGCAGCTAGTAGGGCTTACAGCCTCGCCGGGCAGCGACAGAGCAAAGGTGAATGCGCTCATAGAAACGCTAGGAGTTGAGAACATAGAGATAAGGGTTTCAGACGATCCGGATGTAGCGCCTTATGTTATGGGAAGGCAGACGACAACAGTATACGTAAACAAAGGCGAAGGCATAGACCGCATACTCTCGACTCTTAAGCCTTTGATAAATTTGCATATGGAAAACCTTTACAAGAAAGGGCTTAGCTACTCCAGAAGCTTTGAAAAGCTTCCAAAACGGGCGCTGCTCGAGATAGGGAAGAATATAGCAAAGATAGAGGCAAAAAACTACAAGTTCGCCGCGCTTTTCGATTATGTCTATGTGCTGGATCTTTCCCACGCCTACGACCTGCTTAGCACCGAGGGAATTTACCCATTCCTAAGCTACATCCAGTCGCTCGAAGAGAGGGAAGAGAAGAGCAGAGCTGTAAGAAGCCTTCTCGCGAGCGCAGAGCTTAAAAAAGCAGTTGCAATGGCAAAGGAGATGCAGGAAAACGGCGAAGATCATGGCAAGATGTTCGAGCTTGTAAAGATAATGAAAACTTATTTTGAAGGCAAGAGCACAATAATTTTCGCACAATACAGATCTACAATAAGGAAGATTGCGGAAACGCTTGAAAAAAACGGGATAAAAGCTTCGGTATTCGTGGGCAAAGGAGAGGGCGTAACGCAGGAAAAGCAGAAGAAGATAATTGAGGATTTCAGGAACGGAGTCTTCAATGTGCTTGTAGCGACTTCGATAGGCGAAGAAGGCCTTGACATACCGAGCGTTGACGCGGTAATCTTTTACGAGCCGATACCCAGCGAGATAAGAAACATACAAAGGAAGGGCAGGACAGGAAGGGTAAGATTTGGCAATATAGTTATACTTGTTGCCAAAGACACGAAAGACGAAGCATATTTGCTTGTCTCTAGGGTAAAGGAAAAGAGGATGAAGGAGCTCATAGCAAGGATAAAAGATAGAATAGAGTCCAAGCGGATTGAAAGGGGGCATCCGGGCCAGACTTCGCTCAAAGCAAATTTATAAAAGGTTGAAGTTGCAATCAAAATTAGGCGACTTGGTGCTGAGCGTAAACATTGCATTTGTATTCCTCGCTGGCGTGGTATTCCTAGGCTTCATAGTGACTGCGCTTTTTGACAAGCTCAAAATAACAAGCATCTTGCCTCTTATGCTTATAGGTCTATTGGTTGGCCCGCTGCTCAAGCTTGTGAATTCAGGTCCTGGAAGCACAATAGCCCAGCTCACCCCTTACGTAACTGCGCTCACTGTGTCGTTCGTGCTTTTTGACGTAGGAATCAACATAGACTACGCCTCCTTAAAGAACGTGATTGGAAGGGCTACGGCCTTCATGATCATAGTTGTCTTGGCAAGCGCATTCATAAGCGCTGCAATTGCATATTACGGATTCGGCTGGAGTCTTATGGCTTCGCTTGTATTCGGATTTGCGATATCAGGGCCAAGCAGCATAATAGTGCCTACGCTTGTGAAGTCCATAAAGCTGCCTAAGGACCTCAGGATCTCGCTCCTATATGAGGGAATAGCTACGGATTCTTTCCAGCTTATAATACCAATAATTTTGCTTAGCATAATGGCTGCGCAGGATGTAAGCTTTGAGCAGGGCGCATCGATGCTTGCAACCTCAATACTTTCTTCCATAGCCTTGGGCTTCATCTCGGCGCTTTTCTGGATATACATACTAAATAGGTTCAGGGACCAGAGCAGGGAATACAGCTGGATGCTTACAATAGCGATGGTAATAGCCACATATGGTATAGCGCAGGAATTTGGAATGAACGGCTTAATAACCATTTTCGTATTCGGATTGACGTTTGCCAACATAGGAAACTTGAAGATACCTGAAAAGGGCAGGATAAAATCGATAGCAAATTACATACAGAAGAGCGATATGAAGCACATAAAGGATTACCAGAGGGAGATTACATTTTTCGCAAGCACGTTCTTCTTTGTCTACATAGGCATGCTGTTCGAAATGACCAGCGCCAATGGCCTGCTCTACATAGCCATGATCGGCACGGTGATTGCGCTTGCTCTTTTTGCAATACGCGCAATATTCTCGGGCCTTCTTGCCAAATTCATGAACAAGCTTAAAAACGAGCGGACTTTCGAGAGAAGGATAGTCTATGCAAATGTAGGCAGAGGGCTCTCTCCTGCAATAATTGCCACTTTGCCGCTTACTTTTGGCATAATAATCCCTGGCTTCCTTGATGAGGTCTTCATTGTTATACTTATTACGAACATAGTTTCTACTATAAGCATATTTGCAATATATAACGCAAAAGGCAGGAGCGATGGAAAAGCTCAAACGGTTAAGCAAGCAAAGATCATAAAAAATAAAAAGGGGTAAGATGGTGCAGCGTTATAACAAGGGCGCAAGAAGCGAGAGGGAGCTGCTTGCATTTCTTTACGAAAGAAAGTTTTCAGTGATGAGATCCGCAGGCAGCGGAGTCAACTCTATAAGCCCGGACCTCATAGCTTTCAGGGAGAAAAGGGGTCTTGCATTCGAGTGCAAGGCATGGAACGGCACGAGCGTTGCAATACCTATAGATAAGGTTGAGGCTCTTAAGGAGTGGGAAAGCAATACAGGCATGGAAACTTTCATTGCGTGGAGGCTGAATGGCGAAGGCTGGTTTTTTATAAGGATAGAGGAGCTTTCCAAGGCGCAAACCAATTACACGATAACAAAAAGGAGAGCATACGAGATTAACAGGAGGCTAAAGGATATAGTAGGTGCTGAAAATACAGCATAAAGGCAAAGCTACGCTCCGATTGCATGCAATATCGAAAAAGGAGAAGTCAAAAGTAAATAAAATTAAAAAAGACCTAGCGATTATTATTCGTCTTCGAAGTCATCGTCTCCTTCAGGATCTTCTGATCCTTCGGGGTCTTCATCATCATCGAAGTCGTCGTCGTCATCGTCGTCTTCCTCTTTCTTCTTCGCCATCTCGTAGAAGTCTGGTGTCTTTGGCATATTATATCACCAAGCGTACCCAATTGAGATACAACGGGGTCATACCACTTATAAAACAAACAATATAAATATTTTTCTGTGAAGGGAGAGGGAAGGGCATGCCCTTTTTTATGGAGCGAAACGTGCTTGGCTTGCCCGCAACTTGCCAGCTTGCTTGCTAGCTTAGAACTGCTTGTTCTTGCATATCCTCTCACAGATAATGCAAGACACCATTGCTATGTATTCGGCATTAATAGTCTGCTGGCTTATTGGCATCTAATCCGCATGAACGAAGAAATATATTTAATTGTTTTGTATACAATACAATATGGTCCTTGCGGAGGCTTTTACTGTCCGGCAGGACAAAAGGCAGCTTATGCCATCGCATGTGCTTTGCTGACGATTGCATAGTAGTCGAATAGGCTATTGCAGCGCGTTGGGCTTGCCGGGCGTTTTGCAGCATAGAAATAAGGCAGTAAAGCGCAAGAAATAAGTATATAATAGTTTAACATGTTAAGATATGCAACCAAATAATGCTGATTGGTGAATTTGATGGCAGTACAAAAACCACACCTGAACTTGATTTTTATCGGGCACGTAGACCACGGAAAGTCTACAACGGTAGGAAGGCTTATGTTTGAAACAGGGGCCATATCTGAGAGAGACATGGAAAAGTATAAGGAGCTTGCAAAGCAGTACAACAAGCCCAGCTTCGAATTTGCGTTCGTAATGGATGCACAGAAAGAAGAGAGGGAAAGAGGTATAACAATAGACATAGCGCACAAAGAGTTCCAGACTCCAAAATACTATTTCACAATCATAGATGCGCCTGGCCACAGGGACTTTGTAAAGAACATGATCACAGGCTCAAGCCAGGCTGATGCTGCAGTACTTGTAATAGGGGCTAGCGAAGGAATAGGAAAGCAAACAAGGGAACATGCGATACTCGCAAACGTCCTCGGCATAGAGCAAATGATAATAGGAATAAACAAGATGGATGCGGTAAATTTTGACAAGCAGAGATATGAGGAGATAAAGAAGCAGATGACAGACATACTAAAACCTTTGGGCTACAAGGGGCTTGACAAGATGCCTTTTGTGCCATACTCTGCAATGTCAGGAGACAATGTAAAGGCAAAATCCGACAAGATGAGCTGGTACACTGGCCCAACACTTCTTGAAGCACTCGACATGCTTAATGAGCCAAAGAGGCCCACGGACAAGCCGTTGAGATTGCCAATAGAGGATGTCTATAGCATCTCTGGATTTGGGACAGTGCCTGTAGGAAGAGTAGAAACAGGAGTGCTAAAGCCAAACGACCAAATAATAATAATGCCAGCAGGCATAAAGACAGAGGTTAAAAGCATAGAAATGCACCACCAGTCTTTGCAGCAAGCAATACCTGGAGACAATGTAGGGTTCAATATAAAGAACGTCGACAAGAAAGACATAAAGAGGGGAGATGTCGTAGGACCGGTAAGCAACCCGCCAAGCGTGGCTTCGGAGTTTACTGCTTTGATAATTGTGCTGCAGCACCCCAATGTAATAGCAAGAGGCTATACTCCAGTATTCCACATACACACTGCGCAGCTTGCATGCACAATAACAGACATACTTGAGAAGAAAGATCCGAAAACCGGCCAGACGCTTGAGACAAACCCAGACACAATAAAGACAGGAGATGCTGCAATAGTAAAGATAAAGCCTACAAAGCCAATAGCAATAGAGAAGTACAGCGACTTCCCGCAGCTGGGAAGATTCGCAATAAGAGATATGGGCGAAACGATAGGCGCGGGAAGGGTAATAGACATAGTGCCATACCAGAAGTAAATGAGGGATTGAATGTCAACAGCAACTATAAAACTGGTAAGCCTGAGTGCAAGTGACGCGGACAGCATAATACGCCAGATAAAGGCTATAGCAGAGTCGCTCAATGTAACGTGCAAAGGCCCCGTGCCTCTGCCGACTAGGGTTGTTTCGCATACTACCAGGAAAACGCCGTGCGGCACTGGAAGCGACACATATGAGAGATGGCAGATGAGGTTCCACAAGAGGCTTATAAAAATAGTTGATGTGAGCGAGCACGCACTGAGACAGATACTCAGGATACCGGTGCCTGATACAGTACAAATAGAGATAAGCCTTACCTAATTTTTCTTTTTCTTCCTTTTTTCAGCTTTTCCAATTTTTCTTCATGCGCTTCTTTTTCTGTGCGTTTTTTACTTCCATAATGCGTTGCAGTGTGCGTTGATCATATGCTGAGATACGGAGCAAGCTGCTTCTTTTAGGATTCGGTATTCCAATCACTTACAGAAAATTCCCCGGCAGGGAGCTGCCTTATTATTTCGTCTATATCATTGAACCCTAGCAGCTTGGATATTTTTTTAGCCGCTTCTGACTTCTTCAAGTTTCCTGGCTTTATCAACAGTATTCTTCCAAAATGCGCTGCGCTTGCATAGCGTTTTGTAGCTGCTTCAGGCAGGATATTCAGGCTTGCTGGCTCGCCCGCCACAACTGCAGCCAAGCCCAGCGAAATATTCCTAAACCATTCTCTTTCGCCGCTTAACAGAAAACTGCCCGTACCAAGGGAACCTTTGCCAGTTGATTTGCTGACCTGGTCTCTTCTCATAGCATATACGTCAACGCTTGTCATCCCAGACTTCCATGCGCTCGAATAGCTCGCGGCGAATTGGGCCACTTCGAAGCGCGCCTCTGCACTCGAATGCAAGCCCTCCTTCAGTATAACAACAGAAGCGCCAAATATGTCCGCATGAAAAAAAAGGTCTGAGCTCTCGAAATAGCGCGAATTCAGCAGCTCGTTTTGCTGAGCATCTCTACCGCCAACAGCAAGCAGATTACCTTCTGCAAAGAACCAATGGAACTTTTCATACCATTTCTTCTGCTGCTTCAGCGTTGGTGTTTTTTTGCCTTCTTCAGCTTGCAGCTGCGGCACACTTTCGAGCCTCGACTGCAATTCCGCTATGGTTTTTTCAATGCCTTCTATCTTCTGCTCCAGCTTCTTCGCCCTTGAATAGTAATTCCCGGCATTCTCCTGCGGGCTCTTGGTAAAATCTATTTCTATTTCCATCCAAACGCCTTATTGGTATGCAGCTCCCAAAGCCTTGGCGCAGAAAAGCATACGATGGCAACCAGTCAGTCAAAGCGGAAAGCGGGCTTTAATTCTTGTATGCTATATTAAGGAAAGCGTGCCTGTTATTACCAAAGAGATGATAATTGCGATTACAAGTCCTAGAACCCCTATGAGAAGTATGCCAAAAAGTATTATCCTTGCGCTTTTGTTGAATTCCTCTGCAGAAGGCTTATAGCTTATGCTGATTATCCTTCTTGAATCGTTGTAAAAATTCTTGAGCGCGGCTATTATATTCAGATTCATTCAAAACACCGTAGAGCTAGCATTTAGGCGGTTTTTATTATTGCCATGATTTCTATATTAGATGCATGAAAAAGATATATAAATGGAACGCAACAACCAAATAGCGCTTGCACAATTAATAATGCAAGCGAGGCATAGATTGCAAAAGGGAGGCGCATGGGCAAAAGCATTGAAATGATTGATGAAAGTAAGGAAAGCGTGTACGATGCTGTAGTCATACACTATGGCGAGATAGGTGTTAAAGGCGGGAATAGAGGGCGCTTCGTCTGGAAGCTTTATAAAAACGTAGAGAATGCGCTTGAAGGAGAGGAGTATGAAAAGCTTGAGAACGGCTACGACAGGCTGGTGCTTCGCCTGAGCGGCAAATCCGACTTGGAAAGCATAGAAAGCAGGCTTAAGCAGGTATTTGGCATTGCGTGGTTTGCGCCGGCAAAGATAGTAAGGAATGACATGGATGCAATAATAGGTGCCTTGCTAGAGTTCTCGAAAGGCCTGGAAAGCGTTAAGGTAATCGCCAAAAGAAGCTACAAAAAAGTGGGCTTTGATTCCGAGGAAATAGTAGGTAGGTTCATACAGGCTGCGATGAAAAACGGCGTGGTTCCCGACAAGAAATCCAAAAACCTGCTTTTTGCAAACGTTGCGAAAGAGGGTTGCTTCGTGACAAAAGAGAAAATTGAAGGACCTGGAGGCCTTCCCGTAGGGTCTTCCGGAAAGGCAGTAATACTGCTCTCTGGAGGCATAGATTCGCCGGTCTCGGCTTACTTTGCAATGAAGAGGGGGCTTGAGCCTGTTTTTCTGCATGTGCATGCATTTCCAAACGGCGAGGAGGCAAGAAAAGATGAAAAGATAAAAGGCATAATAAAGGTTCTTGCAGAACGCTCTTCAGAGCCGAAAGCCGTAAAAACTTACTACGCGCCTGGCCACATATTTCTTTCTTACGCAGCGCAGGAAAGGAGCAGGTACGAGTTGGTGCTTTTCAAAAGATTCCTTTACAGGATTGCGGAAAGGATAGCAAAAAAGGAGAAAGCGGGAGCGATAGTTACCGGAGACAGCTTGGGCCAGGTAGCTTCGCAAACCCTTCCAAACCTAAGCTCCAGCAGCGCAGGGATAAAGCTCCTTATAATAAGGCCTCTCATAGGGTTTGACAAAAACGAGATAATAGGGCTTGCAAAAAGCATAGGCACCTACGAGCTCTCGATTATGCCATACAGGGATGTTTGCTCCATAAGCAGCAGGAACCCAAAAACAGGCTCGGATCCAAAAAGCGTAGCAAAGCTTTACAAAAAGGCGGAGCTGGGAAAGGCAGAGAATGAGACGATCAGGAAGACTGTGGCATACTACGCACTGGAATGAGAAAAGAATTGGAAAATCTAGTTAAGCGTAAAAAAACATGCTATTTTGGAAAGCCCTGCAAGCCAAGGATAGCCATTTTAAATATTTTGCTATCCTTTTATTAGTAGTGATTGCAATGGCAGAAAAGAAGAATGTGATTGTAATAGATCCGGAATTGCAGTACGACAGGATGCTGCATTACAAGGAAAAGCATTCAGGCTGGGAGATATTCAAGGGAGTGTACTGGGGAGTATATGTATTTATACTGGGCGTTTTGCTGATAACGAAGGTACCAGCGCAGATGGCCATGCCGAAATTCTTCGGATGGGCACTTTCGCTGTTTGCAATATTCATAATAGTATACGGATTCAGCATGTCGCTCCACTACAAGCTCATGAAGAGGTACGCATAAAACCTTTTAATTTTGTTTTTTTTTATTTTGACGCTTTGTAGTTCTCTAAGCATCGTTAAGATGCCGCGAAAGCAATAAATAAGTGCTTGAAAAAAGGATAATGGCAGCTACTGTCTTTTGCATATTCTGCCGCTTGATTTTTTACAGCAAAAATGCGCGCGCAGATACAAGAGGATTTGATGGAATTTCCTAATATTTACAACAGCAAAAATTACAAGTTCTACGCGGCGGTGCCGATAGCGCTGCTTGTGGCAAGCCTGTTTTTCGTAGGCGCCATACACCTCGACTCTTCGCTCAAGGGAGGAATCAACATACAGCTCCAGACCAACGGAAGCAATGTCAACATAAGAAGCCTGACTGCGCTTGTGAATGCCAAGATACCAGGTGCAGAAGCATCAATAAGCAGGTCGCCTGGGAGCATAACAATACTGATAGCTGAAAATACTAGCATATCGGGGGCATTCGGCGACCTTCTCGGCATATACGGAATTTACGGTAATTATACCAACGCGGCTGTGCTTGTCGCGAACTACCAGAATGAGCTATCTTCGCAGCCGAACAATTCAACGCTTAAAGCATTGATCTCGGCCGAGCAGGCAAACGAAACAAAGGACACGCAGCTCATAGCGAGCAAGCTTGCGGTAGAACTCGCGGCGCTGCATGATTTTTACAATTCCTCTTCCCTGCAATACAATTCCAGCAATGCGCAGAGCATGGTTAATGCTGCGAAGGAAGCATATACGCAAGCGTCTGCTGCGTATGAAAGCAAGGTCATATCAATCCTGCACGGGATTGTGCAGTTCTCCTCCTATTCGTACCAGGAGGTAACTCCAACGCTGGGCAGCTTTTTCCTGAAGCAGATGGAGAATATATTGATTGTGTCATTCATACTCATAGGCATATCTGTATTCTTCGTCTTTAGGTCAATTGTGCCGCCTTTTGCTGCTATATTCGGCGCGGCGAACGACATAATAATAGCGCTGGGAGGCATGGGCCTTTTCGGCATACCGCTAGGCATAGCTTCCATAGGGGGGCTGCTCATGCTTATAGGATACTCAATTGACACGGAAATCCTCTCTTCGATAAGGATACTGAAAAGAGGAGAAGAAACGCCGCAGGAGCGCGCTTTTAGCGCTATGAAAACAGGGACTACAATGACATTTGCCGCAATAATAACTTTCGGCATATTGCTTGTGATGTCTTACGAGATTTTCATACCGACCTACTTTGAAATATCTGGCGTAGTGCTTATAGGCCTTGTTGCGGACCTCGCAACGACATGGCTTGGCAACGTGCCTATGATTCTTTGGTACAAGCTAAAAAAGGTAGATAAAGTTGGCTAATGCAAAAAGCTACCTGAAGGACAGGAAAATAATAGTGCTTATACTAATTTTCATAGCCTTGGCAAGCCTTGACGCGTATGTGCAGATATATAAAGGAGGCTTGCACTTCGGCATAGAATTCGTAGGAGGCACGCAGATAACGATAACACTGGAGCACGGAGTAAACGCCACGGAGATGAGCAGCATAATCTCGACGCTCGCGCAGAGGGTCTCGACATTTGGCCTCAGGCAGGTAACGGTAGAAGGAATAGGCAATTCAACGATATATGTAATAGTGCCTTCGTCAAACAGCAGCGATATAAACCAAACAGTTTCGATAATAGAAAGCCAAGGAAACTTCCAGGGAGTTGTAAACGGAAGGGAGGCAATAAACGGCAGCGGCATACTTAAAGGCAGTATAGGGCAGGTGCCGCCGCAGATGGCAAACAACACTGTAAGCTGGACCGTGACTTTCTTCATAACTGATGCTGCGGCAAAAATGTTCTCCAAGGCGGTGTTTGGGCAGGGGAACAAGCCGCTTTACATGTTTCTTGACAGGCCAAGCTCGGCAATCATGCTCTTGAACGGCTCTGAACTTGGCAATACCTCACTTGCGCTTTCGCCATCGCAGGAACTAGCAATAATGCAGAGCACGCTTGCGCTAGGAAACAGGACAATACCTGTAATCGCAGTATACAATACAAACAGCAGCATAAGTGGCGCAGAAGCGGTGCTGAAAAAAGACGCAGGAATCTACAAGGAGGTAATAGCGGAGAGCAACCTGAACAGGAGCTTGTTAGAATTCGCAAAAAGCTACAATTACACGCTGAAGCTGGAAAGCAGGGCAAACATGACGCCGCAGTTCACTTCTAGCCTGAATGGGACTATAATACAATCTTGGCAGGCAGTAGGGCTTCTCAGCGCCCCGATACTCAATCCTTCCATAACCAACGGGAGCTTGGGAAGCAGCTACGAGATATCAGGAGTGGCGCCCTCAAAACTGCCCAAGAGCCAGCAGATCGCGTATGCAAAAACCGAAACGAAAACAATAGCGAGCATACTGAGTGGAGGCGCGCTTCCTGTCAGCATAATAGTCAGCTCTCACGAGCAGATACCGCCTACGCTTGCAAAGCACTCGCTTAGGACTAGCGCCATAATATTGACGGTTGCAGTAGTTGCAATAGCAATATTCATAACGTTGAGGTACAGGAAAGCCTTCCTGATACTTCCGATACTGATAACGACGCTCATGGAGCTTTTCATAATAGTGTCGATAATAGGGCTTATAGGAACAATAGACCTTTCCGCTGTTGCAGGAATGATTGCGGTAGTGGGCACCGGAGTCGACGCGCAAATCATAATAACTGATGAGGTTCTTGCTAGGAAAGGCGTCCAGGCAACTGCAAAAATGCTCCTTGGAAACGCGTTCTACATTGTGTGGGCTGACGCGCTCCTGCTTGTGATTGCAATGCTTCCGCTTTTCTTCTCCACGTCGCTCGTTGAAGTGATAGGCTTTTCTGAATCCACAATAATAGGCGCATTGCTGGGGGTGCTCATAACGAGGCCTGCATACGGCGCGATAATAGAGAGGCATTATGGCTGAGGCGTCAACAAGGAATAGACATTTGCAATTTGGATGCTTCCTGGTTTCGCCTTTTATTTTTTCTTTGTTTTTCATTGGAGAGGTAATAACATGAAATACTGCCCGATATGCAACAGGTCAAGCGATAACACAGAGTTCGTTGGTGAGCTGTGCATATACTGTTTTAGGGAGAGGAGAACGAAGGAGCTGCCGGGCAAGATGGAGGTGATGGTTTGCAAGAGATGCGGAAGGGTCAAGACCCCGCAAGGCTATGAAAAGCCCGCAAAAAGCGCGCTTGAAGCGATAGCGGCAAAAGAGCTGAAAAGTAAGGGCGCAAAATTGAAGCTTAAGAATATTGATCTGGAGCTCAGAAAGGCGCTTGTCGACTTCGTGGTTGAATCCGAAGGGCAGAAGGTGGATATCGAGAAAAGCATAGAAGTAAAAAAGATAAACACAATCTGCGATTCATGCTACAAGAAAGCGGCAGGCTATTATGAAGCGATAGTGCAGCTCAGAGGTAGCGCTCGCAAGATCAAAAAGCTTGAAGAGCACATAGAAAGGTTTATCTCTAAGGGAAACGCCTTTATCGCAAAGAAAGAGGAATTCCCGTACGGCATCGACTTGTATATAAGCGACAAGAAATTGATAGACCAATTTTTCTCGAAAAACAGGATAGACGCAAAAAAAAGCTACAAGCTTTACGGAAGGAAAAATGGCAAGGAGCTTTATAGGCACATATTTAGCGTGCAGCTAGAATAGCATTGCAAGGATTCGCGAGCAACACACGCGCGCTAATTCTTCTGTTGGCAGAAAAAGTGCAATGGTTTGCAGTGCCTATACTGATTCAAGAAGAGAAGTAAACGCAAGGTATTGCCCTATCTTGAGGGCAGGAGCTTTCCGCGCTTACATTGACAAGATAAGTGCCCGGCTGCGAAAGTTGCTCCAAGTAGCCGCTGACATTCACGGGCGTATACGCCGTTACGTAGCTAAGCCCTGCGTTAGTGCTCACCACAAATGTTATTTCATGCCCAACGCCATTGCCCAATGTACCTACGAATATGTCGCGAACATCCGGAGGCACATCTATTAGTGTAAGCTGCTTTGCAGGAAACCCTTGCGAACCTACAGTAGTAGCTACGCTTGCAAGCTTGCTTGCTGCGGCTTGCGCCTCCGTAGTTGAAAGAGTAGATGTTGAAGAAGAAATTTGGATGAAAGCGAGCACCACTATTGGCAAAAGTATTATCAAGCCGAAAGAAAGCGTAATAAGAAGCTCGAGGCTTGACTGACCTTTGCACATCCTGTCTGCAATGCAGGCTTTGCCCGCAAAAACTTTTTGTTTGTCACCCGGCTTGTTCAATATCATCATCTTTTATTGGCGCCGCCTTGCTAAGAAGTATCCTCTCCTCCTTGAACCTCACGACTTTGCTCCTCAATGAATCAAGCAGATCAGAAAGCGTGGAATCGAGCTTCTCGCCGTACTTGTGCATTGAGATTGTGCCGTACCTTTCAAGCGAGAGTCTTGCCTGAAGCTCGTAAGACTTCAGCTTTACCCTCTTTATGTGAAGGGTTATATAGTTTACCCTTATGCTTTTCATCTTTTCGAGCTTGCTTACAAACGCATTGAGGGTCTCGTTAAGGTCATCACCGTAATCGTAAGTGTAATTGTCAAGGCCGGAGATGAAAACCTTCTTTTCGGAGACCTGTCGCCTCGCTACAAGGCTTTCCAATACGTCGAATACTGTAAGCATTCCTATGGGCTTGCCGCCTTTCTGGACGAGCACCGAGGAGATTGAGCGCTCAACCATCTGCCTCACTGCTTCAGCAAGTTCGTCGTTAGCATTGACGCTTACGGGATTCGCCTCTATTATGTCAAACAACCTTATGTTTGAAGGCGAATATTTTGTTGTTTTCATTTCCGGGAGCCTCTCTACAGGAGAAGCATACTTGAGCGAGAGATCGTGGTTTGTAAGCAATCCAACAGGCTTGCTGTCACGCAGTACTAGAAGCCGGTTTATCTTGTTATCCTTCATAGCAGCCCTTGCCTGTGCGATGCTTGCATTTGCGTCTATTGCGACTATCGGGCTCGACATCGCATCCTCGGCTTTTATGCCTTTTAATGCATGGAGAGAAAGCAGCATCTTTAGGAGAGTAGACCTTGAAAGGATGCCTTTTATCTTGCCGCCGCTGAAATATGGGAGGGCTTTTCTGCGCGTCTTATAGAAATAATAGATAAGGTCGTCTATAGAAGTAGTATCGCTTATTTTAGGGGTTTTTTCCGCGAACTTTGACGCACTTGCGCCTTTTAGCGTAAGCCCGCTTCTTGATATGGATCGCGAGTCTATTATGCCCAGATATTCGCCTTCTTTCATTACCACTACTGCACCGTACTTGTCTATGAGAGGAACTGCCTTTGTTATGGGTGTCTTATAGTCCAGGAACTCCGTCCGCGAAACCAACTCCGAGAAAAGGCTATTTTCGGGCATTTTTAACACTTTTTGTTTTGACATGCAGAATTAAAAGACATTATTCTTATTTATTCCGTTGCCTATTTATTATTTATCTATTTGGGATAGAGCAAGGTAACGTTTTTTATATTATGCTGAAAGAATAAGACTTGTGGTATTATGGAAGCCTATTGTATGAAATGCAAACAGAAGAGGGAGATGAAAGATGCAAAAGAGGTCACTATGAAAAATGGCAAAAAAGCGTTTACAGGAGTTTGCGCGGTATGCGGCACAAAAATGTTTAAGATAGGAGAAAAGTGAAAGGATAAAGTGCGCTCTGGCGGGCATCTCGACATTCGCCCTAACTCCACGATGATTTTAATCTTTATTTTTATTTCTTTTTTGTACTGTTGTTCTTTTTTCCCTATTTTTATATGCATCAGCAATACTTAATGGAACAATGCCTTATCTTGAGTAAACTGCCCACGAAGTTAGCATATAGGGCAAGCATGGAATAGCGCTTGAATTATAATGGAATCGCACCTAAATTTCAAGTGCCCCACCGAACTTCACGGCGAAAACCAATTCTGCATACGATATACAAGTCTATCTCTTTAATAAACCACAAGAATTAGACGTAGGACAATCTATTATTTAGGCAGAAGACTTTTTATTATTTGATTCGTTGCTCTTTCTTTGCTTGCTTCTCAGCTTTCTCCCGCGCTACCTGTTCTTTCCACTTCAACCGAACTTGTCGCGCCCAGTCTGGCGCCAGCGTTCCAAGTATTGAACCTCCCAACACCACTTTCCACAGCGGAATCTTTTCTTCAGCTATACTTAAATAATGGCACTCAAGATATATATGCGTTCCTCTATTTGGACAACCAATAAAACACAAAATCCATTTAAGAATACCTATCTAACATGTAAATGTGATTGAATGGCTAAATCAAAAAAGTCTGCACCAAAAGGCAACGAGACCGCAGCAGCTGGTAGGTTTGGAGAAGCTTATATTGCACATCTTCTGGCAAAGAGAGGAGTAGTAGATATCGTTCAGGCTAACAGCTCAGGCTTTGATTTACTTGCCATAGATAAAGGAAATCACAAATTAAATTCATATGGTCTAAGATTTGAGCAAGACAAACTTATTTGTATATCTGTGAAAGACAGAAAATTACACACACAGATACCTATAGGATACAGAAAGCTGGCCGAAGCTGCAAAAAAGTGGAATGCTTATCCTTGGGTTGGAATAGTAATAAGCAATCCGCCAAAACTGGATGCTTATTTAGTGCCGCTTGATGAAGCAAAGGATAAATTCGGTAAATATAACAATAATAAAAAGGATTACTATACCTCAGTACCTAAAATAAGAGGCGAGAAGAAATACACTTTAGCACAATACGCAGAAGAAAGTGCTGATAAGTAGCATCCGCACTCGCAGGTTGGAAGCTTACGCGACAATGTATTTAAAATTTTATTACTGGAAGTCCTTTGTACCTAATGGCAAGCCTCTGCTTGAATGCGACAAAAAGGTGTAGCTACGAAGAAAAGATTTATAATTTGTCAGGTTCCTATAATAAATAAATTAAAGGAGTAAATGTGGATCTTAGGTTTTTTAGGGTTGGGATGGAAACCTAAACAAGGTATGTTATATAGAGCTGCGACTTGGGATTTTAAACATGGTCCAG
>JBMFWY010000014.1:0-19935 GCA_049964795.1 Candidatus Micrarchaeia archaeon | reverse complement strand
AGTCGAAAAGAAACCAATTGCTATACCATTTGTAGCTACGGGATTATTTATTTTGCACCAAGTAATGAGTTTTCCTGTCTGGTTGCTTTCTATCCAGCATGGTACAGGTGTAGCGTTAGCTGTGTAAAAAACCTCAAAATTAGCAAAATTATTATTATATTTTAAGTATGGTGAAAATTGGCTTTCTATTTGTTGGCTTGCTGCTTGCATATATAGCGGTTACGGCTTGAAGAATCATGCAAGCCCTTCCATATTTATTATTCTTGAGCCAAGCGGGTCTAGCTTGAAAGGCTCCTGCCTTAGCCCGAGCGCATCTTCTATAGCTTTGTGCCTTTCTTTTGGAGCGACAAACAGCAGAAAACCACCTCCGCCTGCGCCCATCAGCTTGCCTCCTAAAGCTCCGGATTTTATTGCCTTTTCATAATACGAGTCAATCAACGGATCGCTTATGCCATTGCTGAGCTTCTTCTTTAGCTTCCAGTTGGTATCCATGAGAGCTCCCAGCTCAGCTATGTCGCACTTTGCTATTGCGCTATACGTCTCATAAGCAAGCTTGCGCATCTCCCCATAAGCTTCAAGCTTATCCTCAATGCTCTTCGCTTGCTCCTTGTGTATTTCAGAAGAGCTTCTCTCCTTGCCTGTATACAGCATGAGCAAGCTGTCTTGCAGTATTTCACGGGCATCTTCCTTCAGCACTATGGGCTTCATCGACACGCTTTCATCACTGTTGAACTCCATGAGCCTTATGCCTCCATAAGCCGCAATATACTGGTCTTGCTTGCCTCCCTCCTCGCGCAGCACTTCGCGCTCTATATGGAAAGCCTCGCTTGCGAGCTGCTCCTGCGTTGCGGCTTCCCCAAGCCATGTGTGCAAAGCATAAAGTAAGCCTACAAGAAAGCTGCTGCTGGACCCTAGCCCTGTGCCTTTGGAAGGAATTTCGGTTATGCTTACGATTTGCAAGCCCCCTTTTATTCCAAGGAATCGCAGCGCCTCTCTTACGCTAGGATGCTGGATCTCATCAATGCTCTTGAGCTTGTCCTCGCTTTTAGAGTATGAGACACGGATTTCGTCGCGATAGAAGTTTCTGGCGACAGTCACGTAAATATACCTGTTAATGGTCGAAGAAACCACAGCCCCAGGCCCGTGCTTTCTATAGTAGTCCATTAAGTCAGTGCCTCCACCAGTGAAGGTAATGCGCAGGGGCGTCTTGGTAGTCACAAGCGAAAAGTCGGAACCTGAGTTCACCGAAACACCCTTTTTATGATTTCCAACACATCCTTAAAATCTTTTGCAACAAAGTCTGGGCAGGCTGCAGGAGCAGTACTATGAGAGTCGCGATCAGCTGCAGTGCTTGAAGTTGAAGCTCTATCAACTAGGATTGATTTTATACTAAGGCGCCTCGCCATCTCAATGTCCTTATCATCGTTTCCTATAACAAAAGACTTACTTAAGTCTATGTCAAAGTTGAAGTCGCGCAGTGCCTTTTCAATCATGCCTGTATTGGGCTTTCTGCACGGAGATTCACTTTTTGGGAGATCCGGGCAGTAATAAACTGCGTCTATCCTGCCACCGTGCCTTGCAACTAGCTTCTTTATTTTTGAATGCATAGCTTCGAGATCATTTTCAGAGAAGTAGCCTCTTGCAATGCCTGACTGGTTCGTCACTATTATTATGTAGAAATTCTTGCAAAGTTCAGCAAGCGGAGCATATACATCATTGTAGATTTTTATTTCTGAAGCGCTTTTGCAGTAGGGGCAATCCATATTTATAGTGCCATCGCGGTCTATGAAGAGCGCAGGCTTCATGGCATCACTTGCCCTCTTTTATTACTCTGTCTTCTACTATTTTTGATATTATATGGCCTATTGTTATATGTGCTTCCTGGATTATTGGCGTCGAGTCGCTGTCTGCCCTTATTGTAATTCGCGCAAGATCTTTTAATTTCCCTCCCGATTTGCCAGTAAGTGCAACAGTAAGGCAGCCAAGAGCGTTAGCCTTCTCTATTGCTTTAAGCACGTTTTTTGAGTTGCCGCTAGTAGATATGCCTATTACCACATCTCCGGATCTTGCGAAAGCCTCTATCTGCCTGGAAAATACCTCGTCATAGGTATAGTCGTTTGCAATTGCAGTAAGCGAAGAAGTGTTGGTGTGCAGTGCAATCGCAGGAAGGGCGCGTCGTTCCGCAAAGAACTTCCCAACAAATTCAGCTGCAATATGCTGTGCGTCGGCCGCAGAGCCTCCGTTTCCCATAACAAGAAGCTTGCCGCCTTTTTGCATGCTTTCATATATCATATTGCCAAGGTTATATACAGAATCCTTGTCTATGTTTAGGCGGACTCTTGCCCCTTCTTTGAGATAAGCGTCTATTTCATTGATTTCCATAAAGTCACCTATTAAACTCTTCTCAATTTTGGTCTGCGCAAATTATTAGAACTTCTGTAAGCTGGCACAAAAGGAAGAGAGCCTTATACCCTGCTTCTTGGGAGCATTTTTGATATTCAACTATTATATTCAAAAATCAAATATGCAAAATCCATTTCGACGCTTAATAAGCGGCCTGCGCAAAGCGCAGGCACGTTTCTGGGTGCCATTTCTGGCGCTATTATTCAGGCATTGAAAATATATAAAGCTTTTGTTGTAATGTAATACATTGTTTATTTCAGTATAATAACTTTTACTAAGGTATATAAAGATTTAAATATCCTTTTGCAGTAAAATAACTAGGAAAGTTGCGCTGCCAAGCGCCTAATAAGTTGGCAACCTGCGCGATATGTTAATGCAGGCACGTTTTCTGGGTAATGGAGTGGCAAAATGCGAAGCAGAGCGGAAGCTAGAGGAGGGGATTGAAGATCTCCTAAGCCAAAGCGAAGGTGTGAGCACGAAGGAAATGAGCGAGGAAGAGCTGGCATTGCAGGAGCTCAAAGACCTGAAGTTCAAGAAACAGCTTGCAAAGTACGTGGAAAGCATAATAGAATCAAGAAGGGTCTGCGAGATGATGGCAGAAGCGCTGTATGATACGGAATACAGGCTTTCAGGCAAGGTAAGCAGCGATGAATTCCTCGGTCTCATAGAAGGTATCTCCGCAAAGGCAAGCAGGTAGCAGTTTCTTTTTTATTTTTTTCTGCTTTCGCACGCCACTCCGTCGCATTCATGCCGTGTGCTATTTCAAATAAAATCTGTTTCATAAAAATGAAAACATAGCTTTATATATCAAAAATGCAAAGAAGCAGCAGTGAAAGGTGCTTTTCATGTCTTACAGCATTAGTAACAACTTGCCGTTCAAGCACGCTACGTTGTTGCAGAACGATCCGAAGTTCACGGTGGAAATAAAGCCATTCACTCCATTGCTTGTAGTATTTGAAGGAAAACCTTCAACCGGCAAGACTACATACGCGCAAATGCTTTCTGAAAAGCTTAGCGGCATGCATGTAAAGGCTTTCGATTCAAAGAAATATCTGCATGAGAACACATCACTCGGCCGTTTCATAGATCTACTTTCGGAAAGCTTCGGAGAGGGGAAAAACCCTTTCACTTCAGCGGCAATTTCTATGACGCATGTGCTTTCATACGCCTGCGAACTTTCTATCGCGCTTTCAAACAGAAGCGATTATCATGTATTGATAATGCAACGCATGCCCGAGGACTTCGCCTTTGCATTAGGCACTTTCATGAGGGCACAAAACGGGCTCAATATCCTGCTCAGAAGCGCTTCGTCGCTTTCAAGGAAGCTGGTAAATCCAGATCTAATTGTTTATCTGCGTGCTGATGGCAAGACTCTATCAGAAAGAGCTGCTTCGAGAAGCGATGGCAAAGACAAAGCGCATGAGATCCTTATGGGCAGAGATGATGACCTGCTCTACCAAATCTTAAAGGATAGAGGTAGCCATTTCCTTGAAATCGACACAGGAAAAAGAAGCGCGCAAGAAAACATAGAAAAAATCTCCACTTTTGTGATCTCCCTTTTGAGACAAGGCGACAAGCCCTGAATACGCATTTAACTTTTCGTGGCTTTTTAATGAAACCTGCAAAAATATTAGCATGCAACGGCGTTTATGAACCTCGCGAGGATTCCTACCTTCTTGCAGAAGCTGTTGAGAAGTATGCTCGCGGAAGTGTACTTGATCTAGGAACAGGCACAGGCATACAGGGCATAACTGCAGCTCTCATTGGCTGTAGCGTTACCTTTTCAGACGTGCAAGAGATAGCGCTTGAATGCGCCCGTAAGAATGCAGCGGCAAACTCTGTATTAGAGCACTCAAAGTTCGTGAAAAGCGACATGTTTTCCTCACTGCATAGAAAATTTGATATAATCGTATTCAACCCGCCTTATCTTCCTAGTGGGGGTGATGCAGAGATGGAAGGCCCTCCTGACGTGAGCCTCGATGGAGGCAAGGATGGCAGGCGCCTCATAGATATCTTTCTACGCGATTTCAGGGGCTTCCTCAATCCTAACGGTATTGCATTGCTGCTGGAAAGCAGCTTAAACTCTTATGAAAAAGACGTAGCTTCAGAAAAAGTCCGGATAGTAGGGAAAGCGCACTATTCATTCGAAGATATAGTCGTATTGCTGATAGAAAAATAGTCGCAAGATAGTCTTGAACTTACTGCCGCTTCTCCTCTTTTCTAATAAATTTGTCTACTCGATCGAATCTTCCGCTGACTATATCCTTCTCAAACCTCTCTAGAGTCTCCTCGCTTATCGGATGGAATACCTTGTCAAGTTTCTTAATTATACCTCTTTCTTTGCTCCTATCTAATTCCCTGTTTGCCATGCTGCTCAACCAACGCGTGTGAACTATCTAACCGAAAAGTATTTATATCTTTTAGGGAGAAGTATGAGGAACTCGATTGTGGGGGTTAAGGGAAAAATCGGTTCAGCAAGATATAATGATGCCAAATATAAATGGAAGTAGAAGCATAGAAAACGAAGCAAAATACCTGCGCAGAGACCCGCAAAAAGAGGTTCTGCAGGCACATACAAATTCTGCAGGAATAAGCAGCGTAGTGATACTAAGCAGTTCTGTAAGTACAACGACAATAGCCCAAAATCCTGCAGAAGAGGCACTACGCAAGATAACAGAGCTGCAGGCAAAGCCAGGCAAGGAATCCAAAAAGACTAGCCTAAAGCAAGAAGACTTGCTGATATTTAGGCTGGGCCATAAGGATCTGCAAGGGTCATCGAAAACTGCAAAGAAAAGCGCCGCAACAATAGACCTCACAGCAGCACTTAATGCGCTGTTTGCGAACAGCTTCTGGAAGCTTGGCTGATTAGAAGCATAACTTTTCACATGCGCAGGAAAAAAGATATATTTTCCTTTTTCTAAGTATTATGTGGCCGGTACTAAAGATTCACGCGCTCTACGTGTGAGTACCGTACTAGTGAAGAAAGATATAGACACACAGCTCATTCTGGGGCACGCAGGCTTTATCAAGTCAATTGAAGATCTCTACGAAGCCATGGTCTCGTCTTCTCCCGCAGTTAAATTTGGCGTGGCCTTTGTGGAAGCAAGCGGGCCTTGCCTTGTAAGAAGCGAAGGCAACGACGATTCTCTGATTAGACAAGCCGAACAGAATGCCCTTGCAATAGGTGCAGGGCATACCTTCATAATACTGTTCAAGAATGCCTTTCCCATAAACGTCCTCAATTCTATAAAAGCAGTGCCCGAAGTAGCGAGAGTGTACTGTGCAACCGCAAATGACGTAGAAGTAATAACGGGCATTACCCGTAATGGCAGATCGGTGCTTGGCGTTGTTGATGGCTCAGCAGCAAAAGGTATTGAAAGCAAGCAAGACAAGTATAAACGGAAGAAGTTCTTGAGAGACATAGGCTACAAGCTATGAGGTAATATAATGAAAGCTAAACTAGCAGCAATTGTTGTGATTAGCGTCGCAGCAGCCTTAATACTACTTGCCTTTTTCACCTTCATGCGACATAGCACTAGCAATGCCTCTTCTTCGCAGCACTATAATATTAACTCCTCACAAGTGATTACAGCGAATGGCAAGCTTTTCATCAACTACCTCCAACAGCTAAACACTTCTAAATCTCTTGGGTACAATTTCACCACTGCAAGCTTCTACTGCGGTCAATCATCTGACTGCGAACTTGTGCAATTGGCACCGTGCGACAATAATCTTCCAAATCAGTTTGGCTGTATAAATCCAGCAGCATACCCTTCTTATGCTATTCATAAAGCAGCAATAAGCAAAAACGCCATATGCCCCCTTTTTATAGAGAGAGGAAACGAAAGTTGCGTTTGTGCAAGCAGCTTCTGCGAAGAAGTATATAGCCCTTAAAGTGCTTTTTCCAAACCAAACAACTGATTCTACTACATTGCTTTAGTAAGCCGTAGTTATAGTAAGATGGGAATTTCCAGGGCTATTCCTGCCTGCAGACCATAGTAAGTAGTCTATCCATAACTGGTTTATCTTTGAGCCGGGGTTGAAATGCTTTATTGTTTCCTCAAGAAGGTCAGCAACGTACACTGTCGCAGCGCGCAATTCTACCTCTTCGTTTCCGCCGCTTTTTAGAGGCACTCCTTCATCTATCTCCTCTTGCAATTTATTGCTATATTTAAATATACCTATGGACCTAAGCGCCTTTGGCAACTCGTAATCGGGGAACACAGAAAGTTTTGTTTCCTCGCCTTCCGCAAACACCTTTTTTCCTAGCCCCTTAAACTTTTCATAGATCATTCCTGCGGCGAGTTGTGCCCTCTTCTCAAATCTTATTTTTATCCCCTTATACTCACTCTCATCCCTAAACGAAGGGAAATCTGAAATTAGCCTCTCCACGAATCCTTTGCCATTGTCAAACATCCTTGCTTTGCCTTCCTCATAGCCCGCTACTATATTGTGAAACCTGCCCTCATATCTCTTGCAAAGGACGTCGCCAACTTCATTGAGTATTTCTAATCTATCTTGCAGCATGGGTATCTTTGACTTTCCATTGTAGATACTTTCAAGTTCCTTGTATGTTATAGTTGAAAGGTACCCTCCATCAAGCAAAGGCACGCCCTTCTCTATTGCTTTCTTAAGCGATGCCCACATCCCCATCGCGCCAGAATAATTGCTGCCTTCGTAATCTGTGAAGTACTTCTTCTTAGTTATAAAATCAGTAAATGCGAAGTTCTGGGTGTTTCCAAGGATCATGAAGCCAAGCGTAGCATCGTCTGCCTTTTCTAGGAAGACAGGCAGATCCCACTTTGGCAATGAAACTTCTGAAAAAGCATGCTCCTTAGCGAAGTCTAATAGCCTTACATAATCTATCTCTACATCTTCAGCCATCAGTTCTATACTCTCCGCAGCATCGTAAAGCTCCTGCCTGAATACACCCCTTCCAGATACAAACTCTTTCTCCTTGCTAGCCATTCACCTCCACCCACAACATGCACGTATCATAAAGCTTCTGTAGCGAAACGGTTATAGCATTTCTTGCCCTGTCAAATAATTGAATATACCGGTATTTATACCTTTTATCTATGTAAGCCTTGTTTAAAAACTCCAAATCTGTCCATAACCTCTATATTCTATCCATAAAGTGGGAGTTTATGAACAAAGCCATCTATGTAACTTTGCTGATTTGCCCTGGTTTTATAAACAAAGATTAATCTTTTCGGTAAAGCCTTTCCTATGCTTCTTCATCACAAATATCTAGCCTTTGCTGCGCAGCCTTGTGCCTTGGCGCTTTGATAGTTTCTGGTCTACTTCATCTGCAACCAGCCCTTTCAGGAAAGCCAACGCTTCGTCAAGCGTGCCGAATAATTTGCCGCCAGAGCCCACCACTGCCGCCTCTACTTGCATGTTTATTCCTGAGGTGGAATCGCCCATGCGCCTAAAATCAGTCCTATATCCTATTACGGTCTTGCCCAAAGCATAGGCATATCCTATTTCTATGCACGTACCGCTATCTGGATCAGAACCATTTAGGTTTGCGAGTATTATATCTGCCCTTCTTATCGATTCAAAATTCATTTTTCCTATCTTAGAAGCCTCTTGTGCGTTAAGTATGCCCATTTGCATTATTTGGCTTTCCTCCATGCGCAAAATAGAAGACCACGGGTCTATCACCAAAACGCTTTCGATTTTGCTCACCTTTGGTATCAGCACATTCTTTATGTATGTCCTGCCTTCTTCCGTAAAACCCAGGGGGCTTGCAAGATATACAGCAATGCTCGTTTCGTTGCCAATGAATACTTTACCCATATAAACACCGATTAAAATCGGCTTGCCAGATATTTATTGATTGAGGTTTGCGGTTTAGTTGGTTTGTTTTTCAAAGTTGTTGCCAATTCGATAAGTCTTTGCCTTAAGTGGATATTTCTGTAAGAGCTTTTCCTCTCTTCTTTACCTATATTTTATTAATGTGCTGGCCAGCACAGCGAGAAATAAAGGATTAACAGCCACTGCCTTGAAGAGGCAAAAAGCAAGCTTTAGGTAAGTGCTTCGATGGCAAACTTAAATAGAGAAATACACTCTTAAGTTTTGATTTCTATCAATAATAGATGGCTTTTAACCTGCGTATTTGCTTTTAAAATTCTTTGCATAATTCTATTATTTACAGCCTATATTATTCATTTAAAATCTAAATATAACGACAGATGATCTGACACTACATCATTTAGAACATCGAATTTGTATACCCTTATTTTATCCGAGGTAAATATATAATCTGCGAACTTGCCTTTACTTGATGGTGCAAGAGCACTACGCGTAGAAGTTACCTTGAATTCTTTCACTAAGTTTTTCATCTCTTGCTCAAGCATACGCACACTCTCTGTAGATAGGTCAAGGTTAAAATCTCCACATAAAACCTTGCGGTCGCCAAAACCTGACATTATCCTTAAAATATTTTTTGATTGCTCTATCCTTTCTGGCGTATCACCCTTTCCTCCGCCTTGCCATAGCCCATGAACATTTGCTATAAAATATGCCTTACTACCATCTGAAATTTTTGCATATTGTATAATGCTGCCTACCTTGAAAGGCTTTCCTTTGTATATTACTCTAATCTGTCTGTGCGCCCAATCAGTCAGCACTTCTGCATCTATTCTATTCCTTATAAACATCGCCAGCTTTTCGGAACTTTCACTATAAGACTCCGAAAGAAAACCATGGAAGCCTGTCAGTATACGTTCTAATCTACTATACAAGTCCTGAACTTCCTCAAACTCTGTTCCTTGGTATAATTGCTTGATAGCTTTGGCTTCTCCGCTGGCTTTGGTGCTAGTGTCTAAAACCTCTTGGAAACAGAAGATATCTACGTCCTTTTTCTCGTTCTCAAGAAATTTAGCAAGCTTGCCATATACCCTTCCGCCCCACAAGTTCAAAGAAATTATTCTCATGCCTTATCTCCTGCTCACAACTTTACCCAAGATCATCGCACTATTTACTAAAATCTGCTTAAATTATATGCGCCAGGGTAGGGATTTGAACCCTAAATTCCCAGAGGGAACCGGTTGCCTTGTTTTGCATCATTAATCAGCTCTTGAGAAATCTCAAGACCGGCGCGTTACCAGTTTCCGCCACCCTGGCATTGCTTTGTCTTTCAAAGACCTGCTCTTCGCGGCATATCTGCCGCTGCATAAATATTGGTGGTGTAATGAATTATATAATTGACGCTTTTGGAAACGCCTTTAAGCCTTTCGCAAGCTTTTTTTCTCGAATTGCCGAGATTGCAGAAAAGCCAAAGGCAAAGGAAAATGAGCTGCTCCTGCAAATTGGTCGCTTTAGATACACGCTTTCAAACACAGTTTCAATAAGCAGCTTCAAAGGCGCTATAGAAATACAACCTACTATAAGATGGAAAAAAAGGCATGGCAAAGCTATTATAATACCATCTGCCGAAGCAAATCCTCACATATTGATATTTGGCATGAGCGGGCAGGGCAAAAGCACGCTTTTGAGGAGCATGATAAAGGACATAGGCGCGGCGTACAAGCCCGCAATAATCTTCGATGCGCACAACGAGCACGAGGAGGCAGTTTTCTCTCTTGGGGGCAGGGTAATAGATTCCTCGCGTCATGGCATAAACATATTCTCGCTTGACGGCAGCACGGTAGGGGATAGGATAGCAGAACTCTCGCAACTTTTCAAAAGCGTGTACTCTCTAGGGTACGTACAATCCCAGAAGCTTGCCGAATGCATGTGGTATGCATACAGAAGGCACGGCGCAGCATCGCGCAATGACATGCAGCTTCAAAAACCGCCTTCTATGTCTGATGTGCTCGGAGAGCTTAGCATTTTCATAGCGAATTCAAGGAATAGCTCTGAAAGGAGCAGCCTGGCACATCTGCGCAGCAAGCTTTCTTCTCTGTCCTTGCAGCCTCTCTCCGAAGGCGAGCTTGATGTTGAGGCGTTGCGCAACGGCATAAGCTCATTCTCCCTCGCCGGCATAAGAAGCGCAGAAGCGCAAATAATTTATATCAACGAGCTTCTCCGCAGAATTTACACTAGCATGAAAATGCACGGAATAGGTAAAGGTGTAAGCCTTTATATAGTAATAGACGAGGCGCAGTTTATAATAAACGATTCAGATTCTCAAATAGTGAAGAAGCTTATGCAGGAGGGAAGGAAGTACGGGGTAGGGGTGATACTTGCCACGCACATGGCAAGCTCTCTTCCGCGCGAAATAATAGCAAATTCAAGCACATTCATCAGTTTTTATTCCAGGGAGCCGCAGGAGGTAAACTACATTTCTAATATATTTTCTTCCGGAATCGGGGAGCGTGCATTCGAGGTTAAGAAGATGCTGCGCAGGCTCAGGAAAAATGAAGCAATAGCAATCAGCTATAACATAAGGGAGCCAAGCGTAATAGAGACTCCTCGCGTCTTTTCCAAGGACGGGCAGGCGCAAATTGTACACGCAAAACCAGCAATTCTCGTTTCCAGCAAGCCTCTGCTCGCTTGTGATGGAGAAGAGTATGAAAATGTTGAGGAACTCAAGCTTGGAGAGTATGACAAGCAGGAGCGCTGGGTCATGAAAAAGAACAAGTCCCTCAGCATAGAGCACGAAGTGATGGTAAAGAAGATCTTTCAAAAGCTCGAACAAAGTAGCATAAAGTCTATAATAATAGACAACAGCAATGGCCCTGATTTAGTCGCATATGCAGAAGGAAGAAAAATAGCGATAGAGTATGAAACCGGAAGGAAGTCCGTATCATCTACTTCCTCAATGATAAAGCGCAGGCTAAAAGATTTCGACCATGTGATAATAGTTGTAAATGACGGCGCATTCAACTTCTATTCAAACTATTTTGCAATTGAAAAGGTAAAAGTGCTGGCAGCCAGCAGCCTTCCTGAACTTGATGGCGCAATAGAGGCATGGTGAACTATACCTCTCTAAATTTCTACTTCATTGCTTTGCTGGAATCTACCATTTACTTTCCTAAGCTGAAGTATTGTTTACTTGTATCCGCATAAAACTTCGCAAGGCTTATATCATTTTTTTGAGCATGCAAACCATGCCTATGTATGATCTTGTTGCAGTAGGCGGAGGTCCTGCTGGGATCGGGGCGGCTTTTTCTGCAGCTAAGCTAGGCATGCGTGCAGCAATAATAGAAAGGCACGGAATGCTTGGCGGAAATTGGACTAATGCATATGTTCTTTCAATGCTTGGCATATACACTTATTCAGGCAAGACGAAAATCGTGGGAGGCATAGCCGATGAAATAATAAAAAAGCTGAAAAAAGCGGGAGGCACAATAGGCAAAAGTGGCAATCTAATACCTTTCAGGCCTGCAGAGATGGAATATATTTTGGGTGAAATGGCGAAAGCTCTTAATGTCGATTGCTATTTCAGTTCTCTTGTTACAGATGCAAAAATGCAAGGCAAAAAAGTAAAATATGTAGAGATTTCAGGCAAAGACGGAGTAAAAAGGATATATGGCAAGGCGTTTGCAGATGCAAGTGGAGATGCAGATCTTGCATACAGGCTCCACTTGAAATACATGTCAGGAAGGGAAGGGAAAGGTTATCATCAAGAAACTACTCTTCCTTTCAGGATCGGAGGAATAAAAGAAAAGGAGTTTGTAAAGTATGCTAAATTAAAAAATAATCTCGCATCTATAAATCTGCGCAAAAACGGAGACATAGACAGGCTTCATATACTTAAGCCAGCTCTTGACTCGGCAAAGAAAAATGGGAAACTTTACCTTCCTCATTCCGATAACATTTTCATGTTCAACACATCGCAACATGGAGAAATGGTCTGCAATGCAACTCACGCTCCTATTGGCGATTTTACAGATGGCAAGGAAATCTCTTCAGTGCTTGAAGATCTTAGGCGCCAGGCATATTCTGTATTTAATTTTATGAAGGAGAGCATACCTGGCTTTGAAGATTCTTATATTGTTGATTCTGCTTCTTATCTCGGCTTGCGCGAGACAAGGCGTGCAGAAGGAGAGTACGTGCTAACCAAGGAGGATGTAATTGAAAATAGGAGATTTGAGGATGCGATTGCAAGATGTGGGCACGCGATAGAAATGCACGATCCTTTGCTCGGTAATTATTATACGCATCTTAAGGGAGGCGATGATTCTTGGTATCAAATACCCTATCGTTCTATTGTTGTAAAAGGCGTTGACAACCTTTTTGCAGTTGGCAGGTGCCTTAGCGCTGAGTTTGAGGCGCAAGCGAGTGCGAGGATAAGCGGCGCAGCCCTTGCGATGGGGCAGGCAGCAGCAACCGCGGCATATCTCTCTATTAATTCAAGAAAGTCCGCGAATAGCATAGACGTAAAAATGCTTCAGCATCTTCTAAAGAAAAACGGTGCTATAATATGAACGGAACAAACGGCGGCGAAGCGGACTCCAAAGTTTCAAAAGAGCTCGAATCATTGAGGCTTAAGATAGATGGTATTGACAGCGAGATAGTGCAACTGCTCGCAAAGCGCATGGAAGTAGTAAGCGAAGTAGGCGAACTGAAGAAAAAGCACGGCATTGCTGTAACTGATTCAGGGAGGGAGGCCAAAGTAGTTGAGAAATGGGAAGGTATGGGCCACTCGCTAGGCTTGCCTCCGGGTCTTGCTGGTTCTGTAGTGAGTGTAATTTTCCCTTATTCAAAGGTGCGTGAGGTAAAGAGCAGCCGCAGGCATTCCATATGCATAATCGGCTACGGCTCTATGGCAAAGGTGCTTGCCTGGGTCATGCTCAACGCCGGCAACAGCGTAACTATAACGGGAAGAGACGGCGGCAAGGCTAGCACACTGGCTAATTCTTTGGGGTGCACAAGCGCGCCTATAGGTTCAGCAGTCTCCAGTTCTGAATATATAGTAGTTGCGCTTTCGCCTGACGCTTTTGAAAGCGGTTTTGTAGAAAATGCTTTGAAAGGCGCAAGCGGCAAGCTCGTCATGGACATTGCCTCTGCAAAGCACCCAATATACGAAATAATGAAGACACTTTCCGAATCCTTAAAATTCAGATACGTGAGTACGCATCCACTTTTCGGAGGCGAGGCGATGCCTATAGGGCGCAAGATAGCAATAATATCAGATAACGCAGAATCCAACACAAATGCAGAAGAGGTTTCTTCTTTTTATTCAGAAATGGGCATAACCCCTGAAATTGTTTCATTGGATGAGCATGAAAAGGCCATGGCGGTAGTGCAAGTAGTGCCTCATTTCCTTACTCTTTCTCTAGAAAAAGCAATAAATAACACCGAAGCAAAGCTTAGTATTAGCTCGGAAAAGTTTTCCACTCCAAATCTTGAAAGGGTAAATGCGCTAATTGCAGGGGTTGAAAATAATATTAAAGTAGTACTAGAAATACAACGGCTAAACAAGTATGCTGTAGATGCAAGAGGCATTGCCATATCTTCCGCATCCGAAGTAGAAAAGGCTATCAACAAGTGAAACTAAGAAAAAGAGAAATACAAAGAATCAAAATAAAAAAGAATAAAAATATCTAAAGCTATTATTTCCTTCTCTTCTTCGAAGTCGACTCATGCATGGACCTTTCCCGCAGCATTGGTGCAAGTATCATTGCCACTACTTCTATTACCAGCACAGCGCTTACTCCTACTGCTATTGTGCTCATGCTCCCGAATTCTACCCCGAGGAAAACTGGTATTATAGCAACTCCAAGGTTCGTTGCTACACTGAACATAGAAGTTGCAAATCCTGCTTTGGCAGGATCTTCAACGTAGTTTGTGGTCGATGTCATTGCCATTGACCAGTACGCGTTACCAAAGAAGCCAAACAGGAAATATGCTAGCGCTATTATCGCAATCATGCTCGTGTAGGAAAGTGTAAGCGCCATTGTAGCAACAAAAACAAAGCTAAGCACTCCCGTTGTAATCAAGCCTGCTTTTACTGCTTTGTACTTTTCAAATACCGGAGGCAATATTATCGCTCCCAGTGCCGAACCAAGAAAGGCCAGCCCTCCGAAAAGCCCTCCATAGCCCAGCGCCGCGCCCAACGGTAGCTTGTGCAACAAAAGCACCGTAGATGCAATGCTACCAAACATTACAGACATTGAGGCAATTGCAAGCCCGACATACCAGTTCTTTATCATGCCCAGCTTGAATGAGCCATGCAGCGATTTTCCTTTGTAGTATGTTGGGTAATCCTTGACCTTGAAAGGAAGCCATATTGCCGCGAGTATTGCGAGCACTACTGTCAGCCACAGTGTGCCGGAAAGTCCAAATCCTTCAAAAATATATGGCCCAAGAAGCGCTCCGACCGCCATCCCAAGGAACAGCATTCCTACGCTAATGCCTATGATCGTGTGCGACTTCTCCTTGTATATGGAGCCTGCCACGGTGCCCACCGGGGCCATGGCAAGAGGATACGCGATTGCCGCTATTATGCCGAATATAAGAAACGAGATGTAGTTTGGAGAAACTGCCCTTCCAATAAAGCCTATTATTGATATTACCATAGCTGAATAAAGCGCGCTCTTAACCGTGAATTTAGCAGAGATATAGCCCGCAAGCAAACCCAGTATTACCATAGTGTATCCATAGGATGAAATTATCAGCAGTACGTTTGCAAGCCCTGTAGAGAGCGCTTTTGTCAGCGCAGGCAACAGCGGTGCCAGTATAAACCATCCAAACCCTATCGTAAAAAGCAAGAACCAATATGGTGCAAGTTCTCCCCATTTCGACATGATACCACAAGAAGCTATAAAATGACAAGGTTTAAAAGTCTTTACCTCTCCAAATGCGTTTTTGCAAAAGGCCTGCAAGCCTTATATCATTGCTTCTTCCATCTTTTCCCTATAAATGCGTCGCTACAAGAACAATCCGTGCAAGCAAACTGCAAAGAGAAATAGGCAGAAATCAAAATAAAGTGTAAAAAACGCTTGCAACTCGCATCAAGCACATTTAAATAACTTTTTGAACATATAGTAGGAGTAAACTTATTCGGGCGTATTGAATGAATATCAATGAACTAAAAGCTGGCGCCAGCAACGTCACAATTGTTGCTAAAGTAAAGGAAAAGAGCGAGCCTCGTGAGGTCATAACCAAGTACGGAAAAAGGCTGAGCGTTGCTGATGTAGTGCTTGAAGACTCCACAGGAACGATAAAAATGTCCTTGTGGGGAAACGACATAAATACCGTTAGCGTAGGAGACACAATAGAAGTATCGAACGGTTATGTAAACGAGTTTCGCGGAACGCCTCAGCTTTCAACCGGAAAATTTGGCAAAATAACTGTCAAGGAGAAAGGAAGCGGCGAAAGCGAGCCCTCCGACTTCGGAAGCGAAGACGTAGACGACGCGCCAGAGGAAGAAATGTAATGCGCTTTTACTAAGTAAGTAACTTCTTCTTTTTGTTTCTCTTGCTTTATCCTGTTTGTTGTCTCTTCTTTCTGCTCCTTCTGCTTTTTTCAGGCAGATCCCAGTACTTCAGCGTGTAGAAAAGGAACGCAGAGCCTATCAGGACTCCAAGCCAGAGCGTTGCAACCCTTGTCATTATAGTTGCTGCAGAGCTTGCCATCGCGTTGAGATTGAATACTCCTCCAACCATCGCAACGAGTGTCCCATCGCTTACTCCTATACTTCCCGGCAAGCCCGAAACCATTCCAAAAAGCTGCGATGAAGAGTAAACGAAGATAGTTGCGCCGATCGGCGCGGTTATGCCAAATGAGGAAAGAGTTATAAAAAGTGCAAGTCCCACAAGGAAGTCGGCAGGCAGCGTAACAAGGAGAGAATATGCATAAGTTTTGAAGTTGTTCAAGTCACTTTGCGATGAGAAATATTCATCTCCATAGACGCTGAACAAGCCAAAATACTGGTTTCTCCTGAAGCGTTTAAACGCATTCTTCAACTTTTGATAGAGCCAATCATGCGTTACGAAAACAAAAGGAAGCAGAAGCACAATATCAGCAGCAAGGATATAAATCACAAATCTATGCGCGTATATGCTGAAAAGCAGGGCAAAAACAGCAAAGCCTATAAAATCAGTGAATATATCCATTGTTACAGCAGGCACTATCTTTGCGACTTTTATTCCGGAGATTTTGCTCAGGGTATATGCAGAGACTACTCTGCCTATCTTTCCTGGGGTTATATTCATTGAATAGAGCGAGAGGTATACCATCATGTTTTCCTTCAACGGTACGCGTAATCCCAACTTCTTTAGATAGTAATCCCATTTTGCGAATCTTATTATGTAGCTAACAAATACGAGAAGCAAAGCAATCGCGTAAATATAGAAATTCATGCTGGCTATAATGTCGCTTACTTTGTATATTCCGCCAAAAAGTGCTATCCCAAGGAACACCGCGAGGCTCGCCGCAAGGCCTGCCACAATAAAATACCTGACTCTCTTGACTATCTTTATATACTCCTCTCGGCTCACCTCTTTTTTATTCTTGAGGTCGCTCCAAACAGAACTTTTTTTCGCCATCCTCTCATTTTTCTAAAATTTGAAAAAATTGTGCAGTTTGTTTGCTTTTCTTACAATATATTCTTGAACAAAGCTTCATATTTATTTGCAATTTTGTTCCAATCATGTTCTTTCTTCATGAGCCTTCTGCCTTTCTCAGAAAGTCGCAAAGAAAGCGATTTCTCTTCCAATGCACTTTCCATCTTTTTTGCGAGATCCTCGCTGTCATTTGGTTTGCAGTACCTTCCTGCATCTTTCATCATTTCAGGTATGCCTCCTATTCTAGATGCAACTGCCGGCACTTTGCTTGCAAGCGCCTCAAGAAGGGCTACCGAAGCTGGCTCATAAAGGGAAGGCAAAGCAAATACGCTTGCCGCGTTATAGTAGTAAGGAAGCATCTCCTCACTTATATTCGAAAGTATCCTAAAGTGTTTTTCTACGCCATACCTTTTCGCTTCTTTGTATAGGAAAGGCTGCAACGGACCCCTGCCTATAATAATTAGGAAAAGATCACTGTGTTCTCTTGCAAGTTCCGCAAAAGCCTTAATTAAGTAACGCTGTCCTTTCTGCCAAGTAAGCCTTGCAACGTTAAGCACTATGCGTTTATTCTCGAATTCCTCCTTTATGGTGCTTATTTTTTCAGAGCCTTTTCCCTTCTTTCTTTCCTTAAACCTATTATAATCTATACCGTTGAATACCACAGAGGTTTTCCAGAGGAGGTTTTTTGGTACGGTAGTGTCTACCACATTCTGCGTTATGCCTATAATAGTGTCCGACCTGTTCATTATGTTTCTCCCCCAAAAAAGGTCATATGCAAGGCCCCCAAAATCAGTGAACGCGTTTATACCTCTAGGCAATGCATTGTGCAATGTTATCGCAAGCTTGCCTTTCGATTTGGTAATCGCGCTTAGCGTGTCGTGATAATAAAGATACCTGTTGTTTATGTGGTATATGTCCGCACTCTCCTCCACAATAACCTTAGGCACTCCGTAGATTATGGGCATCGCCATAGGCAATCCCGGCAAATCAATATACCTTGTTTTAAGTCGTATTACTCTAACTCCGTTAATCTCCTCTTCGCCTTCATGGGGATTTTCGCGCAGCGTAGCAGACACTACGCATACCTCGTTTCTCCGTGCAATCCTGCTATAAAGTTCAAAAAGCACCTTCTCTGTGCCACCAAGGTAAGGATAGTAAAACGGATTTAGAACACAAATTTTCATCGACTCACAACACATCCTTATGTCTGAAACGGTTTCATTGACTGCTTTAACCGTTTCAGCGCAAATTATATAAAGGGTTTCAGAACCTAATGCGTGACCAGTATGCGCCAAAACGCTATTAACAATAAAAGCAAAAATATAATTGTATTGCTGCTGGACACAGTGCGCGCTTCTGATGCGTACAGTAGTTCAATGCCTTTCCTCAACAACATTGCGCGCAGATCCACAAAGTACAATATAGCAGTTTCTCCTGGCACATGGACTGCCCCTAGTCATGCCTCTCTATTTTCAAACAGGAAAGTAAGCAGCATAAAAGGGGTTTCAAAGAATTTTTTCAAGGCTGGTACAAAAATCGAGCCCTGGTTTGTAAAGACCCGTTTTCTGTCTGGCAACGAAGCGACTTTAGCAAGCAAGCTTCATTCCTTGGGCTATTACTCTGTGCTATTCTCAAACAATCCATTTTTGACAAGCTTTACTAACCTTGCAATAGGATTTGATAGGGTATATGACATTTGGATGCATTCAAATGTCAAGTACAACAGAAGCCTCGCCGACAAGCTTTCCTTTGTGCTTAAGGGAGGCGTAAGGACAAGAGAGAGGCTTTTTACATTAAGCAATATGATAGGCAAGCTTGTTCCGCAACCCTTCTTCGACAGCCTTTATCTCAAACTAAGGCTTAGGCTAGACGAAGGCGTTGCCAAAGCCGATGGTACATACAAGCTCGACCGTGGAGCTAACGATACAATAAGGCTCCTGAAGGAATACTTCGAGACAAAGTACAACTACCTACCACATTTCATATTTGCAAATTTCATAGAAGCTCATGAGAACTATCCGGTGCGCGATAAGAGCATAGTGCAGGACAAGTGGCTTTACATGAGTGGCATAGAGGAGCTCGACAGCTATGCTTCATCAAAGCTTCACGATGCTTATCTAGAAAGGCTTCGCTATTTGGACAGAAAGGCGAAAGAATACCTTTCGATGCTAAAGTCTCACGGCATGCTAGAAGACGCCACAGTAGTAATTACATCAGATCATGGGCAATTCTTTGGCGAGCATAGCATGCTCTATCATTCCCTTTTTCCATACAAGGACGAAGTCGAAGTACCTCTTGTAGGTGCAAACTTCGAAAACGGCAAGCTAATCAAAACAAAAGACTTAGTTGAAAATCCTGTAAGCCTGCTTGCTCTGCACGATTCAATAATGAATCTTGCTACAGGCAAGGAGGAACACCTGAACGGCAACCTCCGCAAAGATCGCTATGTAATAAGCGAGCATTCAGGCATAAGCGAAGGGTGGGATTATTCTCTTCTTGCCATGCTAAAAGAAAGGTCGCAGACCGCGATGAAAATCTACAAAGCGAAGAGCAAATTCAATATGCGCTCAGTAGCAATATACGGATCAGAAGAAGGGCTTAAGCTCATTCATTTCTTCGGAAAGAAGAAGGATGAAATGTACTACACAAACGACAAAGAAGAGCGCTATAATATAATAGACGAGCACAGGCAAGAGGCGCACTTGCTGCTTGCAAAATACACGGCAAAAACAAATTCTGCAGGATAGGCTCTTCAACTATATATCCTGCAACTAACTTTTCTACGCCAGCAAGCAATATCTTAAAATTAATTGTTATTATTGCCCTATTTGTAATACTGTAAGAAATTAGCAGCCGTAAATCGATTTAACCCTTGTTCATATATAGCAATATACAAAGGTTAAAGGTTAACTTTACGGCGGCGTGTAGCCAGACCACCAGTTGCTCACAAAAACAACATTGCTTGGAACTCCGTTGTTGCCGTTGCCGCTATAGTCGTTGGCGTTTCCTTCCAATGGGTACCAGCCGACAAGACCTACAGCACTGATAGGCAAGCCCGTTATGCCACTGC
>JBMFWY010000013.1:0-23427 GCA_049964795.1 Candidatus Micrarchaeia archaeon | reverse complement strand
TAAGCAATTTTTCTATGATACTTGATAGGCTCTCATTTTTAGCTGTTGCCGCATCTCTGGCTGCATCATAAACATCTTCACGCAACGAGACGGTAATCTTAATTTTTACCTTTTTTACCATTGCAACACCTGCACAATTTTTTTCCTTTTATATATATATTTATACCTTTGTGCCGTGTAAATCCTGTTTTGGTCATTGGCACAATAAAGCATAGCGCTTAGATTCGCTTTTTACATTCCGTCAAAAGAGTCTTGCACACTTCCGCCAGTATAGATTACAGTCCTTACTACCATGCCATTTCCTCTCAAATTTGCTCTATTTAAGCCTCTGGCTTGTGCGTATCCTGCTGTAGCAGCGCTTCCGCCCGGCGAGCCGGACATCTGGAAGCTTCCTGTCTGGGAATCACTAACGATCGTTGAGCGCCTATTCCTCATCAGAGTCCTTTTTTTAACTTTAAGATAGAGGGCCGCTACGTATGAGAATATGATGATGAATAGATAGAGGCTAGCGTAATTCGAGCCTCCGGAGCTTTTGCCTGTGCTGGTTGTAACCGAGCCGGATCTGCTCGCATTGGCTGGAAAGGCGGGCGCCGGTATTGTTGTGCTTGAGGGCTGCGAACTAGAACCTGATGGAAATGCTGCACCAGGCACGCTTGTAGTGATGTTGGAAGCGCTTGAATTGTTCGCTATAGCGAATTTCACAATCGCATTTTGTATAGTAGGGCATGCTCCTCCTCCGTTGCCATCCATTGCAGTAACAGTATAATTCTGACTCGGCATGTAAATTGTTGCAAGTTTGAAGAGGCACCAGTTCGTCGTTGATGTGTTCAAATATGTGGTGCCGTTCTGACCCACTATATTTATTCCCAACCATCCAGGATCGCCGGTGGCAACGTAGATAGAAAGGTTTCCGCCACTCCAATAGCATGTAGCGTTTTTTGTAGAACCGAAGGCGTTTCCAAAGTTAAGGCTTAAATTGGCGCAGGATTGAATTGGGCCATTAGCTGCTCCGGCAAGCCCAACGGCGAGCATGGCCAAGAGCAAAATAGGCATTGCAAGTGCTTCCATTCGCATGGCAATCAATTTATTTTATAGCTTATTTTCTTTATTTTTTCAAATTGAGCAAAAGCTGAATTAAGTTCAAGCTGCCAAAAAGCCCCAAACACCAAAATCGAGGCAAAAAGGACGGCTAGAGATAGCATAGACCCGCTTATAACGACAAACGCAATGGCAATTGCAGGCACCAATATCGCAAGAAGGCTTAGCTCTAGCATCGCGCCAAAGCTGCCGCCGAAATACTGCGTGCTGAGCTCCAATGCCTGGCTCCTGGTCCTTTCGCTTCTTGCCACGATTAGAAGAGGCGCAAGCCCGAACCGAATTGTTACTAAATAGGACACGATTGCTATCGCGCCAATTATATAAAAGAAAATGTAATTTGAAATCTTGAGGCAAAAGAGCGCCAAAGCTGCCAGCATGTATGTGAATGCGCTGAAGCTTGAGAATGACATAGCCATCATTTTTGACATTGATGCGCTTCCATTTTTTCTTATCGGGAAGGTTTTGGAAAATCCTACAATGCCTCCGAATATCACATCAAGGATGTAAAAAAGTAGCAAACTTACAAAGGCAGGCAGCACAACGCCTGCGCCTATTTTTGGCAATACTACTGCAAAATAATAGAACAGAAAAGAGAGGATTGCCGCTTCGGGCACTTCAGCCGCGACCATCGGCAAGATATATTGGGGTTTTATCAAGCCCAAGGCCTTTCTTGCGCTAAGCCCCTCATAGGAAGTATATACTGTGTCATTTTCAAAATTATATTTTTTAGGGGTGGCTGCAAATTTTATATCCTTTGCCTCTTTCGCTTTTACAGGCATTGCCTTACCCCTTATTTACACAGGGTTGACGCTTCTTACTGGTAGAACTACGGCTGCGCCTCCGTTAGATTTTGGAGTCTTGCCCGTATACTTTATCGCGGTGCCTATAGCAGTAACTTCCATCCAATTGCCAGCCATATACTCTATCTTAAGCTTTACACCTATTATGCCATCAGCTCCGAGCTTCGCAGCTTCTTCTTTCATCCTGCCAAGCGCCATCTCTCTTGCGTTGTACATAAGCTCGGTTATCTGGGGAATCTCGCCTTTTTGCAATCCCTTGATCCCGCTCGCTATACCCCCAACAAAACCCATGCTGTAAACAGAGTTGCCCAGTACCAGCGCAATCGGCTGATAACCCCTATCCATCAGAAGCCAAAAGTCGCTCGTTGTTAGATCGCTCGTGAAAGGTTCTGACCTGCTTCCGCCACTCATCTCCTGCCCTATTGGAGTATTAGAATCCATGCAATCACACTTAATGTCTTTTATTAAACAGGATTTTTAAGCTTTCTTATATGTTAAAGTAACGTAAAGCTAAGCAGGATATTCGGATAAAACTTTGTAACGCCATCGTAAACGTCAAGCACTAAAATATTTTATACTGTTGGCGGATAATAGTAACAGGCCATAGAAGAAGTGTGAAGAATGTGGGAGGAATTTGAAGTGTTGAAGGTAGTCGAAAACAAAATAGACCCTGCCCCAGGCGATGAAAGCAATGTAGCGCAAGACAATCCTTCGGTGTCGCCTTCGCCGCCAACCTCTTTCATTGCAGTTGCAGTAGCTTTTGCGGGCCCGAAATATGTAAAATTCGAATCAAGCCAAGGGTTAAAATTCGACAATAAAGTAAAGATAGACGGCGACACCGTTTTCTTTGAAGAAAAGGAGATAGGCAAGGTCATAGAAAGAAAAGATTCCTCGCAGATAAACATAGATCTCTCGCACAGCATAAAATACATAGGAGGCTATTCAAAAGACGGCAAAACCATCTACCTGGACAGCCGTTTCCCGAAAAGCCTGGTAATAAACGGAAAAGAGATAAGCACGGTTGAGAGCATAGCCAAGCATCACGAGCTCCCAGAAAAGTGGATGATAGGAGAGGGCTATACCTATCAGTATGCGCATATGCTTGCTACGAAGATAGAACGCGAATACGTCGAATCGCTTGGCATAGACTGGGAGCTCTATTCCAAAGAAGTGGAAAAGAATTTGCACGAAGTCTCTTCCTCAAAATTGGAGAAAAGCCCAAAGGATTTGGACCTGACACCCTACTTAGACTCCAAAGATGAGGAAACGATAAAGGAGATAGAGCAAACAATGGAGAAGTAAGAGCATGCTAATTGTTTACCACGAGTATTTTTATTACCTAGCATAAAATAAAAATTTTATTTTGCCTGAAAAAAATCGGCGCGCTTATGAGAGAAGTTTTTCGCTGCTTAGTGTGCGGCTCAGAAATGGCAAGAATGCAAGCCTGCCACTTGCGCTGCCCCAACTGCGGCGCGGAGATGGATTGCAGCGACAAAGGCTTTGTATGGTAGCACTACAACCGCTTGCGTCTCGGGCTTTATTAGGCTCCTATTTTTTGAATTCAAGTCTTGTTGTATATTATGGCCAAAAGCGAGCCCATGAAAGCTAGTATGAATCCGAGATAAAAGCCGCCGCCGTTTAGTAGGCTAAGCAGTGAAAAGGCAAGCCCTACCATGCCACTTGCAACGATCTTGCCGCGCTTGTGCGTGTTAATTGTAACGCCAACGCCGAGGAGCACAAGGCCCGATAGTGTACCTATGGCGCCTGAGACAAGTACTGCCCTATATATCATCTGAAACGGCAGGTCTATATTATATTTGTTTACGAAATATGCCGCTATTAACTTGCCTGCCGTAATAGTATAGGCCATGGTAGCGACTCCTGCTACAAGTATTACCACTGCTCCGACTATGGTGAATAAAAAGGGAAGCGTGCGCTTCGCAAACATTGGGCCGCTTGCCCCACCCTCCATTTTCTTCCCTCTCTTGTGCTTGCTTATAGCTTTAGCCAATTAATCACTCAATTATAACCTATAACAGCAAAGTTTTAAAATGCTTTTATGCGTAAAGAGAAATAGGATGGTTGCAGGTTTATCTTAAAAAAGGGCATGAAATTGTGAAATTGCACGGCATAATGCGAAATGTCGATGCAATCGGGTCATGCAGGCTAGTCGAATTGTTTTAAATTCGTGTTTCTCCTTTGGTTTAGGCTTAAGCTGTTTTGGCCTGCGACTTTCAATATGCAAGGTGCATGCGAATGAGCAAACTTGATATTATAGGTCCAATAATGGAAAGGTACGGCATCCCCCCGTGGGTCTCGCCTTTCATCTACGATTACGTAAAAAAAGACCCGATAAATGCGGTTAAGAAAGGCCTTAGCTTCATCGATACGAAGAGGAAGAAGGGAGAAGTTACAAAGAAGGGCGTGGTGCTGCCAAACAACTATGTGTTTGACATAGGCTCGATCTCCGAAATACTTAGCGCCTTCTTCTATTTGGAGGACAGGGTGTCCAGGATAATAGACGAATGGCTCAGCGTAGCCCCGGGCCACGATTATTTGGAGTATGGAGAACATTTCCAGAAGATTTCGGAAAATGACAAAAGACATGCGCGAGCGATAAAGAACCTTACGGAAGGACTAGGTATCAAGATAGGCGAACCGAAGCAAGAGCTCAAGGAAGTTTTCGACTCGCTGGAAGCCGTAAACTCATGGCCCGAGAGGCTTATAGCCCTTGAGGTAATACTGAAAAGGAGCTATGCGACTTTCGGGATGGTATTCTATAAGGTGTTCTATCCTGCCTCCCCTGAATTTATGCGCTCCTTCGCGAAGGTCTTCAGGTCAGAGGAAATAGAAAGCTGGGAATCGAAAGAGGTTGAGAGGCTTCTTGCGAGCAATGAGATAGGCAAAGAGAGGGTTCTCGAACTTTCCGAAGAGCTGCTTGTCAAGGCTTACGATTCCATGCATGCCTATATGCCCATAGCTAAGAAGGAGAAAATAGCGGAAGAGGTAGAGCTTATAATCGCAGTTGCATTGGCCCATCCTCTGCAATTCCTCAACGAGCATGGAATAGAAGTAAACGTAAAGAAGAAAGTAGACGAAATTCTAAGCGCAAGTAAAAGGAAATAATGATCAACGGCGCGGCACACAGCGACGCAGGGGAGAGGAACTAATATATATGTTTTGCCGCGAATCTACTTATAACAAGACAACCACGCAGAGTTTTTAGGCGCAGTTGGACTTTATTGTACAGTTATCCAGAAATAACAGGTTGGTAGATATGAACGAAACACCACAGGCAGAAAATGAATTTAGGAACGAGGTGAGGAACAAGGATGGGGCTGACAACGTTATATACGTTGGCAAAAAATCCACTATGAACTACGTTCTCGCTGTAGTAACGCAATTCAACAGCGGAGCCAACGAGGTAGTGATAAAGGCCCGTGGCAAGGCGATCTCCAAGGCTGTTGACATAAAGGAGATAGCAGTAAGCAGGTTCTTGCCAAACGTAAAGACAAAGAGCATCGTAACTTCTTCGGAAGAGCTGACTAACGAAGACGGCACAAAGTCGAAGGTAAGCGCTATACACATAACGCTTGCGAAGTAAATCTGCTCCTAATTTTGTTTTTATCTTTTTGATTGTTCTTTGTATTTCTTGTTTTTGAGTTTTGTTTTTCGCGGCTTTCGCTTTTTAGCTTGCTTTTCACACGCGTTTGGCATGCTGATTGCATTGCCTTGATCAATGAAGACAAGCGCATGCAAAACAAATTAGCCTATTTCCTTTAGCAGGTCGGAAGCGCTTATTATGCCGATGCACTTCATGCTTTTTTTGGAGTCCACAACAGGTATTCTCGTAAGATTGTTGCTTATTATCTTCGCCACTACGCTGTTTACTGGCTCGTCTTTTTCAACAAACAGCGGCGGCTTCATGAACGGTCTTATCGGCGCGCCGAGCTCCTCCCTGCCATGCTTCAGGGTATAATTCAAAATAGCGGAGCCTTCTATTATGCCGATGAGCTTGCCGCCTTCTACAACCGGCAGGAGCTCTACGCTTGAAGTTTCTATCAATCTTGCCGAAACGAGTATTGTAGAATCAGGAGAAAGCGCGACTACTTTCCTGTCCATCAGATCCATAGCAGTTTTTGCCTTCGTTGAAAGCACCCTTTCCTTTTCACACCTCTTACAACCATAGAATCATGCAATGCCTTTTTGCTTTGCAGCAGAGCTTTTCCGCGTTTGTGGCTTTATTCCATGACCCCGTAGCCTGAAAGTTTCCATCTTTGCATGAAATTCCTCATTACTGCCACTTTGGTGCCTTTCTCGGCGCAGACCGGCCTTCTCAATGCAACTTCTATGCTGTCCTTCTTTATCCTCGTCACATTGCCTACCACTGTGGCGGTTGCGATGCTGAGTATCAAAGGCTCATTAACGGTTATTGCCCTTTCGGGAAGATCGTCTCTCGAAAGCTTGTGAAACTTAATGTTTAAAGTGCTTGACGTTGGCGGAAGCTTCCCTACATGCCCTGCAACATTGCCTACCATGGAGTCTGCTTTTGTAAATGCAGGGTCGAGCTCCGTGAGCACACCTATCAAGCCGCCGGGCAGCGCCTCTTCGAGCTTCTCCTCCCCGCTGCTTATTCCTTTTATTACGGTAATTGCAGGCTCGTACTGTTCGCGCTTCGAATCCTGCGATTTGCTTATGCCTGGCCTAATCTCTATCTCGTCGCCAACTTTGAACACGCCGCGCACAAGGGTGCCTCCTATCACGCCTCCGCTTATGTCGCCTATCTCCTTGCCGGGCTTGTTTATGTCGAAAGATCTTGCTATATACATAAGAGGCTCGGAAGAGGTATCTGCATTTCTCTGCGAAGCCATCTTCACTATCATTTCCAGTATTATATCTATGTTTATGTCGTGGCTTGATACTACAGGCACTATCGGCGCATCTTCTATTACGCTGCCCTTTATGAAATCCTTTATCTGCTTGTAGTGCTTCATTGCCGCTTCCTTGCTCACCAAGTCAACTTTAGTCTGAACGATTATTGCATCTTTTATGCCAAGGGTGTTTATGATCATAAGGTGCTCTTTGGTTTGCTGCATCGGGCACGGCTCATTGGCGGCTATCACGAAAAGTATGGCGTTTATCATGTTCGCCACTGCAATCGCTGTTGCCATGAGCGTTTCGTGGCCGGGTGCGTCTAGCACCGAAATTCTCAGCACGGGCTTGGCCTCGCCGCCGCAAGATCCGCATTTGTCAGAAGTAGTATATGCTTCCGAGCCTTGGCACTGCTCGCACTTCCTTATTATTGCATCTGCATAGCCCAGCTTTATGGTCATGTTCCTTTTTAGGCTTTCGCTGTGCACATCCGTCCACTTGTGCGTTATCGCCTTCACAAGCGTGGTCTTGCCGTGATCTATGTGACCCAAAGTTCCTACGTTCAAGACTCCTTGCTTCATAAAATTTTCCAAAATTACCACTTTCTTAATTGCAAAGCATCATTCCAAAATTGCAAAACCAATATTATGCACGAACTTTCACTGCTTTGCACTCTCTTGCTCTTTGGCGTTGCTCTCCTTTCCTTCGGACTTGGCCTCTTCGACAACCACCGCGTTTACCAGTGCCGTTGTGGCGCTTATCGTGTTGCCTACTATGGTTCTCCTGGCGCGTTCACCTTTGTGCGATGAAGATTTCAAAGTCTTGAGTATACTAATTTTTCTGCTTCCCTCTATGTTGGCGACCATAGGAAAGCCGCTGTTGTCGCTTCCTCCTGTTATCTTCAGCATATGGCCAGGTACGCCAACGCTTTCGCCCTCTATCGTTTCGCCTATCTTCACCCCCAAAAGCCTGTTTTTGGAAGCTTCGTCAAGCTCTATCTGCGTGCTTTTCCCATCTTTTGTCGAATATACCAGTTTCATTGAAAACACCTAATCATACTTTTGCCTTGCATTATTACATCAAAATAGTCACTTACCTGTACATGCTTTGGGGCTCCTCCTTGAACCTTCTTATCCTTTCGGCAAGCTCTTTCGGCACTGCGGGCTTGACCTCGAGCATTGCATTCTCGAAATCCTGCTTAGTAACCTCGAGCCTGTTGGCCCTTATGGCAAACATGCCTGCTTCCCTGACAAGGTTCTCTATTTCCGCTCCCGTGTATCCTTCAGTTTGGTTCGCAAGCTCCTCGAGCGAGACATTCTTTGCCAAAGGCATTCTTCTTGTGTGCACCTTGAAGATCTCGTATCTGGTCTGCGCATCGGGCATTGGTATCTCTATGATTTTGTCGAACCTTCCCGGTCTAAGGAGCGCAGGATCGAGTATATCTGGCCTGTTCGTCGCGCCTATGACTATAACGTTTTTAAGCTCTTGCAAGCCGTCAAGCTCCGTAAGCAGCGTATCTACCACCCTTTCGGTTACCATTGAGTCCATGTCGCTGCTGCCCCGCGTGCTCGCTATTGAGTCTATTTCGTCCATGAATATTATGCATGGCGCCGCAAGCTTTGCCTTCCTGAAAATCTCGCGGACGGCCTTTTCGCTTTCTCCTACATACTTGCTTAGCAGCTCCGGCCCCTTTATCGAAATGAAGTTCGACTCCCTTTCTGTTGCCACCGCCTTCGCGAGAAGCGTCTTGCCTGTGCCAGGCGGGCCGACAAGTATGAGCCCTTTTATGGGCCTTATGCCTATTTTTTCGAATACTTCGGGATTCTTGAGAGGAAGCTCTACCGCCTCTTTAAGCTCGTTCTTGACGCTTTCCAAGCCTCCTATGTCGCTCCAATGGACATTGGGCCTTTCTACGAATACCTCTCTCAATGCGCTAGGCTGTATCGTGCTGAATGCGTCTATGAAGTCCTGCCTTGAAACGCTGAGCGTGGTAAGTATCTCATTCGGTATCGACCTTTTGTCTATTATCTTTGGCATTATCCTGCGGAGCGAAGACATTGCGGCTTCTCTCGCGAGCGCCGCGAGATCTGCTCCGGTAAAGCCGTGGGTCATATTTGCAAGCTCATCTATGCTGACATCTTCAGTAAGAGGCATGTTCCTTGTATGAATCTGGAGTATTTCCTTCCTTGCATTTCTGTCAGGCACGCCGATCTCTATCTCCCTGTCAAACCTTCCAGGCCTTCTCAGCGCAGGGTCCACAGCGTTAGGCCTATTTGTCGCGCCTATGACTATGACCTGGCCCCTGGAGTTCATGCCGTCAAGCAGGGTAAGAAGCTGCGAAACCATCCTCCTTTCGACTTCGTTAGTTGCTTCTTCCCTGTTCGGCGCTATAGCGTCGATCTCGTCCATGAATATTATTGTAGGCGCCTTTTCCTTCGCTTCGTTGAATATCTCCCTAAGCCTTTCTTCGCTTTCTCCTACAAACTTGCTGACAAGCTGCGGCCCTGAAATGTCAATGAAATGCGCATCGCTTTCGCTTGCCACCGCTTTCGCGAGAAGTGTCTTGCCTGTGCCAGGCGGACCGAACAGCAAAACTCCTTTCGGCGGATCTATGCCTAGCCTTTCAAAAAGCTCCGGATACCTTATAGGCAGCTCGACCATTTCCCTTATCTTCTCCTTTTCATTCTTCAGCCCTCCTATATCCTCATAGTGCACGTCACCTATCCTTACTAGCGATTCTGGTATAGGCTCCGTTTTTACCACCATTTCCGTGTTCTTTGTGACTTTTACTATTCCGTGCGGAGTTACTTGCGCCACTATGAAGCTGAACATGTAGCCGAACATTGGTATTGGCACCACGTCGCCCTTGGAAAGCGGCCTGTCTTCAAGCCTGTTTTTAGCGTATTCCGCGAAGTCTGGCGATATAGGGGTTCTCTGGTTTGGAGGAGGAGCAAGGACAACCTTCTGCGCCTCGCTGACTTCGGCTTTCGTTACAAATACCCTATCGCCTATCCCAACGCCTATGTTTTGCCTTATATAGCCGTCTATCCTTATGAAATCTAGACCTTCATCCTGCGTATGCGCCTGCCAGACAACCGCGGCAGTGGATCGCTTCTTTCCTTTTATTTCTATAATGTCTCCTGAAATTACGTTTAGCATCTTGCGCGCTTTAGAGTCTATCCTCGCTATTCCGCGACCGTCGTCGGTTACAACCGCACCAGCCACAGTAAGTTCTATTCCGTTTACCAAAATGTTCACCTGCAATTAATTGCAAACCGATTGCACCTGTTTAAGGCATGCGCCGCACATTCATTATTGGCGCCCTAAGTTTAAAAATACTCGTGCTTCGAAGAGTTTTGAAACCAGCTTGGCTTCATGCCAAAATTGCGCGGGCACCTAAATGCTTGACGCTGCCAGAAAATTGGCGATATAATATTATGCAGATGCTTATTAATAATTTGCCCTGCTGACACTCCTGCAGCTCCTGCGCTTTGCGAATCCAGGCGATTTGATCCATTAGTTTGCGCAAACGCTTTATTTGACAATAAGCGAACATAATATCGTCATATAAATAAATTGCGTGTGGAAGCTCTACAAAAGGCGATGCGATGGAATCTGAAAATGCAATTCGAAAGGATTTCTTGAGGGAAGTGGAAAAGGGCGAAGATAGAGAGGAGTACAAGATAGCCATAACCGCAATAGGCATGTCATTCGGCAGCCTTGCAATAAGCTCAAAGGAGAAGGCGAAAACGATACTAAGGCATGGCAAGCCCGTCGATCCCGAAAGGGAGTATGATCACATACTCAAAAGGCTTGGAGCGAAAAGCAGCTCGCTGCCTGAATTGGGTGAGACGCCTATCTCTTTGGCCGCGATGGCAGTAATAAAAGCTGTCATATTCAACCCAGGAATTTCGCTTGATGAAATAACAGAGGCAGACTTTGCAACAGAATCTGCAAGGGAGCTTTCAAAAAACAGGATGTTGGAGATAATAAAATATGTAAACGCAGCGAGCGATGTGCTTGCAAAGCAAGGCATAAACATAGGGCATATAAATGAAAGGGCGAGCGGCGATTTGGACATAAAGGCTGTCCACACGAATCAGCATCAAAGCGCGTGCGATTCTGCGGGCCAGGAGATATACGAAGACGCCAAAGACGGTATGAATCCAAAAAGCGTGAAGCTGCTTATAGCAAGCGACTACGGCAGCTACAGGAAGAGGAAGCCTGAAGACGAGACAGGCGGAGCGGGCGCAATAGCCGTAATAATAAAGCCGGCAGCAAATGCAAAGGGCGGCCTTTTCATCTCTTCCAAGCTGCTTGGAGAAGCAAACATAGACAGCATCGAATTCCTGAAAAAAGTTGTATATGATATAGGCGAAGGGCTTTCCATAATAAATACGGACCCTATAGTGCTTGGCAATCATTCCAACTATTCGTACCACTACCTTGCATACAACGCCTTGAAAGCTATATTTAAGCAGATGGAGAATCCGCCGTCCAGCATAGAAGGCATAGCGATGTATGATCATGCAATGCATGTACCTTATGCCAACATGCCGATAGATTCAATAGCATACTTCTTGAGGCATCTTGCAAGGAATGATCTATACCTTAGCGAATCGATAAGATCGCAGCTCAAAATAGAGGAGCCTTTTTTGGAGAACTTTACAAATCTGGAGTCGGAGTTCGAATTCCTCCATGACATAGGAGAAGCATATCTTCCATTTACCATAATAAAGGAGGAGCTTGACAGGCTTGAAAATGCGGATTTCAGTGAAAATACAAGGAAGGAGATAGCTTCAAAATATGCAAATGCGGTAGAGAAAGCGCTTCCGCAGCAGGCAGGGCTTTCTGCCGAGGCGATGCGCAAAGTGTTGCAGAAATACGGCGATATGATAGGTGGCAAAACAAAAGATGCAATAGCATCCGCAATATCTGGACTTGAGGCTTTATCAAAGAGCAATGCGCCTGTAAAGCTCAGCGAGGTAGATATGATAATAGCGCCGCTCAACAATTTGATAAGCGCATTTGAAAAGGAGGATATGGCGTACAACGCTTCGATGAAGAGTACTGAGGAATTTAAGAAGCTTGCAGAAGGCATACACATTGCGGAGGCTACTGAATTCTCAAAGGAAATCGGCAATATAGACACGGGATCTGCGCTTCTTGGAATAGCAAGCAGCATCTATAATGCAAACAACGACAAGCCTATGCTTATAGACTTCTACGGAAGCACTTCTAGCAATATATGGCTCAAGGCAAAGAAGGTGAATATAGAGCAATTGCGGCACGCCATAGGGGCAAACTGGAGATACGAAATGGATCGCAGGCGCTTCATAAGCGCGGAGGAATACCTCGAGCTGGAAAGGTCAAGGAAGGCAATGCCGATAGCGAATCCAAACCTGCCAATTTCGAGCAGCGGACTTTTCATGAGCATCAACGAAGAAGCGTTACTCAGGTCTGTGAAAGACATGATGGTGTACTCGCTGCTCTTGAACGGAAGCAAGTCTGCTGAAGGAAGAAAGGAAGCGGTGGAAGCCGTGCGCGAAAAATCAAAAAGCGCACACTAAGCGCCAGTTTGCAAAGCGCAGGCGTGTCGCGGAATTGCAAGATGCCGCAAATCCCAAATAGGGCATGGAGGTTTTACGACCCACGCGCCTGCGCTGCTTTTATGTAACCTAGCTTTTCAACATCGCGCATTGCTTTGAAGTAGCCTGCGATTCCTATCACTACTACGCTTATTATTACTAGGAAGAATCCCAAGCCCAAGGAATCTAGGTTGTGCACCTTTATGCCAGTATTTATCGCAAAGCCCAGTATTTGCGGAAACAGCAGCACAAGCGCTCCTCCCACTATGAAGGCCAGACCGCCATACTTCAGCACGTAAGTTGAGATTGAAACTGCGACAAATTTCATCCCTTGCTCAGTGAGCTTTTTAATCCTGCGCATGTAGCCGCCGAAAACTGAGCCGAAAGCGACCTGCATTGTCATAGTGCCAAGGCCGAAAAGAGCTCCAGGAACCCAGCCAAGCCAAGGGGAGTGCATTGCAGGGGAGAGCACGGTATATATTATTAGTGCAAAAGCCCCGAAGCCGAACCCTGCTATAAATCCGTGTATGAGTGCGAGCTTCGCAGGAACCGGCTTCGTGGAGATTTTGTCTTCGCAGCAGAGCGCTGGATTGACCTTGTGCTCGAACTCTCTCTCCTGCTCCCTACTGCCTTTCTTATGAATCCTGAAGAAAACCCCAAGCTTTTCCTCTATGTAATGCCAATGTGGATAATTGCCACGCTCTGCTATATAAAAGCCAGCTGCGGCCATTGCCACACCTACTACTATGTAGGTCATGCCGAATGCAAAATTGGTCATGAAAATTGCAGCAAGCGCAAAAAAGGCTATTTCGGAAAGTATTGCTCTCTGGATCGTGAAGCCCGTGGAAAAAATGAGGCCGGCCTTTGCCCCGCCCTTAACGCTGTAGCTCCCTACCGCGTAAGAAAATGTTATGGGCCACGTGTGTTCGTCCGGAGTTATACCGTGCACTATGCCGAGAACATAAGCCAATATTACTGCTTCCAGTATTGTTACATTGGTGGGGTTCCAGAGATTGAGGCTAAAATCAAAAGACATCTATCACACCTTTAGCATTTTCATCCTACGAGGTAATCCTTATAGGTTTGCCATGAGGGCAATCTTTTGGCTCGTGCAGTTTTTTGAACAGCTCTTTGACCACCTTGTCGCTCACTAGAAAATCCATCTTCTTGCATTCCCTGCAGGCATCATTTGCGCTAACGCCATTGTTTGCAAGGAGCGTCTCGAGCACGCGGTGCCTGAAAATTATCTTTTCAAAGCTTTTCTCACCAGCCTCCGTAAGCCTGAAGAGATTGTTTTTATCCCTCAATACCATGCCTTTTTTGACAAGCCTTTGCGCAAGTGCAAGGGTAGTTGGTGGCTTTATGTTCAGAACTCTGCTGAGCCGGGTAAGATTTATTTCTTCGGCACGCCTTATCTCTTCAAGACAGTCCCTTTCCCTCCTTGTAAATTTAACTATCATGCTCTTCCCTTTGCACGCGGTGCAACTTTTAGTATATTACTCAATAATTTAGCATAATACTAATTTATAAGCCTTCCTTTTAGGACAATAACCAAAATGGCGCAAACCGTTTCAAGACTACGCAGATTTTGTATAAGTATTTATTTGTTTCTTGTTAAAAAATTCCCAGGGAGATTATTTGAGAATCACATGGATGAGCGGAGGAGCGCAGGGCTCAGGAATAGACACGTCTGCCAGCATGTTCAGCTCTGCCGTAGCAAAAGCAGGATATGAAATATATGGAATAAGGGAGTACTATTCAAATATCAAAGGGAGGCACAGCTATTTCTCAATGTCGATAAGCGATTCGCCTGTGCACAGCATAAGCAGCTACATAGACATACTCGCCGCTTTTGATGCGGAAACTGTATTTCAGCATTTCCATGAAGTCGGCAAATACTTGATATATGATAAAAAACATGAAGGCACTCCAGTCGAATCTATAAGGTCTATAGAGCCGGATATATCTAACGAGATAGTCGAAATCCTCAAGGGTGAAGAAGGCAGTACTGTCAAAGAAATAATCTCGTACCTTTCTAAAAAGGGCGTTAACGCGATCGCCTTGGACTATGACAGCATGGTAATGCAACTGATAAAAGAAACAGGCGCTTCTCCTATCGTGGCCGATCGCGCCAGGAATACCATGTGCATCGCGGCATCGTTTGCGCTTTTAGGCCTTGACAGGAAATACCTAATTTCGGCAATCGAAGGAGTTTTCAAGTCTGAGCAATATTTAAAAATCAACAAGCTTGCAGCAGAGCTTGGAATGTCCGCAATAGAAGACAAATTTCATCTCGGAGTGGTTGAAAATGCTGCAAAGCATGCAATCCTAGACGGCAATACTGCATCTGCGCTGGGCAAGATAGCGGGAGGATTGCGGTTCCAGTCATACTATCCGATAACCCCAGCGGCTGATGAAAGCACCTACATAGAAGCAAACCAAATCATAAAATCGAACAATGGAGGCAAGGACGGCGGAATCGTTGTCTTGCAAACTGAGGACGAGCTTGCTGCGATAAATGCGGCAGTAGGCGCGGCGCTTACAGGAGCGCGGGCGGCCACTGCAACTTCAGGGCCAGGATTCTCTCTTATGGCAGAGGGAATAAGCTGGGCAGGCATGAACGAGGTGCCTGTGGTAATATCCTATTACATGCGCGGGGCGCCAGCCACGGGGCTGCCCACAAGAAGCGGCCAGCAGGATCTCAAGTTTGCTCTTAATGCGGGCCATGGAGAATTCCCCAGGATAATAATCGCTTCGGGCAGCGGCGGCGAGGTGTATTCCGATGCGATAGCTGCATTGAATTACGCTGAGAAATACCAGAGCCCTGTAATACACATAATAGAGAAGGTACTTGCAAATTCGTACTACACAATAGGCATTCAGGAACTTGAAGGTGCGCCGCAAATAGAAAGAGGCAAGATCTACAGCAAAGGAGGCGAAGATTACAAAAGATTCGAGTTTGCAGAAGACGGAATATCGCCGCGCGCATTTCTGGGCAGTGCGCGCATGTTTTATACAGGGGATGAGCACAACGAATATGGGCACATAACAGAAAATTCTGAAAACAGGAGGAAGATGTATGAGAAAAGGCTCAAGAAGCTTCAGACTGCCGATTCTGAAATACCTGAGGAGGCAAGGCTAAACGTTTTTGGCGATAGAGATGCGAAAATCGCCCTTCTAGTCTGGGGCGCTACAACAGGCGCCGCGCAAGACGCGCTGGAAGACTTGGAGAAAGCAGGCATAAACGCAAAGGTCGTGCAGGTAAAGATGTTCAACCCTTATCCCTCAAGGCTCATCCGCACTTTGCTGGAAGGAGCAAAAATAATAGACATAGAAAGCAACTACGAGGCGCAAGCCAGCAGCCTGCTTGCAGAGCATACAGGCATAATGACGGAAAATTACATCCTGAAATGGACTGGACGTGCTATAACAAGGGATGAAATAGCAAACGGGGTAAAGGACATTGTTGCAAAAGGTATAAAGAAGGTGGTTTTAGATGGCGGCAGATGAAAGCTTTGAATTTAACGATTGGTGCATAGGGTGCGGCAACTTCGGCATATTGCGCTCCCTCGAGCTTGCAATAAAGGAAAACGGGATGAGCTACGAAAACAGCGTGCTTGTCTCCGGAATAGGCTGCTCAGGCAAGACTCCGCATTTTGTAAGCGAAAAGATCTCAGGAGTACACACCCTTCACGGCAGGTCCTTGGCTTTTGCAACTGGAATAAAGCTTGCCAATCCTTCGCTAAATGTCATAATAGATGCAGGCGACGGAGATACATTTGGAATAGGAGTGGGGCATTTTGTTAGCGCGGGAAGGAGAAATCTAAGCATGACGCTGATAGTGCATGACAACGGAGTGTATGGACTTACAAAAGGGCAGGCATCCCCTACTCTGAAAAGGGGAGAAAAAACAAAATCCCTTCCGAAGCCAAACATAAATGATCCTATAAATCCTGTAATACTCGCGCTTGCTTCAGGCTATACTTTCGTTGCGCGCGCATTCGCCTATGACGTAATGACCACAAAGGAGATAATAAAGAAGGCGATAAAGCACAAGGGTATGGCGTTTATAGACCTGCTGCAGCCTTGCCCAACATACAACGACATAAACACCAACGATTGGTATAAGTCGCGCGTGTATCCTCTTGATCTCGATTATGAGATAAAGGCCGAGTCTGAGCTTACCGCAAAGATCTCTGCTGCCATCGCCAAGGCGTACGAGCAGGAACGCATACCTATAGGAATATTCTACGAGAACAATCTCGTTGAGCCTTACGAAGAAAGGATAAAAGAGGGCATTCCTGAATATCTTGAGAATCCTCCAGCCTTGCAAAGCATAGAAAGCAATGGTGTTTCAGTATCTGACATAAAGGCTCTATTGATGGAGAAGATCGTCTGAGCGAGACCTAATTGTATTTTTTGAATATGCTACGGGCGCGCGTTTACATGCCTCCCGCCCCGCATGCACAGTATCCAAGCTCGTCTATCCTGCTTTTGCATATGGGGCATATTTCGTCGCTATATTTTGCTTCATAGAATTTTTTGCCGTAAATCCTGTAATGTGCGTCCTGCTCATCCTCTTTGCTTTGGCGGTTTTTGCCTTTCTTTTTCTCCATACCAACCCATAGAACAAGAAAGCCCTTAAGATATAAAGCAGTTTGCAAGAGATTTATCCGTTGTCTAACTTGATCCAGCTTGCATGGAGTTGCAATATCCGCAGAGTTTTCAATTCTGAAAGCCATTACTGCGAAGTTGCTTGTTGATTTTATATACTGCAGCACCTCTTTCTACAGGGCAATGCACAAGAATCCCGACAGAATCGCCTGCATGCGCTTCTTCAACATTTTCCCTTTCTATTTGCATGCTTTCCACTCTTTGCCGTATGGCGTTGTCGTCGTCGCCTATCTCTATTACGTCTCCTACGGAAAGGCTATCCTCGAGCACTACCGCTGCCACTTTTAAACCCGAAAAGTACTTTTCCACAAGACCTATGTAGGTCTTCCCTGCTTTAGGCGCGGCAGTTTCGCTGTTTTTGCTTGCTTCTGCCCTGCTTTCACGCTCCTCCTGCCCTTTTATTAGATCATCAATGTCAAAGTCTTTTCTACCCATTAAATCGAATCTATTTCTAAGCAAAAACTTTAACAGGTTTTGCTTAAAGTTGACACAGGCTCGGCAAATACTGTAAATAGGAAGAGCAGAAGCATGCCAAATCAATAGTCAAAGGCAAAGGGCAAAAGAGGCAAGTACGAATTTAACCTTGCAGACCATAATCTTCAAGCTTTGCATTGCATTTGCTCGCTGCACCAGAAGCTTTTTAGGCAAGCAGCTCGTACACCAGTTCTCTAACTTCACTTCTTTTGAATCGAAAGGCATGGGCTATCTCGCTTGCTGATTTCAAAGAGTCTGGGGTATTTTCCTCTATCCTCTTTTTAAATGCGTCTTTTGCTGCAGGCACCAGCTTTTCAATCGGCACGCCATGGTCATAAGCTGCGTTTATGACTTGCAAAACGCTGCCGCCATCCTTCAACAAATTTTCTATGCCTGCCCGCACAGTATCTATGTATTCTGATTCATCCTTGGAGAGTGGGCTGTAGCTTATATATTTCAACTTGAGCTTTCTTGCATCATTTATGAAACCGTGTGAGAGGCTTTCAGAAATCTTGGAGGCCACTATCTCGTTTATTTCCTTCCTCCCTCCTTCACTTGTTTTCAACATGCTCTCTGCACCTTTGGAAGGCGAAAGCCCTTTGGGCCTTAGCATTCTTAGTGTTTTAAGATTTTTCAATGTCGCATTTATGTCGTTAAACGCCTCTTCCGCGGTTTCGTAAGGCTTCCCTGCATCTTTTTTCGATTGCAATCTCTCCATTTAAACACCTCCAAGGTATTGCTTTCTTCTTAATATATAAATATTTTTCTTGCGCTGCAAGACATTTTCCGCGAGTTGTTGGCACGCTCGTTGACTTGCAAAAGCTCGCGCTGTATAGGCACAGCTAGAAAGCAAAACAGCAAGAAGAAAAAAAGAAAAAAATGCGATCTTAATCTGTTCTTATTGTGCTATATGCCAAGGATCAGAGTTTCCTTACGTTTTTTGCCCTCAGTCCACGATCTCCCTGCTCTACTTCGTATTCTACGCTATCGCCGACAGCCAAAGAAGCTCCGCCTTGAATTGCGGTCATGTGCACATATACGTCCTTGCCATCTTCTCCAGTGATGAAACCAAATCCTCTTGAGGAATTGAACATCTTCACTTTTCCTTTCATCTAATCACGCTTTAAGCTGTGTCGGGAGGATTTATAATAGTTGCGCAGGAAAGCGGATTCCGCCCATACGCGGATGTGATGCTTATATAAAGGTGAGCAGCAATAACAAACTCGAATTTGCGGCCAAAATGCCGTGCTCGCCAACTCTGCAAAAAAGCTGGTTTCATGCTGGAAGAAGGTATTTACCTATCTGTTTTTATTGCCCTTTCCTGGTCGCTTTCCGGGATAATAGTAAAATGGTTTTCATCAAAGCACGGCAACGCGATTGCAGCACTCGCCATAGCTTTAGGAAACCTTATGATCATAGGAGCAGCGGCAGCTGTTATTGGCAATTTCAGCATTAGCGCAAACAACATAATGTTTTCGCTTTTGGCAGGTATTACGAATGGCATCGGCTACATGCTTTTCTTCTTTTCACTGAGCAGGCAGCAAGCGTCAAACACGTACGCAACTATCGAGATACAGGTTGCGCTGATTGTAGCGTATAGCGTTGCGTTTTTAGGTGAGAGGCTTTCGGCTCTAGCAGTGGCCGGAGGAGTGCTTATATTGTTTGGGATACTTGCAGTCTCGGTTGAAAAAAAGAAATTCAACAAAGCTCTTGTTCCTGCCATAGCGGCAAATGTATTTTGGGCGCTGGGATGGATTTTGCTCATCAATCCAATATCAAGCACTAAAAATGTGCTCTTGCCGATTTGGATTAGCTTTACTGCTGCAGCAGCAATTATCTTGGTAGCAATGTTGCGTTCGACTTCAAGCCATAAAAGCGCAAGAAAAGTTACCGCGAAGGACGCCCTTGGCGGGCTCTCCGCGGGACTTCTTTCCGGATTGGGAAACGCGTTGTATGGCGTGGTAATAGTAATAAAAGAGCTCGCAATAGGAACTCTTTTATCCAATGGATCTCCTGCCATAATAGCAATCCTCGCACACTTCATATACCATGACAAGCTTACTAAGCCGCAGGTTATTGGAATAATCGCGATAGTCGTAGGGGGATTGCTTATAGGAATATAGAATGCGTGCAGTGCTCGAAGCTTAGCATTGATTTCCAAAGCTGTTCAAAGCCTCAACGCATCATTTTTCCTCTTTCTTCGCGTTCTTCTTTTCCTTGAATAGGAACTTGTAGCTCGCGCCGCTAATCAACTGCAACAAGCCGCCCAAAAGCAGCGGGAAAGGAAGGGAATAATCAAGGAGGTAGCCGCTTGCGCCAGAACTCAACTGAGCAGCCCTCGACGCTATGCCTTGTACGCTTGTAGCAGAGCCGTAGTCTTCTGAATCTATGCCCCTAACGTTAATAATTGTCCTGCTAGGGCTGCCAAAGCCCGCTATTACGGCTCTCAAGAGATAAAAAGCGCCCGCAATCACCATTGCCGGCGATACCGCCATGGCAAAAAGCAGGACTCCTAACAGCATCCTGGTATACGAAGAGATGTTGAGCGCGCTAAACCTGTGCGCGATTCTAGAAGAGGCGTAAGAACCGAAGGCTGTCGCAATATACGCAAAACTGAATATAAGCCCTATCTGGAAGGGATCGGCATGGTAGGAGAGCTTGAACCAGAGAGGCAGCAATGGCATGAAAAGTCCCAGCCCGACGCCTCCCAACGCATTCGCTGTTATGACGCGCAGCGAATATTTCATGCTGCTCGCCTTCATAAGCTTCGTCGTTTTCTCCGGTCTCTTCGACTCTTCGAGCAGCATTAAGAAAACAACTGATATGCCGAGCAGCAGCGAAGCAACAATGAACAAGTATCTGTACGCATTCGCAAGGCCAACATAAGCGCTAAATGGGGTAACAGCGCTGAATAGCAGGCTGCCGCCTATCGCAGAGGCAGAGGCTGTCATGGTGATAATGGAGTACTTTTTCACCCTCTCGTTTTCATCGCTGTAAATGCTTGCCACAAAAGCGTTTGTGCCCGGAGAAAAGGCGCCCCGCATGCCTCCGGCTCCTCCGCTAAGCCCCGCCAAGATCATCCCTATTATCACGAAAAAAGCGCTTGTTGAAAAAGCTATTACCGTTGCACCCGCAAAGGATATGAGCTCTGCGATGACAAGCTCTGTCTTGTAGCCTTTCCTGTCTCCTATCATGCCGAACAGCATCGTAAGCAATATCATTACTAGCATAGTAGCCGCGGCAACGAGCCCTATATTTATTATGCTCACGTGCAGCACGACAAGGTAAAGGGAAAATGCGAGGCTCATGTAGATGAGCGCCACGCTCCTGAAAGCCCTGGAATATAGCAGGAACTTGAATTTACCATCAATGCCAATACTGGTCAAGGGAACCTCTTTGTTCAGCTTTAATTAAAATCCATCACGTGCGGCAACACAATCTTTTTCTGCCGAAGAAGAGAAAGTGACTTGCAAATCAGTTGCCAAATGTCCTCCTTTGGTATCTGTCCAGCTCATTGAGTTTCTTGAGGTTTAACTTTCCTAGTAGCTCCTTGTTTTTAGTGAAATTGGACTGCACGCCAAAACTTTCAGCGTAGACCTTCTTTGAATACAATGCCTTTATGCTTTCGCTGTTTCCGCTAGCCGCAAGATTAATAAATCTGCGGACATTCGCCAGGCTTATGTAATCATTGCTTTTTTTGTATTTTAGCCAATCGGGCAAATGAATCAGAAATGGCACGTGCACGAGCTCGTCATCGAGTCTTGCGCCATGCCCTATGAAATTGTGTTCTCCGAACTCCTGCCCGTGGTCTGAAGTTATTATGAATATGGAATTTGGATATTTCTCTATTATATAGTCATACAAGCCAGTTGCATATGAAAGCGCTTTGGCTATGCCTGTTCTATACTTTTTCCTCCACAGCTCTATGAGCTGCCTTCTCGGCTGCTTTTTGAGGAAGGGAGTTGACCAATCAAAATCCATACCTTTCTTGCCGACATAAGGCTCGTGCGCTTCCATGAGGTTGACAAAGAGGAAGAATGGCTCTTTCACCTTAAACTTTATGAAATTGGGCAGTGCGTTCTTGCCTCCTTTTTCAACAGGCCAACCCTCTATGATTTTGGCTTTGAGCCTTTTTGCAATATTTTTCAGGGTGAGTATTCCTGTCTCTGGCAAGCCTACAACTTCTGTTACTAGCGCAGGGTCGTCGCGCAGCATCGCGAACCCTATCTTGAAGAAGCTGCCGCCGTATTGCATCCTGTACTTTGCAAGCAGGGGCTTTAGCCTTTTTGGAACTTCTATTACATGGCCCTGCAAATCGGTAAAATAGCTCTCCTCTATGAAAGAATTGAAGCCTGTGAATCCGTAGATTGGGTGTATGTAAGGATTTGCGGATATACCGTAAGCCCTATAGCCATAAGCCTTGAGGTCGTCTATTATAGTGTACTTCCTTAGCTTAATTTGGTCTATATCGAGTGCCTTTATTTCCTTTGTCTCGTGTGAGCCGTGCTCGCTTGGATACATGCCGGAAAAGAGCGAGGCATGGGAAGGCAAGGTCCAAGAAGCAGGAGCTATGCACTTCTGTATGTGGTAAAAGCCGTCCAGCTTCTCGCCTACGCTTTTTGCAACGCTGTAAAATGTGTCAAACCTTACCGAATCCAAAACTATTATTATGATGTTGGGCTTTTCGTTTTTCATTGAAAGGCACCATCGCAAGGTTCGAGCAGTGCAATCGTTGGGGCGCAAACCAGCTTGCTTACTGAACCAAACATTTTCTTAATTTAGGTAATCTTATATAAAACCTTGCCTGCCTTTATCCTTTTATATGCTATGCGGCTATGCTATCTGCTAAGGCGTGCATGCGCATCAAGCTTAATTCTGTATAAACCATATTTATAGATGCCCATGCAAAAAATAAAATACACGAAGGAGATGCTATGAAGATTGCTCTGGTAGGACATGATTTCAACTTTTCCAACAAAGATGGAGTAAGCAGATATTCCTACGAGCTCTACAAGCGCCTGCAAAAATCGAACACCGTTTTTGTTTACGAGGCAAAGAGCAAAATGGGCTTTGTAGCTAACATCTTGCCAGGGTTTAAGCGCTATTTTATAGGCACCAAGATAGACGAGGATGTAGACATTGTGCACCTTACCTATCCTAACGCAATTTACGCAAGAACAAAAGCCCCTTACGCGGTAACATGGCATGATGCCTCAATATTCACCAGATATGCAGTATACAATCCCCTAAATCCCGACTTCTACCACTATCTTGGCGTAGTTTTGCCTGCGCTGAGAAATACAGGCAGGGCGCAGGGAATTACCTACAATAGTGAAGAAACGAGAAAAAGCCTTGTTCCATACATAGGCAAATGTGAAGACAAAATAAACGAGGTAATACTGCATGCCATAGATGACGCTTTCATAAAGGAAAAGGTCCAAGAAGGCAGAGACAGAAGCGACTTTGTTTACGTTGGCTCTGTGCAGTATTCCCACAAAAACATACCTTTTCTCATTTCAGCTTTCAAAAAGGCCGAAACCGGATCGAATAAGCTTTACATATTCACGCCTACGCACAAGGACCTTATAAATCCAAAATATTTTGAAATGGAAAAAGTCAAAATTATAATAGGCGCATCTACAGAGGAGATAATTGAAAAGCTCAAAAAAAGCATTGCGTTGCTGCATTTCAGCAAGTTGGAAGGCTTTGGCGTGCCGATATTAGAAGCTATGGCAGTAGGCACGCCTGCAGTAATCCTTGAGAATGCAGATATCCCAAAAGCAGTCTCAAAATACGCGATAAAAACAAGCGAAAGCTCGGCGTCGGACCTTATATCAAGGCTTGCGAAGGAAAAGCCAGAGCTTTCGGATGAAGCTGTCGAGTACGCAAAAAGTTTCAGCTGGGACAATACTGCCTCTAAG
>JBMFWY010000012.1:0-24230 GCA_049964795.1 Candidatus Micrarchaeia archaeon | reverse complement strand
TTGAGCTGTACGAGGTTGAGAAAAGAAGATAGGTTGTTGTTGAAAGGGAGGTTGAAGAAACTGAAGTAGATACGGAAGTTGAAGATACAGATGTTGAAGAGACTGAAGTTGAAGAAACAAGTGCGTAGTAGTTAGCAGTCTCGCTTATCGGATTGTTAAGAGTTATTGCTGTGCTTGCAAGGGTTCCGGAATAGCACCCTGTGCCAGTGCACGTCCAGTCCTGGAATACATAGGCTGCGTTTGGCGCCTCCGATATTGTCAATATCTTAGAAGCATTATACCAGCCGTTGCCAGGGCTTACAGAACCGCCAGCACTTGGACTTGCGAGTTCAGTAAAGTAGTATTGGGTGTAATAATTCACACTTATGGTAGTGTTTGAAGTTGCGGTAAATGTTATGTTTGTTGTTGTGTAGTTAACGCCATTTATCGTTGCATTCTTAAATACCAGCCTCTCATTAGAGTTAGGATATATGTATTGAGAGAAATTCAATACCTGCTTGCTGTTTAAGCTTACGGTTTTTAACGCGCTGACAAGCTGTGAATAATCGTAAGAATTGCCATCTAGTACTACAACTATTGCTGTGCTTGAAGACAGCAAAGAGCCCATATTGTTCGAAAGTGAAAAGGTTATTGCAATTGGAGGTGTGAAATTTATTACCGTGTTGCTGGTGTAGTTTGCATAATACACATAAACAATTACCTTTGCCGGCCTATTTCCATATATGTAGCTAAGCGCCGTGCCTGTGGTGTTTGTAGTAGTAATTGCAGGATTTATTGAATATGGAGGTATTGCAGAAGTGCCGTTTGACTGGAAGAATGCAGTAAAGTTAACTGTTGCTCCTGTAAGAGGATAGCCAAGAAGCTTTACAGTAGCATAAAGCGGGTCCTTGACATTTTCAATTGCGGACTGAGTAGAATTTTTAACTGAAAGAGTGAGTGAAGAAGAGGTTGAAATAAGAGGAGCAGTGTGCGCAGAGAAGCTTCCGACGTATGTCTCTTTTGGTGCACTTTCACAGCCTTGGGGGGTTGTATTTACTGCAAGCCCGCAATATGAAGCATTGAGGTATATCTTGCCTGCAAGAAATGAGCCGAGGGATTCCTGCACGGGCAGAGAAACTTCGCATATTATCGCGCCGCCAGGAAGCACATAATTAGGTTGGCATGCACTGGCACTTGAATTTACCCCATTCACATTTACAAAAAGTTCTGGATGAAGGATAGGGTATGCTTGTGTATTTGTAAGGAATACTGCAAGTTTTGAAGCGTGAGTAGTTGCATTTGCGCCAACAACAAGATCATCGCAATAAGCTCCGGAAGTGAATGCACATGAAGAAGGAACAATTACATGAGGCACGCCTATATACAGATATAGAAGTGACGCAATTATTGCAATTAGAAGAAGTGCCCAGCCATAAGTCATTAGATATTCCATGGCGCTCTGGCCTTCCTCCTCTTTTCTGATTGATTGCTTGATCCTAGCTTTAACTTGCCTTCTCGAGGCTGGAAGATAATAAGAAGGATGATTTCTATTGCGCTTCCCGCCTGCCATTTAATCCCTTAAGTACTATATTTTGCTTTATATAAAAAGGTATTTATAACGTTAGTATCTTTTGAAAACTAAGCTTTATCATAAAGCTTAGAAAAATACTAAGATTATTTTGGAATTTTTCTTCTTTTGCTACTTTTCCTCCTACTTAAGAGATATAATGAGATGTAAATACTGGCAACAACCATTGAGGCTATATAAAGCAAGTAATCATATTCTTTTATCTTTGCAGGGTTTACAGATTGAGCAGGCACTGGCGCGATTGTGGTAATTGTAGAGGGAAGCTTGCTTTGAACCGAAATGTTGCTCAGCTCTATATTTGTGCTGTTTTCCACTTGATAATTTTCTGCATAGCCGGTGCCCACGCTAACATTATAAAAATAAATGTTGCTTGAGTCGATCGATCTTATTGCAAAACTGCTATTGTATGAATTTGGTGCTATTACAGTGTTCAAAATGTTAATATTGCTTGCGTTGTTGAAAGATATCCCGTTTCCGTATATCCTGCAGCCATTTATTGTCACGTTCCTTGAGCCGTCAAAGTATATTCCCATAAATTGGTCGTTTATTATGCCACCATTGCAGTTCAGATAAATATTCTTTCCAGTAACATAAAGACCTATACCACACTTTTGAGGCACTAGGACTGGAGAGTTATTGTCAAATGGCAGGAGCTCGTGCACAAAATCATAATAGCCAGGATATTGCACTGTAGAAACAATTATGCTGGAATTGACTATAGTCGCACAAAAGCTCACACCATGGCCAAAAGAGGGAGTAGTAGAATCTTGTAAGTATGTTATATTTTTCTCCCCACTACCCATTGTCATGGTTATGCTCGAATTGAGCCCAACAGGCAGGTTTGAAGTATAATTTATGAAATATAAACGAGTCCCATTCACGGTTACAAAACTGTAGCTTGAATTTGGTACTTGCAATACTTTGACCAATGAAGAGTATGGGCCGAGTTGTGCGCCTATAGGATTTGTAGTAAAGGCAATGTTTGTTGTATACCTATAAAGTAGTGTTGTAAAGTTCCAGCCATAGTCTTGAGGTGGCACTGCAACCAGCCATTTTATTGTGAAGTTTTTTGTTCTGTTATCAGGAATTGTGTAAAAATTAAATTTAGGGAATAGGGGCTGAATATAAATTGGTGTCAAGTTGATATCGCTATTGATTGTCAAATTAAAGAAAATGAGCTGGTCATAAGCGAAAAACGAATAAACTAGCTTGTAGGGATTGTAATTTACCGTCCTGTTATCGAATACAGTGTATGAAGCTACAGCAAACTTTTTGCTGCCTATTACCTTGCCAAAGCTAAGGTTTTGCTTGCTGTAATTTATTTGCGTTTGGGATTGATTGTAAACCCCAAAAGGCACTACTTCGCTTATATTGTGCAAAGTTTCATTCAGTTGCGGCAAAAAGGAAGGCTCTGGAGTAAGCTGTGATTCATTAAGCTTTATTCTGCCGCCGATAAGAGGCACAAGGTAACCAAACCCGGCAACGCGGTCAGTAGGAGCTGAGCCAAAAATGGATGTAGAATTATATCCGTAAGGCTCGAAAACATTAACTTGTAAGATGTATCCTATAGTGGCACTAGAATTTTTGCCCTTGACGTTTATTTTTGGAAAGCCGAAAGGGCTGATGATATTTATCCTTGAATTATTCTGAACAAGTACATAAGAATTATTTTCAAACGTACAATTGTAAAATGAATCGTTGTTGTCAAAAGCTCCTGTCACTATTGAAGAGACTATTACATTGCTCGCACAATCTACAGTAGAAGCCTGAATGTTGTCGCTTATATTAACAGAAAGACTTTTGCATGCGCTAGGCAGGATATGATAGGAGCCAGGTTTAGCCAAACTATAAAAGCACTGTTGACTTGTATTTTGCATTCCGGCGTATGAAGAATTTGCTAAGGCTAAATAGAAAAGCATTCCAAACAGCGCCACCAAAAGAGTTAGAGTCTTCAAATCATTCACCTACAGATATTTTAGGATTTATCCGATAATTGATTTATAAATTGATTTGTATAAGTTATAAGTTTATATACCTATTTTATGCGTTATAAAGTTTAATTGAAAGGTGCAAAGTTGAATAGCTTCAAGAAATTGTTTTGGAATGACAGGCAGGCGATCATGCTATTCTTGGCTGTGCTTGCTATAGGGCTTGCTGCAAGCGCATACCTTTATTCTGGGCCTATGCCAATTTATGATGATGTTTACTATTTAAACTGTGCACATGCACTCATCACAGGAAATACTACTTTCATAGAAAACGAATTTTGCTACCCTTTCTTGTATATAGTACCAATAGCAATGTCAACGAATTTATTTGGAAATGGTAGCCTGCAAGCAGTGCTGCCTAGCATTGTTGAGTATTCGCTCCTGATATTTATCACTTTTGCCATAGCCTATAAGATATATGGCAAGTATTTTGCTTCTGCCGGCACGTTGATGGTTGCATCTGCACCTTTTCTTGTGGGCTATGCTATGCGAGTCCTCAGCGACATCGCTGTTGGGCTTGCCGTAGCGATATCACTATCGCTTTTTCTTTTGAGCATAAGCAAGAAGGATACAAAGTTATCGCTGCTTTCTGGATTCGTTGCCGCAGTGACAATATACATAAAAATAGATGCTTTCTTCTATGTTTTGCTTTTTCTTGCTGCAAATATTATAGAATACAGGAGCATATTTCGCTTAAGAAAAATTGAAAAGCAGAAAAGGATCTGGAAGCTTAAAAACCTCTTGGCTTCTATGGCAGGCTTGTCTATTGGTATATTAGCTTATTTCGCAGTTTTTTATTTTGTGCTTTTAGATCCTTTCTTCCCATTGCAGCATTTTATGACAAGCCCCAGTACGATAGGGCCTTTGGAAGAACTAGGCATACTTTTTAGTCCGATAGCTATACATATGCCCCGCACTGATATATACCAGATGTTTCCGCTTGGGCCTATAGCAATATTGGCTGCAATTGGGAGCTTAAGCGGTTTATGGAAGAAAGACAAGAGGATAAATTATATCTCCTTTTTTAATTGGTCTCTTTTTGCTTATATGATATTTGGCACTAGCTCATTAGAGAGGTATATACCGGTGCCTGTCGTATCAAGATTCTTTGACATGAATGCAATGATGCTTGGTGTCCTTGGAGGTTATGCATTATTCTGTATATATGATATGGCTAATGGCAGTGCGAGGCGAAGGCAGGTACTAAATTTGCTCTTCTTTGCGTTTATAATTTTAGTTGAATTATCATACTTACCTTTGTATTCTGACATTAATTACTATTATTATGTAGGTACACTTACAGAAACAAGGGAGGTATACGCCCAGGTAAGTTATATAGAATCAAATCCAATAAGTAAAAATAATGCAACGGAAGTTTTTGTAGATGGCACGCCCGGAATAGAATTGCTAGGGCTGTTATTTGAAGAGTTCGCTTTTAAATACAGCAAAAGTATAGACTTGCACAGCACGGACTACCGCAACAGCTTCCCTTCCGATGCACCTTCCCTTATCTGCAATAAAAGCACAGCCGAAAATGGTGCGTACTTGATCGTTTTAGGTAATATAAATAGTTCTTACCAGACGCTGCAACAGAAAAACTATCTTGCTGACTGGCTAGGTAAAAATTGCACTATTAGTTTTGTGAAAAAAATTGTGAACGGCAGTGCACAAGTGATTGTGCCTTATATTTATAAAATTAAATGAGAAAGTATCCAAAATTAGATTCGCGTGGTTATATGGCCAAAAAAGCAGGCAAAAAAAACAAGATCCAAAAAAAACTTTCAGTGTACTACATGCTTTTGGCTGCAATTTTGATCGCAGCCGCATTTACATATTTTTACTTAAGGACCTCAAGCCAAAATGTTAGCTCTTATAGCTTAGGCAGCGGCATATTAACGCCTAACGCAAGTTGGGGAAACGTTGGAGCAGTAGAGCAATATGATGGAGGAATAAATCACACTTACTTCATAGGAGAAAATATAGGAAACCTCAATGTAAGCCTTAACGATACGATAATGGGCCCCATTACGGTTTACAAGGGGTATCTTTTTGTAGTAACGGCCGGGCCGTATAAGGATCAGCTAATAGCAGATTATAAAAAAACGCCTGGATCTTTAGCTGCAATAAATGCATACACTGGCAAAATAGCATGGAGGGATTACTTCCCAAACCAGATAATATCCCAACCTGTCACAGTTAACAATACAATAATAGTATCAATGAGTAATAATGAAGAGATACCTCCACAAAATTTTAGTAAGTATAACAATGAGATAGACCGGTTGTATGCAATAAATATGGCAAATGGAAAAATTATCTGGCAATTGAACCTTACGGCGCCATCGATGCTTACTCCCGCATATTCCAAGGGTAAGCTCTTTCTACCTACAATGTATTCCTACCTCTTAATAAATGAAAGCAATGGCAAGGTAATAAAAAATGTTACCACAGGCTTGCCGGATACAATGTCTTCGCCGCTTTTGGCAAATGGCACTGTTTATTTTGGGAATGGGGAAACATCAATGTTCACTTCAAACAACATAACAGGAACTTTCAGATTTTGGGCTATAAATATGAGCACCGGAAATCCTGTATGGGTAGATAATCTCACGCAACCGGGAGGTGGTCTTAACGATGTAACCCCATCTATTTACAAGGGGGTTATTGTTACTGGCTATTTGAATCATAGCATGTATACATACCCTGTGCTTATTGGCTTAAATGCCACAACAGGCAAGCGAATCTGGAAAGTAGACGAGACTGCATATTTAAAGAGCAACAAGATAATAATCCCCTCGCCACAGCTTATTTCTACAGAGCCCCTTACAGAGCCGACTATGTCTGCAATAACCATGAACAATGGTGTGGCATATTCCGATTCAAATTATATGGGTATACTCTTTGCGGTGAACGCCACAACAGGAAAAGTTATCTGGGCTTTTCTTACAGGTCAATCGGAAAGCAATCCCAATATATACAAAGGAGATTTATTTATTTTAAATGACTATGGTATATTATATGTAATAAATGCGACAACAGGCAACATGATAAAAGAGGAAAATATAGGTTTGCACCATCTTTCTAACGAGTTGACAATAACAAAAAACAATATTATAGTACCTAGCCTCCAAGGCAAGGTTGTTACTATAGGATTAGGAGATTTGCTGGATGACACGGCTGGTTGACATGCGAAAAAATAAAAGCGGGCACGCAAAGGATATAAGCAAAAGATCTGCGTATTTAATGCTACTTGCAATAATAGTTTTTTCTGGAGTTCTTTCATTTTCCATGTTTAAAGGAATGAGCTTTTACGGTGATGATTTCGCTTACGCGGGATTCATGCCCCTCATACTCAGAGGCGGCTTTCAGGTAAACCTTAATATATTCTCGCTAAGGCTTCTGCTTCTTTTTCCAATGGCGTTTTTTGTAAAGATATTTGGATACACAGATTTGGGGGCAGGATTATACGCTTTCATTTGCTACTTGGCAAGCATTCTACTTGTATTTCTTATAGGTAAAGAGTTTTACAGCAATAAAGCATCTTTGTTAAGTGCTTTGCTTTTCGGAATTTATCCTGCAATAATAAAATTTAATACTGAGCCAAACCCTATGTTGCCCCTAATAATGTTTCTTTTGCTAAGCGTGCTGATGTTTATATATGCTAAAAAAAAGCACAATTACTGGCTTTATGCACTTTCAGGAATTTTCAATTTTGCGGGAGCACTGGTGAATCCGCTGGCATATCTATACGTGCTGTTCTTTACTGTATATATTGCAGTGGACTTTGCAAGGGGTTGGATCAAGAAAAAACCGGGGCCACATTATGAATACTTAATTTATTATCTTGGTATAGTAACTGCGTTGCTTATACTGGGATTTGTAAATATGTATATAGCACAAAACCACAATCCGTTCTACGAGCTTAAGCTTACGAATAGCTATTATAGTGCAGCGGGAGGGCCTGATGAGATATATTACACAAACCCCAGCCTGACATTTTACATAAACGGGTATTTCCCATACAACGCAACAAATACGCAAGACTTGGCCAACTTATTTAATATCTATAGCTTAAATCTGAATGACGTAGGCTTCTTTAGCTATTTTGCAGTCCTTTTAGGCATATACTTGCTTGCTACAAGAAACAAAAAATATTGGTTTGTTTTGGCGTGGGGGGCATTTCTTGTAGCCTACATGGAATTTGGCACTATGAGCATAACCCATTACTTCCCTATATACAAACTAATGAGGTTTACTACGATAGTGGCACCGCCTTTGATGTTAATATTGGGCTTTGGAATTATGGATTTGGAGGAAAGGCTTTTTGGAAACAAAAAGCTGCTCAAAATAATATTTATATTTGTAATAGTGGGATTTCTTTTTGCAACTTCGTTGCCTTTGGATTATGATTTCTATATATTGAACCACAACACCACAAACCAGATAAAATTGATGGCACAGGATCTCCTAAAAGTGCCTGATCTCTACAATGCTAGTGTATTTGGCTCTGCCCTTACGCCTTACTACCTGGATTACTACATGGGCTATGCCCCTACGAAGAATTTTGGCCAATATGGAAATGGAAAGGACCTGACGCTAGTGTTCCCAACATGCAGTTCAATCCCAAACAACACGTATCTTATAATACCTAACAAACAGGCCCTTTATTATATAAACGAATTAAACCTTTGGCCGATAAATGAATCTTGGGCCTTCAACACAAGTGAATGCGGCCTGACTTTATATGCAAATATATACAACAGCAGCGCAGCTAGAGGCAGATACTTTATAGCATATACAGGCAACATATACTACAAGAGATAAAACCGCAATTCATGGATCATTTTATGAAGAAGAATTTAGGGGCAGCACTTTGTATATGCCGAATGTGACATTCCAAGTAAAATTGTCAAAATTTGTCGTGTTTACAGGCAAAAGTAGATGTGATTGCATAAAATTGTCACATTGTTGCTCTGTATTTGGCCCGCCCTGGTTGGCATTTGTTAAGTAGCAACTTGTTGATTTGTCAAAGTAAACGCAATTATTTGAAATTTTATTGAATTTGCTTTCAAATTGTGGCAGGCTGGTCCAGGAGGTATAGATATTTGGATAGCCAAGTATATACCATAAGGGGGGCTTGAAAGTTACTACCATGCAATTTTTTGGTATTAGGCTCTCGGAAGCCAGTATAAAATGCTCGTCGTAGCGTTCTGCAGCAAATGGAAGAAGATGAGAAGGAGGTAAAGTAACGATATTGACTATCTGTATTACAGCATTAGAAAAAAGTAGCATAAGCAGCAAGGAAGCTAAAAGTGCATTCCTTAAAATTATATGCATGCTGTGCTTGGGTTTTCTTTTTGGGCTATGAGGCAAGTTTCCGGGCATATGATCTTTTGCAAAATCATGCAGAGACACTGTACCTACAGAGGCAAGAATAGCTATAACAGGAAAAGCTATTAGGAAATATCTAACATCATCTCCAACGCTATAAAGGACACTTCCGCCGTAATATGAAGTATAAAAAAACAACACAAAAGCAAACCATAGAATCATCTGGAATGCCGCACGGAATTGCTTGCGGAAAAGGATAAAGGCAAGCCCTACAAGCGCAAAGGCGGTAAAGCTTAGAGGGTATTCTACATGGTATATGTAATTCGTTCCGTTGTAGCCAAATTGCGTGCTTGTATAAGATCCAAACCAGAAAAGAGTATTTGTAGTAATATTTTCTTTAAGATAATTAAGGCTAAACATTGGAGTGCCTGATGGATTTCCAAATCCTTGAGATGGAGCAAAGTCAAGGAAAAGAAGCTCTGGTATTAGTATCACAAAAAGCAAAGAGATTGTCGCTGCAAGCTTGTAGAGCTCAACGGGCTTCCATCTCTTTTTGAAAGTCTCTCTGTTAAGCAATAATATCACAAGCAATATAGGCAATATTATTACAGCGTCAACTTTCATACTCAATGTAATCGCTATAGCAAGCGCAGACAGCACGCCAAAGCGCAGCGACCTTTCACGAAGGTATAGAAGCAGAAAAAGTATAGAAAGCAAGCCAAATGCCATTGCAGGCATATCTGACAAAGTTGCGCGTGAAAATGTTATGAAAAGAGGCGTAAAAGCCATGGTAAACCCAGAAAGCACTGCTACCCTTTTATCGCCGAACATGAAAAATGCCACATAGGCTACAAGGATTATACTTATTGCTGAGATAAACAGTGTAAGATTAAAGGCGGCGCCAAAATTTATACCGAAAATCGCAAAGGTGATAGCCAGCAAGAAGGGCCAACCGCCAGGCTGGTGAAAAAGCCCTGCTGTATTTGGAACACAATGAGTTGCAGTTGAAAAGCTGCATATGCCAACGATATGGTCATAAAGTATCGTTTTCGCTATCGATTGGTAAATATACTCATCGTTAAAAAGCTGCTGCGTCGCAGGTACAAAAAGGAGGTCAAAAGCAAGGAATACCGCTAAAACCGCCAAAAGGAGCAAAAAATATTTCCTGCCAAGCTTTTTGAGATGTTGGTAAATTGCTTTGTATTCGATCGCAGCAAAAACAAAGAACGCAGAAAATAGGGCGATGTAATAATAATAGAATATCACTTGGCCAAAGTTGAAGAAGTTTGGCATGAGGCTTAAAACGATTGACATCCTAAACGCCTTATTGAATTGAAGGTTTTGTTTGCTATTTATTTATAATCTATTTATAATTTACCTGTGTTTACCTAAAAGATTACATGATTGATTTTTCAAGAGTTGGAGGGTTTGAAAAGGCGATAGTAGCAAGAGCAAATTCTAATCTTAAAATAAATGAGCTTGCAGCTGCGAAAAAAGATTTTGGAAAAGGCGAATTTGTGCAATTTTTTGATCCTTCTGCAATAATAAGCAAAACTCATATACTAGGAGCATACATTAGCGCTTTGAATTCGTTTAAGGAAAAGATGAACATTGCAAAAAGCCTGCCTATGGAAATGCTCCTCTTTGTTGCAATGACCGATCAGATAAGCAATGCGATAAAGATGGCAGGTGCAAAATCGAGCAAAGATTTTGTCTTGTTTGCCACTTCAAAAGTCGCGCTCGATATTTCAAGCCACAGCATTTCAATTTTTGGAGAATTAGAGGATTTTAACGCAAAAGCTGCTGTAAGATATGGCTTGAGAAAAGAGAAAGATGCTGTTTTTGAGGTATTGAATGCGATGACGCTTTCAAGAATCTTGAGCAAAGGCTAATCAAAAGGACTCATTTAGCACATGATAGATTTTCTCTGCTTTCTTTTTGCCTATCTTTTCAACTTCCATCAGGTCTTCAACGCTTGCATTTGCAAGATTTTTGAGGCTCTTGAAATGCTGAAGAAGCGACTCGGATATTTTAGGTCCTACACCTGGCAGATTGCCTACAACAAGAAGCTGAAAATCATGAAGGTTGTGCGCTCTTGCCGCGCCTTTCAAAGACAAAGCTCTTTTTTCAGAAACCTGCTCCCGCTTCGCTATGCTGGCAATTATTTTAGCTGTTTCTTCCGGGCTTTTTGAAAGGATAACTGCTGAATCATAATCTATATATAGTGCTACTATTGCCCCTAAAATTATGTTTTCCCCAAGCAGGAACTCGCTGCGATCTCCTTCGAGTATTATTATGGGACTGCCATAATATTCGTGCAATCTTTTGGCCTGATCGAAGAGCCTTCCATTTATAATTGAGCTTTCAAAATCTTGCACTGTCTTTCTCTCTATGGCTACCCTGTCTGAAACGATGTAGTCGCCTACAGGCAGAGTTTTGACTTCTATCTCGACTTTTGAAGCAAGCGCTGACAAAAGGGCTTCATTTCTTTCCCTTTGATCAACTATTACCTTTACCTGCTCCTCATGCATAAACACACCTTTTGGGTTAACTAAGGCTTTCTACATTGTATTAATTATTTTTCCAAATCAACAAATATAAATCTTAAAACAGCATAAAAGGCTAGTGAATATATGGGGCAAAACAATTTCTCAAGCTTTACAATAATAATACCTACACTAAATGAAGAAAAGAATATTGCCAAACTGCTAAGTTTGCTAACAAGAAGCTACAAAGGGGTGCACATAATAGTAAGTGATGACGGTTCGACAGACAATACGCGCAAGGAGGTGCTTAAAGCAGAAAGCCAAAACAGCAACATAGCCCTGTTTGAGCATGACAAGTACATGGAGCATGGATTGACAGCAAGCATTGTTGATGCCTCTTTGAAAGTTAATACGGATTATATAATTGTAATGGACGGGGACCTGCAGCATCCTCCTGAATTGGTTAAGAGCATTGCCAAAAAAATGCGCAAAAGCGATCTTTGCATAGGGACAAGGACAGAAGTTAAAAATTGGGGCGTATACAGAAAGTTACTTTCAAAAAGTATCTCGTATTTTGTTTATTTTGTTTTTAAGTTAAGGGGAAAACCTACTTGCTCCGATATGATGTCTGGCTTTTTTGGGATAAGGGCAAATTTATTGAAAAAGCTTGCAAAGGAGAGGAGGGAGGAATTTGTGCTTGGAGGGTATAAGGTCCTTTTGGATATACTTAGGATGCTTGACAAGAAAACAAAGATTTCAGAAGTAAGATATGCAACATTCCATCCCAGAGTGGTGGGAAAATCAAAGCTCAGGATTAGGCATATGCTAGAAGTACTCGTCTCTGCGTTCAGGGCTTGACACATCTATAAAACAGTTTTAGACCGAACCAAGATCTACTTGCAGCCATAGCAATTAAAAGCTTCTGGAGATTTATCCGCATTCCGGCTTGTAAAGGAACAGGCGAGTGTAAGAAGATTTAAAGGATTTGTAAAGAGTGAAATTTGAAGAGTTGGAGAAAGCGGTATAATTAACAGTGTCACACCATGCAGGCGCGAAGTTGCTCATGTTTTCTATGAAAACGTAGCTTATGTTGTATTCTTTGACAAAAGTGCAATTTGGCTCCTTGAAAAAGTTTTGCGTTTGGTAAGCTACTTGGCCAACGTTGTAATCGGAAAGGCCTACAGTAGAGATATAAGGCTGTATCTCTATTAGAGTCTTCTTTGCGCCTAGAGAAGAGGTAAGCCCAAATATCGTGCCATAACAGCTATCAACGAGCGTGCTGTTCTGTGGGAGATTAGTGCGAATCCAGCTTGTTGCGTTCAATTCAACATTTGAAGCTATTAGGTAATTGCCTTGAAATAGGCCGATATATTCTGCTATAACACCAGTAAATATTGTCCCTACAAAAAGCAATACTGCAAGTTCCTTGAAGAGGCAGCCCCTTTTCCACATCGCATAGAAAACCTCAGATGCTGATGCACTTATGAAAAGCAAGAAATAAAGTGTAATTTTGTTTGAGTCGCCAAAACTGGGCGAGAACCTAACGAAATTCACAAGAGCAAGCGCAATGAATGCAGGAATAAAGATAATTAGGCGCTTCCGCAAGTAATACAATCCGATAAGGCCCAAAACGAGCATCAACCCCATTGTCTCAAACCAGAAGTAGATATGTAAAAGCACTGCGTTTATTATTGAGGTACTCGACCAGAAAGGCTGGTCCAATACAGAGCCGGAAAAGCCTTGGGCAAATTCCCCGGACTTTATGAAAAGAAGCTGCGGCGTTCCAACTGCTAGTGCAACAATAAGCAATGGAAGCCAAAAGTACAAGAAGATGCTTTTCCTATGTTTGCTAAACAAAGAGTACACGAAAGCAAATGCCGCGAAAATGGCAACGAACACGAGAGAGAAAGGATGTATAAGAGGCATCATACCTATAAGCAAGCCCGTTAGGGAAGAGTAAAGTAATGTATGCTTACCTATCTTTTGACCTACGTTTTTTGCCTTTTCCAATTTTTCGAAGAAAGGCTTGTAAAGAAGTATAAGGATTATCAGCGCCATTGGAAATCCTAGCACAAGATCATGCTGGGGCGCGAAATTGCTTCCTATAGGATTGGAGAAATTAAATAAGGGCGTGGTGAGAAAGCCCAGCAAATTAGAAGTAGAAGCGGCTATTTGGCTGTAAGACAGGTAGGGGAGACTTATATGGAACAGGTAAAGCACTATCATGTTTACTCCAAGGCTGCAGAATAAGAATAGTATGAATCCGGCAAGCGCTGCTATTTTGTGCCTAGTTATCATTGCGATTAAGTATACAAAAAGCACGACAATGGAAAAATAAAGCAAGAAATTCATCATGTAAAGGGAAAATACAGCAGGTATGCCGCCAAATGAAAGCATTGCGGTGTAGAAGTCTGCAATGAAAGGAAAGACGTTTATTGCGCCATCGGCATAAAGCAGCTTTGGTGGCCAGCCGGTATAAATCAGGGAATTTCCTATGCTCACATGGAAAAGGAAGTCGGAACCATAATTGTCCCCGCCCCATAGCCCCCTTGAAGTATAATACTCGCCGCGATACTGAAATATTATCAGAACCGCTATAACAATAAACAAAAGCACATAGAATAGTTTTTCCCTCTTTACCTGGAGCTTGAACGACTTCAAGCTAAACATACTATGCGATTTGCTTTTGCTGCGGAGCAAAAGGAAGATCGATATTGCAAGCATTATTAACGATGCAAGCCACATCATATAGCTTCCGAATCCGTGAAAAATCGCATCGAAAGCAAGCACTATAAAAGAGGAAACTGAGAACCCTATAGGAAAAGCAAACGCATACTTTGCCAGTATGTCTTCTATTTCATCGTCAAGAAAATATTTGACTATGCTTATCCCAAACAATATTCCGGCAAAATAAAAAAGAGTAGACATTGCCAATCCAAGAGCGTAAACCATCTAATCAGCTCAGATTTTTGCCATTTTGCTATGCAAGAACAAACATTAGATTGTAAGTAGTAATTTATATATTTTCTACATTTATCTTGAAAGTGCAATTGTAGGGATTCGCGCCTTTTTGGAATTTTTCAATTTTCAAATGCTGTCTTTATAAGAGAAAGGGAGAATATGGAAGTACCTGAAGCTGCTGAAGCAGGCACGCAGATGCAGCAGAATATAGAGCTTGGAGCACGCACTGCTAAAGTTGCAAGCTCAGTGCTGCTCGGGAAGCTTATCATATTCATACTTGTAGGTCTTTCATTTGTAGTAGTTGCAAGGTTATTGGGCCCAAGCACGTACGGAATATATACCCTCGCAATGGCAGTGATAGGCATATTCGGTTCTGTTGGGGATCTTGGCATCGGTATCAGCTTTAACAAGTTTTTGCCGGAATACATGCAAAAAGGCGAAAAAGTCAAGGCGAGGGAACTTCTAAAAAATGGATTTGCGGTCCTGCTTGCTTTTGGAGGAGTGCTCACTGCAGCCATGTTTTTGCTTGCCGCGTTGTTTGCAACTAGCATATACCACAACGCTTCTTACACAGGCATAATAGAGGCAGCTTCATTTCTTATAGTACTCTCAATACTTTACGGCGATGCATATTCGGCGCTTATAGGTCTCAGGGCAAGCAAGAGCATCGCGATAACCGCTGGTGTAGAATCTGCAACGCAAGCGCTGGTGAGCGTATTGCTGGCTTTGCTCGGCTATGGGGCACTTGCGCCTATATTGGGGCTTGTGGCAGCTTACACGCTTGGACTGCTTGTAGCGCTCTCTTTTGTGCTTAGGGCTTTGGAGGATACAGAAGGAGGCAGCATCTCCATTTCGAGGATCAAGGAGCTGCTCGTTTTTTCGCTGCCGCTTGGCGTCTCAAACCTTATGAGCACGCTAATGAGCAACATTTCGCTTGTAGTTTTGGGTTTGTTTGCAGCTTCTACAGTAATAGGCAATTTTGGAGTTGCTTCAAAAGTTGGCTCCCTTATAGACCTCATAACAGGATCGATAAGCGTTTCGCTGATAACGATGTTTTCCGCAGCGCTTGCCTCTAGCAAGAGCAAAGAAGAGATAGCGAGATTCTACAACTACTCGCTTTATCTTGCCTTTATCCTTATAACGCCGCTGTTATTTTACATCGCGGCGCTGGCAAAGCCTTTCTCTTATGTTGCATTCAGCGGAGTCTACAAGCTTTCCCCGTTATATATAGCAATAATGGCTGTGGGAATTTTTATAGGCTTGATAGGAGGATACTCGTACAACTTGATGATCAGCGCCAACAAAGTAAGGAAAGTCTTGATTTACACGGCCATTACCTCTGCCATCGAGCTTTTGCTTTTGCCTCTGCTGATACCTTTATTCAAAGGGGTCGGCCTTACAGTGCTGCTTTTCGTAATAGCACCTCTTGCGAGCGACTTCCTTTACGTTTATGGATTGCACAAGACGTTCAATATAGGAATAAAGCCTGAAAAAATTTCGAGAGTTATATTGGCAAATGCGATAAGCATTGTGCCTGTAGGAATTGTAGGGCTTGCCATAGGCAATACCATGATGATACCTGCTCTTATTATTTCCGCAATAATAATCGTTTTCGTCTACCCGCCTACGCTCGTGCTTGTAAAGGGAATGAAAGAGAGCGACATGGAAATAGTGAAAAAGGCCACAAAGGAAGTGCCGGTAGTAGGCACTGTAATAAAGTACCTGATAGGGTATTCAAGGATATTTTTAAGGCTGTTGCCTCCTTCTTGAAGCGGCATTGAGAAAAGAGACAAAAAGCGGCGAAGGAGATTCGGGGCGTGATTTTAGCTCTGGATGCGCTTGCGTACCTATCCCGAAAGAATTTCTCCACTCTACCATTTCAACTAGCATGTTGTTCGGCGTGGTTGCGCTTATGACAAGCCCATTGCCCTGCATCTTTTTCCTGTAAGAATTGTTGAATTCATACCTGTGCCTGTGCCTTTCGAAGACTATCTCCTTTCCGTAAGCGCCATATGCTATTGTGCCTTTCCTTATCTTTGAAGGCCAGGAACCGAGGCGCATAGTGCCTCCTTTGTATTTTACTGCATGCTGGCTTTCCATCAGCTTTATTATCTTGTGCTTTGCGCTCTTGTTGAATTCTGTTGAATTTGCCCCCTTGAGCCCGCACACGTTTCTCGCATACTCTATAGACATGAGCTGCATGCCAAGGCAGAGACCTAGGTAGGGGATTTTGTTTTCGCGCGCGTACCTTATCGCATTTATCATCCCTTCTATGCCACGCTTTCCAAATCCCCCAGGCACTATTATACCGTCGCTTCCCTTGAGCAAGTGATCCGCATTTCCATGCTCGAGATCCTCTGACTCTACCCAATTTATTTCTATGCCTGTGCCTACAGCTGACGCCGCATGGACTAGCGCTTCATTGAGGCTTACATAGGAATCGTGCAAGCCTGTATACTTGCCCACTATAGATATCCTTGCTTTATTTGGAGAAGATAGAGATTCCTTGATTTTTTCTACCTTGTTCTCCCATACGCTCAGCTTCCCCTTGTCGAGCTTGCCGCCTATTCCCAGAGAAGAAAGGATTCTACTATCAAATCCCTGTTTTATTAGATGAAGTGGAAGCTCATATATGCTCTGCATGTTGCTGTCATCAAATACGCTTTCGGCCGGCAAGTTTGCAAAGTTTGCTATTTTGATTCTTGCACCATCTTCCAATGCACTTTCGCTCCTGCATATTATTATGCTTGGGTTTATGCCCATTTGCATCATGCCCCTCAAGGCAAGCTGGGTGGGCTTTGTCTTCTGCTCTCCCACTGCGCCTAACTTAGGGACATATGTAACATCAACAAAAACAACCTTGTGCTTAAGCGCCAGCTGCCTCATTGCCTCTATGAAATAGCTGTTTTCTATGTCGCCGACAGTGCCCCCAACTTCTATGACCATTACCTCCAAGCGGTTTTTCTTTGACACTTCTTCTATTTTTCCAATGATAAAATCTGTGACGTGAGGTATGAATTGGACGTCCCTGCCCAGGAAATCGCCTTTCCTCTCCTTGGAGATTATTGCACTGAATACCTTTCCGCCTGTTAGCGAAAAGTCTCCTGATAGATTTACATTGAGAAAACGCTCATAATTCCCAAAATCCATGTCAACTTCGCTTTTGTCGTCAAGCACGAAAACTTCCCCATGCCTGTAGGGGTTCATGGTTCCACAATCATAATTTAGGTAGCCGTCGAACTTCAGAGGCATGGCTTTATGGCCATAGAAAGAAAGTATCTTTGCTATAGAAGAAGTAACGACCCCCTTGCCCAACCCGCTTAGCAGTGAACCCAAAACAACTACATATCTTGTCTGCATATTGTAATTTATGAGACAAGTATTAAAACTTTTGTTTGATATCATTTGACTTGTATCTACGTTGCAACGCAATGCGACTTTTGATGCCCAGAGTGCATTTCCATGCGCGCTTTTATCGCGATAGATGTACCAAATGCAATCAAAGACAAAGCTTACAAGGTGGCAAAAGAGGTTGCAGAAGCGGCGAAGGCAAGGGAAGTAGATAAAGAGGCTATGCATATAACCCTCCATTTTCTCGGTGAGATAAGCGAATCGCAAAAAGGCAAGATAGAAAGTGCGATTGATTCGATTGAAGCCCAGCGCTTTGTGATAGAAATAAAAGGGTTGGGCTTTTTTGGCGGCAAGGTGCCCCGCGTTGCAATTGCGAAGATATTTGAAGGTAGGGACGAATTGAAAAGCCTCTATAATATGCTTTATGGGCCTATCGAAAAAGCAGGCGTAGCTCTGGAAAAAAGGGAGTTTTCGCCTCACCTTACGCTTGCTAGGATAAAAACAGAGAAGCTTGGGAGGAGAGAAATTGAAGAGATTTGGGAAGCGCTGAAAAAGCTTGAATCTGCTTACAAAGACTTTGAATTTGGGTCTTTCTTGTGCGAAAGAATAGTGCTAAAGAAGAGCGAGTTCACGGGCAAAGGAGTAATCCACACTGTTTTGCATGAGAAGATTCTCGATTAGGCTTTAGGTTTTGCATTTGCCGTGGCACCACTTTGCAAAGTTGCGCTCGCAGGATTATAAGATCTTGAGAATTGCTCTTCTGTGAGTTTGTTTGCCAGCTCTCCTGGCTTGTAAATCCTGTCATATATAAGTATGTCGAAAGTTGCCCCGGTATGCAGGTCGAGCGCTATATGGCGCGTACTTGTACCAAAAAGATCGGCTTCGTAGATTTCTATCTTTCTTTTGGCAAGCATTGAGAGCACATCGCCAAGCGTGCTTGTATCCTCGTTGTCCTGCATGCCTATAATTCTAGCCTCGACGATTGCCTTTTTCAAGCGGCGCAAACTTGCCAGGTAATTGTCAACAAGCTTTGTGGCGCTGCCTGAATCTTTGTAAAGCCTTATCGCGAAAGCGCTTTTCGAATTTATTTCGTAGAGCGAAAGCAAAAGGTCATAGGATAGCTCCTTGGCCCCTATATACCTCTTGTCTATTGGCAAGAAGTATTTGCATGCTATTTTCTCCCCTGTGCCTATGTATGAGACGTCATTGTGCTCCTCGATTTTAGAGGCTGAAATGTGAGGGCGGGGCTTGTATGTCTGCAAATATTGGCCCTTGCCGAGTAAGCCCCTTTCAAATTCGTCTAGTATTATATCCCTGAAAGCCATCCGCAGCGCCTCTTGCCTATTACCACAAATCTTTTATACTTGAAGGTATAAAGGAGTTTATAGTTTTTATTTGTTTGGGCTCATTTTGCGCAAAGCAGCAGCAAAGCAACCATATTTATAAATCCTTTTGGATAAATCCAATATCGCAGCCGGAGAAGACGGCAAAGTGAATAGATGGAAATAAAGGTTATAGAGAGCAGCGAAAAAGCTTTCAGGTTCATGCTGAATGACGTTGACGTCTCCTATGCCAATGCGCTTAGGAGGGCAGCCATAAACAGCGTAGAAACCTTTGCCATAGACAAAATAACTTTTTACGAAAATACCAGCTCTATGTTCGACGAGTATATAGCACACAGGATAGGCCTCGTTCCGATCGTGACACCTTTGAAAGGCTACGATGAAAAAGACGAGATTCTCTTCACGCTGGAAGCAACAGGGCCGAAAACAGTATATTCAAGAGATTTGGTAAGCCCTGACAAAAACGTAAAAGTAGCAAACGAAAATATACCAATAATGAAGCTTGCAAATGAGCAGAGGCTGAGGCTTGAGGGCAAGGCAGTATTGGGAACTGCACTAAAGCATGCAAAGTTCCAGCCGGGGCTTGCCACCTTTGAACCGAAAGGGGAAGACAAGTTTGAATTTTATGTTGAGTCTTTCGGCCAGATGCCACCCAAGGAAATTATTAATAAAGCTTGCAGCAAATTAATTGAAGGCGTAAAGGAAATAGAAAAAGGAGTCAAGTAAGCAATTTGTGCAGGCGGGGGTGGCAGAGCATGGCCAAATGCGCAGGACTGAGGTGCTTTGCGCTCAGAACTCCTGTGTCTTTAGTGACTGCGTGAGTTCAAATCTCACCCCCCGCATAGCAGATGTGATATTATGAAGTCTAATGTTGAAAGAGGCGACATACGCGCTTTGGTAGCAGTGCTTGAAGGTAATATCGCAAGCAGGAAAAAAGTGGGGCTTTCAAAGAAGCTGCTAAAGCTTGTAGACGTGCCAGCAAGAGAAAGGAAAGACGCAGATATTTACAAGATAAACAAGTATACTAGCGAAAACGATTCTGTGATAGTGCCTGGCAAGGTGCTTGCTGAAGGCTCTCTCAACCACAAGATAAGCATTGCCGCTTTGGGATATTCGAAGAAAGCCAAGGAGGAGCTGGAAAGGTCCGGCTCTAAAATTGCAAAATTCGAAGAGCTCATGGAAGAAAAAAAGGTTAAGATAATTGTATAAAAAATGGTTTGCATGGAAAGAATAAAAGCTGACGATTACAAAGTGATAGACGCCAAGAACGCGATTGCGGGGAGGCTTGCGAGCAAGGCGGCAAAGATGGCGCTCAACGGAGAGAAAGTCGCAATAGTGAATGCAGAAAGCGCAATAATAAGCGGCAAAAAAAGCGGTATAATAGAAAATTACAAAACCAGGGTAAACCTCAAGAACAAGGTAGACCCAGACAATTCGCCGTACTGGCCAAGGCGCCCTGATCTTTTGCTTAAGAGGATAATAAGAGGCATGCTCCCATATAGAAAGCCGCATGGAAAGAGGGCTTATGACAACCTTAGGGTTTTTATAGGGGTGCCGGAAGCTTTCAAGGGGGCCAAAATGATAGAGGTAGCGGAGAAAAATCCGAAAGAGATATATGTAGGATACATGACAATAGGAGAGCTCTCAAAAAGGCTTGGGTATGACAAGTTTTAGGTGAAATGATGGCTGATCAAGTTGATATTCAAAAGATTGCAGATGCACAAGCGCAGAAGCCAGCGGAGAACGCAGCTTCAGCGAAAACGGAAGGAAAAGATAATGCAAGCCAGGAAGCACAGAAAAAGAAGACCGCAGCAAGACCAAAAAAGAAAGTTTTGAGAAAAGATAAGGTTTCTTTCGGCTCCAGCAAAAGAAAAGAAGCCAGGGCAAGAGCAGTGGTGAAAAAAGGCGCTGGAAGAATAAAGATAAACAGCGTAGATATAAGCTTGATAGAGCCAAGGGAGTTCAGAAGCATGATGCTTGAGCCGCTTAATATTTCAAACATTGCAAAAGAGCTTGCGAAAGGAGTTGACATAGAAGTAAATGTGTATGGAGGAGGCAGAAGCGCGCAGGCGCAGGCGGTTAGAAGCGCAATAGCAAAGGGAATTTCAGAGTATGCGGATAGTGATATGATAAGGAAGGAATACTTGCGCTATGACAGATCGCTGCTCGTAGACGATCCCAGAAGGGTGGAACCAAAGAAGTTCAAGGGGCCGAAAGCTAGGGCAAGATTCCAGACTTCATACAGGTGAAATTTGCCTTGCTTTTTGCAATTATTATATTTTAGATGATAGCATGATGATGCCTGTGAGATGCTTTACATGTGGCGCGGTCGTAGCCGACAAATGGGAAGAGTACGACAGGAGAGTCAACAAGAACAAGGAGGAGCCTGGCAAGGTGCTTGACGACCTTGGAGTGAAAAGGTACTGCTGCAGGAGAATGTTCCTGAGCAATGTAGAGGTAATTGACGAGTTCATGGAGCTAGGGAGGAAATGATTTACATTGATTTAGTTATGGGGCCGTCTGCTAGCTTGGTAGGCTACTAGCTTGGGGTGCTAGCGACCCGAGAACCGCGGGAATTCAAAAGCGCTTTGAAAATCTCGGCGGCCCCAAAAAGTGATTAGATGGCTGAAGAAAAAAATATGGTTGCAAACAGGGAAGATTATCTAAAGGTAGGAATAAATATAGCTACCAGGACCAAGAGCCCGGGCATGAAAAGATTCATATATAGAACAAGAGACGACGGGCTTTACCTTCTTGATCTTGAAACAATAGATGAAAGGCTTGGGGCGGCAGCAAGAATGATTGCGAGCTACGATCCAAATGACGTTGTAGTTACCGCATCAAGGCTTTACGCGATAATGCCAGCGGGTAAATTCGCTGAGATAATAGGTGCGCGATTCATAAAGGGTAGGGTGGCTCCCGGAATATTCACTAACCCAAACAAAAGTGGCTTTATAGAACCGAAGCTTATCCTAGTTAGCGATACAAGAAACGAAAAGCAGGCGATAAGAGAGGCGAGCATGGTAAACATACCGATAATTGCGCTCTGCGACACGGACAACTCTACCAAGTTCGTCGACCTTATAATACCTTCAAACAATAGGGGCAGGAGATCTCTTGCATTCATATATTACGTGCTTGCGAAAGAGGTTCTAAAAGCAAGAGGAGAACTGAAAAGCGAGGAGGATTTCAAGCACTCTGTTGACGAATTCGAAGCAAGAGTCGACGAGAGATCGCAAGGAAAGCAATAATTGGCAAAGTTTCTCTGCAAGCTCTGCTGCGGACTTATTACTTTATTTTGCTCTGTATGCTTTCTACTCTTTGAGCTTATGGGCTCATATTGGCACATAGGCAAGCGCAGCTGCCAAATATGCAAAAAGAGCAAGAGCCATTGCGCCTAGGCTAAGGTTTCTGGCAATCCTGAAAAAGCTTGCTGAAAGATTTTTGCGGAGATAGGCAATTGAAACATACAACAAGCAAGCATCAGTAATGGCTATCGGGATCGCATATGCAAGATTGTATGCAAACGGTTTCTCATAGAAAAACATAAAGATGCTTAGGAGGATGGCAGCTAGATAAAGAGAAAGCGCAAATAGCGAAGATGCAGCTTTTCCTGCATGCGAAAGAAGGTTACGTGACTTGCGTGCCTTAGAGTCGCCCTCGTAGTCTCTTATCATCCCGTGTATCTCCCGCGCAAGGCCGCTCAAGAATATTATCACGCTTATTATTGCAATGTTGGGGTTTAGCGTGCCGGAAACAACAAAATCACCGTAGAAGAAAGGTATTGCCATTGAAAGCGCTATGTAAGCGTTGCCCAAAAGCAGTGTATCCTTAAGCTTGTAGCTATAGAAGAATGCAAGCACACCGAATACAAGCGCTATTGCAAAGGCGATGTAGTTTATGAAAAGGCTCGCAAATATACCTATTGCAAATGAGGCGATCGCTATTGCGAAAGCGGCATTCTTTGAGATTGCGCCGGAGACTATTGGCCTGTCAAATCTTTTGTTTATCCTATCTGCCTCTACGTCAAAATAATCGTTTATTGCAAAGGAGCCCATACTTATGAAAATAGGGGTGATAATACTTAGCAGAAGCACAAAGGCGCTTGGAATGGATTTGGTTATTATTTCTGCCACTATCACTGCGACAACGAGCATTGCACTGTGTTCTATTCTTGTGAGCTTTAGAAACGCGGCTATCCTGTTCATAAAAACATATAAATAAGCTAAATGAAAAAGCTAAATAGCTTAGCAGATACTCAATAGATGGATGCTAATGAAAAAGGTACATAAAGGCAAAGAGGCGAGGCAGCAAAGCGCCCTCGAGTTGCTCACAACTTACTCCTGGGCTTTCCTCATAATAGCGATATTTATAGCAGCTGTGGTAGTGCTTAATGGAAGCAGGCCTCCGAGCACATATTTGCAGGCTACCTGCAACATAGACCCTGCGTTCCCGTGCGCCCAAGCTGCAATAAGCGGCTACAACAGCATTGAACCTATAACCTTTACTGTGCTTTTTACCAACGATCTAGGAGCTATAATAGAGTTTCCCAGCAACGCACTTAATGTAACACTTACCAATGTGGGCGAAGCTGGGACAAACAGCTACTTAGGGAACTGCTACCCTCAAATCGCACTGCAAAGCGATGTGATAAGATGCATTGCTAACATACCAGGGACCAAAACACCACCTACAGGATCCCAAGTAGGAGTAAATTTCAATATAAAATATGCGATTTGCAAAAGTGCAGTGCAAAGCAGCTGCTCTGGAATTTACAAGACGACAGGCTATGCATTGCAGAGTCTTTCACCACCAGGCACGAGCATATATAAGGTAAGCTTCGTAGCCAACCCGCAATCTGGCAAAATATTTGTGAACAATATAGGATACGCAAATGGAACCTCCGCGTTTTTGGTGGGGGGAAAATATACGCTTTTTGCATCGCCACCCTCAGGGTATTACTTTTCCGCTTGGTCCATAAGTTCTACATCCTCTTCGCTCTCATCGCCGACATCAGGCAACACAACACTTTCTTTGTCATCTAACTCTACAATAACAGCGACGTTCTCTAAAGTTACCACAACAACCACCACGATTAAGGGGATACTATTGACCACCACTTTTGCATCTTCTACGTCAGTTTCTTCTACCTCTGTAAGCTCTACTTCAGTATCTTCTACGTCAGTTTCTTCTACCTCTGTAA
>JBMFWY010000011.1:0-25044 GCA_049964795.1 Candidatus Micrarchaeia archaeon | reverse complement strand
CTTCAGCACTTTCATCGATTCAGCAATCTCTTTCCTCACTCCGTAAAATTTAATGAGCCACACGTTTCGCAACTCATCCCTCTCTATCTCACTTTTCAGCATGAAGTTTAGCATGAAAGCTATCGAAAATGGGGATCTTTCGAATACTCCCATGTACTTCTTGTAAAGTTCGCGCTTTAATGCGACTTCTATAAAGCTTATAAAAGGCCTCTCCTTATAGAGCTCTATCGCATTGCCTATTTTGAAAGGTATGCCTTCGGCAATTTCTTCTATGCCCTTTGAAGCCAGCTCGGCAAGCTTTGCTTCGGGTATCTTGCCATTTGGTATGAAATCCTCCTTGCTTGGGGTATAGCCGATAGAAGATGCTTTTGCGGCGCTGACTATATTCTTGATGTCTACCATCTCTTGCAGGAATTCTCTGATGCTTCCTTCATAGCTGTTGTGAAACCTGTATTCCTCAAACAGCCTTTCGTAATAATATTTGTCAAGTGCCAATATCATAGGTGCAAGGTTTCCTGCCCTTTTCACTTCATCCAAATATTTTAGTAATACAACTCCGTAGCCGTATTTTGCAAGGTATTTTACCACTCCTTCTATGTCGTTTTGCGCTATCATGTTCTTGTAGTCGCTCCCGCTTATTATACCTCCCATGAGACCTGCAGGTATATTTCTTTGTACCATAAGAAAATTCTCGGTTTGCTCTACGTCATAGCCTAGTATTTTGGAAGACAATATGAGTTTTATGTTCTCTATGTCAAACTTGCTGAGATAAGCTACAACAAAGTCCTTTGCGCTAGGAGGCATTGCAAAAAGCACATATCTCATCATCTTCATCATATGTGCATTGATTACCGCCTCGAAAAGATCTGGCATTTTGTAAAGCGCTGATAAGCTGTCTATTTCTTGCTTGTAGGTAGTCGAAGAAAGGTTTTTCAGCAACTCGGGGCCCTCTTTTTCTGACAGCTGTTCAATTAGCTCTTTCTTTAAGAATTGGGTGCTAAGCACGCGAAGCTGGCCGTACTTGCCTACATAAGTTGTATCCGTGCTCATTCTTTCACTCTTCATTGCCTATTGCGTAACTTGCAAGCCTGGAAGCAATCCTGTCATGCATTTCTTCGATCATGCTTTCAAGTGTATAGTCTACCTCCTTCCTTCCATCTTTTGAAAAGGCTCGAAGTCCTGCGGTTATGCTTTCATCCGGCTGCCCTATCGAAAACTTCCCTGCAGCTTTTTTAAGGTATGTCAAATCCTGCTTGTTTGCAACTATTATGCAGTCATCTCCAAGCTCCTTTACTGCCTTATTTGCGAGCTTATTCAGGATTTCACGATAGCGAGCGCTTTTTGCAATTTCTTCAAAATTCTCTTTTATCTCAGAAATACCTTGCTCTACTTTTTCACTGACTGCGTTATTGTAAATCATTTTTGCCTCTATCCTAGCTTTAGACAGCTCTCTAGCAATGAGCTGTTCTGCATCACTTTTTGCTTTTGCTTTGCTTTCCTTTGCAATCGCTTTGGCTGCCTCTTTAGCTTCGCCCAGTATCTTCTCTTCTTGCTCCGCAGCTTCTCGCTCTATCTGCGCTATGCTGCCTTCCTTGTGCGCCTTTATGCTTTCCAAGACCTCTTCAAGCCCCATATTATGCACGCTTCTTCAAAGTATCTGAAGCAGCAATATAAGCCCAAGCACGAAGCCGATTATCCAAAGGGTTTCGGGTATGACGAAGAAGAATAGCACTTGGCCAAACTTTTCTGGCCTTTCGGCGATAATTCCCATGCCTGCAGCCCCTATTCCCTGCTGCGCTACTCCAGTACCTATAAGACCTCCTGCAATTGCTATTGCCGCGGCAATAGCGTATTCTGGGTTTGCAACAACCATTTTTTCACCATTTAAATCGCAATACCTGTCAATTAATTCGGGCAAGCATAGCTTATAAAGCAATCGCCAAGGGTTTTTTTATGAAGTAAATTCAAAGCAGCCCTCAAATTTATTTAAGATTAAGTATTAAAAGCACTTCGCTATGCTGTATCAATGCGGAGTGATTAGAAGATTTGGTATCATGGCGGTGTGTAGCCAGACCACCAATTGCTTGTAAAGGTAACGTTTGTAGGTACGCCGTTGTTGCCGTTGCCAGAGTAGTCGTTGGCGTCGCCGTTCAATGGCCACCAGCCAACAAGGTTCTGCAGATCAATAGGCGCGCCACCAATGCCCTCTTGGTAGAGGGCCTCTATGTCATTTGATGAAAGGGAGGTATTGTATATTTGGACATTCGCTATGGAACCAAAAAATGGAGCAGGGGTTCCTATCTTCAGATAAGAATTTGAATCGAGAAGGCTCGGTATTCCATTATATGTTCCGCTGCTGACGTTTTTACCATTCAAAAATATAGACCAACCGGTTGTAGTAAAAACAACCACTACATTATACCATGTATTTTGACTAAAAGGAAACTCATAATCCACCGATGTTGAAAGCCAAGTTCCTGTGCCAGTTCCTATATCACCGTGTAGTCCAGACCATCCAGAACCTCCATAAGCGCCGCCACCAATAAGCTGCATATCAAACGTAGTATCTGTAGGTTGCCTTGAAGTAAGCATTTCGCCGTCAAAACTAGCCGTTAATGGTAGCGCACTACTGAACCACCAACTTATGCTGAAGGCGCCAGTAACTGCGTATGATGAAGAATGGGGTATAATTATATAGCTGCTCTGCCCATTGAACTGTGCCACATACTGCGGCAGCTCGCCGCTGCATATGCCTTCAAGGTTTATGAAAGATGTCGTGCCAGGTCCATTTGGTCTAAATACCTGGCATGAGCCTGGTGGCGCCTTCGGCGCGAAGTTGTTTGCATTGAAAACGCCAAGCTGGAACAAGGCGCCAAGCACTACTGCAATTATGAGTATGGCCCAGCCGTAGGTCATTAAGTATTCCATTGCAGACTGCGCTTTCGAAAAAACCTTGCCTGCGTGCCTTATTCTAATTTTAGGATTAAGAGAATTGCGACTTTCTGAATCTTGCCTATGTGTATCACTTGCTTTTTCCATATCCTCAATGATACTATTAAAAAAAGCAATAAATAGCTTTCTTTTAGCATGCCAAATGCTTCTGCAAAAGTAGAAAGAATCCTGGCAAATTGTGTCAGGTTAAATTATAGTCACTCTTGCTTGTATCTGTTTACGAGTTCGTGCCTCGAATCGCTTTCGTCATAGTCGTAAACCTTGCCTTGCTCTTCATCCTTAGTTCTTGCATGGCTGCCATCGCAGAAAGGCTTGTTCTTTGATAAGCCACAGGAACATAGATGTATCTCATAGTTCAAAACCTTCTCGTCCTTGGTAATGTTTCCTATTCCCGGAAGATCTTTCAGCTTTACCACATATGGGTGGTTCATTTCATGCAGTACAATCCTTGACATCTGTTTTCACCTTTTATTTGAAATTTTACACACATCCTATTATTTATTGATATGTCTTGGTGCTGTTTTATCCTTTTGCTACTCCAATTGGCACAAGCCTTGCCACAATGTTAGATATCTTGGCCCTTGCTATGCTGCCTACTACTTCATCTACGTTTTTGTACGCCCATTCCGCCTCCTCACTTATTAAGCTCTTGTTTCTTACCCGAAGCTCGACGCCTTTGCTTTTTAGGTCGCCTAAGGTCTTCGAAGCAGGTATCTCTCTTATTGCAGCATGCCTTGACATGAGCCTTCCGGAGCCGTGGCAGGAAGAGCCGAATGTTTCCTTCATTGCCTCTTCTCTCCCCGCAAGCACATAGCTTGCAGTGCCCATGCTTCCAGGTATTATTACAGGCTGCCCCGCTTCTCTATAAAGCTTTGGCACCTCTTTTCTTCCAGGAGCAAAGGCCCTTGTTGCTCCTTTCCTGTGCACGTACAGCTTTACTCTCTTCCCATCTACATCGTGCTCCTCAAGTTTTGCTATGTTGTGAGCTACATCGTAAAGGAGCTCCATGCCAAGAGCATCAGCGCTTTTTACAAACACTGTCTCAAAGCTCTTTCTTATCGAATTTGTCATTACCTGCCTATTCACAAAGGCGAAGTTGACCGCTGCACTCATAGCCTTGAGGTAATCCTGTGCCTCCTTGGAATTTACTTCGGCATAAGCAAGCTCAGGATCTGCAAGCTTTATATTATTTCTTTTTTGGTAATCTGAAAGAACCTTTAGGTAATCGCTGCATATCTGGTGGCCGTAGCCTCTTGAGCCCGAGTGCAGCATCACAACTATTTGCCCTTCTTCAAGCCCGAAAACCTTCGCTATCTTTTCATCAAAAATTTTCTCCACTCTCTGCACTTCAAGGAAGTGGTTGCCTGCGCCAAGTGTGCCTACTTCGTGCAAGCCCCTTTTCTTTGCCATTGAGCTTACCGCTGCAGTATCCGCCCCTTCCATCGCTCCATTTTCCTCTATTCTTTCTATGTCTTCTTTTGTTCCGAAACCTTTTTGAACTATGTAATCCACGCCTTCGGTAGCTATCCTCTCCAAATCGTTTTGCGTAAAATTCATGTTTACTTTGCTGCCTACTCCACTTGGAACGTTTGCAAATAGCTTGTCCATAAGCTCTCCAAGGCGCGGCTTTATGTCTTCCATTGTGAGGTTGGTTTTTATGAGCCTCATGCCGCAGTTTATGTCGAAACCTATTGCACCTGGAGAAATTATTCCATTTTCAGCATCAAATGCAGCAACACCTCCTACCGGAAAGCCATAGCCTTCGTGTCCATCTGGCATTACAAGCATGTGCTTGACTATTGAGGGCAGCTTTGCCGCATTTATTGCCTGCTGCAATGTTCTATCTCTTTGCATATTTTCCGCTATTATCTCGCTTGCATAAAGGCGCACTGGCACATTCATGTCTCCTTCTTTTTCAACTTCCCACAGAAAATCGTGAACTTTTTTTATCATAAAAACACTTTTCGGCTTATTGTATAGGACAAGGCAAGCATATTAATATTCAATGCAAAAGGAATATAATCCTTTACTGTGAATCAGAGAAAAAGTGGTTGTGTGGAGGAAGAATTTGCAGCGCTAGCTGACCCGCGTTTTTACATTCAGGCCCTCAAAGAGCTTAAAAGTCTTTTTCCAAATGCCGAGTTTAAGCGGGTGGCGCAGGATTCTTCTACTTCTGTAATATTTGCCAGCTGCAAAAATTGTCGTGGCGAGTTCGATTTTGGCACTCCACTCTCATATGTTTACGAGATCTTCCCTGTTTTCACTTTTATAAAGGATATAGACGCGGAATATTTCGTAGTAGCGGAAAACGTATTCAATATGATATTGGGGCTTAGTTCTGAAAAAAAGAGCTTTCGTATAGAAGTAAAAAAAGTGGATTATAAATCCGAGGAGCACGCAAAGGATTTGGAAGTCAAGATAGGTCGCGAAATAGAATCTCTGGGACTTGTTGCAGATTTGAAAAATCCCGCGCTTCAGATAAACATAGTGCTTACCTCAAGAGGGGCAATAATAGGCTTGCAATCATTAGCAAAAAGAAGCGGGCTTGATGCCTTTAGGTATTTTAACAAGTCAAATCCTGTACATATAAACAGATCTGAATTTAAGCTGATCGAGGCCGTGGAGCATTTTGGCATAAGCATCAAAGAAGGCGCCAGATGTATAGACGTAGGCTCTGCACCAGGCGGTTGGACGCATTTTCTGCTTTCGAATGGGGCAAAAGTCCTCGCCATCGATAGCGCTTTTATGTCATACGATTTGATGCCAAAACAGTCGCGCATACTCGTCGTGTTAAATGATTATTCAAAAAACGCCGCTTTACAGGAAAAGGCAAAAGCGCGCAAAATAGAAGCTAAAAGCATGAAAGAATTTGAAGAATTGGCCGCGAAATCAGACATTTTTGAAAATTATGATCTTGTTCATTTGGTATTTAATATGTCAAATGCATTGCCTCCCGCTTTCGAGCTTTTGGGTAGGTTCAGCATGCTTGCGATCGACATAAACAAGGAGCCGGATGAAGCAGCTGCTGTTGTCGCTTTATTGGGCCGCTTTCTTGCCCCTGGCTCTGCCATAATAATCACAATAAAAATGCCAGAGCCTAAGCCTGAGCATTACATAGAAAAGGCAAGGTCTTTGCTGTCCAAATTCTCCTCAGAAATAAAATTTGCCAAACTGCGGCACAACAGGCAGGAGCTCACCGCTTTTGCCATATTCAAGGCACCTTCCGACAGGCCCCTGCCCTAATACCTTCCGTTCATCTATCAGAACAAAGCGTCGAACTCCCTCTTAAGCTTGTCGAGTCTTTCGCGAAGCGCTTTGTCTCCTTTTATCTCCGCTGAGTGGTCCTTGAGGTACTCTATGTAGCCGCTGAGGTTCTCCAACACATCTGCGTCTCCAGATACTCCCTCAAATACCGGCATTCTCTGCCTGTTTTGGAATCCTGCTCCTGCCGGCCAACTGAAGGTCTCGAGCAGTTCTCTCCCTTTTTGAGAGGCCTTATAGAATTTTTTAATTCCCTCCTCTCTGGATTCCAGGTAACCTTCCTCTTCCATGCTTTTGAGCGCAGGATAAAGATTCCCTGGAGAAGGGCTCCAGCCTCCCATCGACATCTCGCTCATTGCAGACATTATCTCTGCGCCAGTCATCTCACGCCTTGAAGTGAGGTTTAGGATCCAATACCTTAGCCCTACGAATCCCCTTTGCATCGGGAATCCCATCATGCCTGCGTATCTCCTGCTTCCATAGCGGCCCATAGGGCCTCTCCCATATCCTTCATCTCCTTCAACTCCTCCAAATCCTCCATGCATTCTTCCTCTCATGTTTTTCACCGTTCAATTATTTATCTTAATAAAGATATCTTATAATAGATATCTATTAACAGATATATATAAATAGATATATAAACCTTTCGCTTTATACTCCCTATCCTTCTGCTTTGTTGCTTGTTCGGCTTTATTTGCAAATCTTGGTCTTTCCTGCAAGCTGCTTTCCGCTAACCACATAAGCAAACATGCCCAACTTTAAAAAATACCTAATTTTACTTTTTTACTAATAGAATAAGGGTATGTGTAATAAATCTAGCAATGCTACAATACCTTGTTTTCAACCTAACTTAAAAATGACTTAAATGCGAGGATTTTTTGGCAGGGGCGCGCCCCCTTTGGATTTGGACATCGATGCCGCAAGAGCATATCTACTTTCTTCATTTAATACCCTCACTGCACCTACTGTAAAGTCCTGCGAAAAGAAGGCCGATTTGTTATTCAGTTCGCTGGAAGACTTTTCGCGCGCCTTGGAAAAGTTTTCTGAGATTGATGCAATGCCAGATGTAGAAGTTTCTGGCGCTAGCAGCCCTAGTTTTGTAAAGTCTCAGAAGCTAAATTACCAAAACGTCTTGGCCAATGCATTGGCTTCCCTAAAAGACAGCCTTGGCAAAATCGACAAGGATACGGGATACGAACGCATGCGCGAAGTTCACTCTATCTACTCCTCCTTCATATACAAAGTCCTATATACAAATTCAAATTTCAAAGTCGTAGTGTTCGGCTACTATTTTGGCATATCGCTTTTTAAAAAACCTTTTTCCGCTCTGGAAAGGCAGGCAAAAGAGTTGGAGCGCGAATTGGGAAAGGAGGGAGAGCATTTCGGCAAATACAATTCCATGCGCATTGCAATTGAAAAACTTACAATGCGCATAGATGAATTGGAAGCACTGGCTCTTCCTGCAAGCGCTTCGGATAGTACCCATAAAGGGGAAAGAAACATCCTAATCTCAGAAGCAGAATCGCACGAGCATGCATTAAAAAGCCTAGCAGAACAGTTGCATACCCTAGAGTCAAAATTGCGCCTGCAGCGCTCCGAAGTCGAAGTTATTCTGAAGCCCATGGAACGCGCAGCCAGGAAATTTGATCACGGCCTGAAGGAAGGCAGCAAGATAATGCCCTACATATCTGCGCCTTTTGAAGCTAATTTTTCTGGCGGGCAATACTCTAGCTTTGAGGACGTGCTGCTAAGACTGCGCGAAAGCGTGGAAAAAGGCGAGCCCGGCCAGGAAAAGAAACTTTTGCTGCAGCATATCAACAAAGCAATCGATTACAGCATAAGTCAGAAAATCACAGGCATAAATCATTTACTTGGGCAGATAAGCCTTATTAAGCTAGAAATAAAGAAGCAAGAAAGCGCATTGGAGGGATATCGCAGCGCAGCTAAGGAAGCAGAAGAAGAGGATCGCAAGCAGATTGATTTGGGCAAGAGGCGTGAGCTTCTGTCTCTTGAAATAAGCCGTAGCAAGGCAGAAATAGAGCAGATGCTTTACAGCGAATATGGCAGGCAGGTACGCATAAAAAACTTGCAATAAGCCTTTCGCATAAGCATGGAGCAAGGCTTTATGGCGCAAGCCTCGTCCTATCCCTCGGGAACATGGAGCACTCCCTTATGTTCTTTTGCTCAGTGAGCTGCATTGTAAACCTCTCCAAGCCTATGCTCCACCCTGCATGCGGAGGCGCGCCTCTCTTGAATGCGTCTATATAAAATTTGAAGCCGGCGGGATTTAGGCCTCTACCTTCTATCGCTTTTACAAGCATGTCTGGCTTGTGTATCCTTTGTGCACCGCTCGAAACTTCAAGCCCTTTGTAAAGCAGGTCGTAGCTGTTTGAGATCTCCGGGTTCTTTTCGTTCGGCATGCTGTAAAAAGCCCTGGCCTTTGTAGGATAAAACTTTACAACAGTTAAATCGCCGTATGTCTTGCATATTTCCTGCTCCGCTTCCCTGCTCAAGTCTTCGCCCCAGTCAATCTTTATTCCATTCTCATTCAGCTTTTTTATCGCTTGGGTGTATGTCACTTCCTTTGCTGGCTTAAGATTTAGCTCTATGCCAAGCGCTTCGAGCTGCTCCCTATTCTTGAGCGCTACTCTCTTTATCATCTCGAAAGCAACCCCTTTGAGCAGCTTTATCGCATCGTTGTAATCGGCAAAGCCTATCTCTATATCCATCTGGGTTGATTCATTGAGATGATATATGGTGTTGAATTTCTCCGCCCTGAAAACTGGCACTATCATAAAAACTTTGTCTATACCTCCTATTACTGCAAGTTGTTTGTAAAGCTGTGGCGACTGCGCTAGATACGCTTTCCTCTCAAAGTAATCTATGCTGAAAAGATCAGCACCGCCTTCCGTCGCTTCCCCTACAACGCTCGGCGTCCTGACTTCCTGGAAGCCTTTCTTTACAAAAAAATCCCTGAAAGAATTAAGCAACGTAGATTGTATGCTGAAAATGGCAGCGGTTGGGCTTCTGCGCAGGTCTACATACCTGTAGTCCAGCCTGACTTCCAAATCTGCCGGAATCTTGCTCGCTACGTCAAAAGGCATCGTTTCATTGAGAGGGTTGAGGTTTTCTATCTTGCTGGGATAAATCTCAAAACCCTTTTTTGCCTCCTTGTTCGCCTTCACAGTGCCTGTAATTGCTATTACGCTCTCCTTTTGCAAGTCCATGCTTTTGAGAACAAGCTCTGGAGTAACTCCCGCTTTGCCTATTACTTGCACTATACCTGTGCTATCCCTAAGGAGAAGAAATATAATCTTGCCAACATTTCTTACCTCGTGCACCCAGCCGCAAAGCACTACTTCTTTGCCTTCCATGCTTGGGGAAAGCTCTGAAACATAATGCGTCCTTAAGCCAGTATGAAACAAAATAGCACCTTTGTAAGAACATGCGGGCAGCCAAAGCTTCAATTGCAAATGCAAAAGAAGCCTCTAGCCCCAACTCTTCCGTTCAAAGCAATTCAAGTTTTTTTACTTCAAGGTTATTCACTGGCACTATGTCTTTTAGAAGCGCAGCGGCGCCTTCCTGGTACCTCTTTTCAACTATTGCCTTTATCCCTTCATCTGCCGTGCCGCTTGCAAAGAACTTTTCTGTAAAGCTTGTAAGCTCCTTCCTCATAGCCTGGATCTTTGCATGCGCAGACTTTCTTGCCGTTATGCCTATTACTTTTACTACAAAGGTAGTTCCATCGGAACTTTTAGTTTTGACTATTGCGTCAAACACGCTCCTGAATTTCTTCGCTATCGATTTTGTGTAGCTGTACGGAAGCTCTATCCTTTCAAGCTTCGTATTGGCAGAATTGCCGCTTACTTCAGTTATCTTGAAAATTACGTTCGTATAGGAATGCTCAGGATTTCCTGTAAGGTTGCTGAGCGTGACCTTTACGTTCCTGCCCTTTACGCTCTTTTCGTCGTTTGCAGGTATCTCTCCTACAGCCTTCTTTTCGAATACCGCAGGCGCATAAACGGTGTACCATCTTTTGCTTTTCCATTTGTCCATTCCTTTTTGTGTTGCCATGTTTACGCCTTGCTCTTTATTAGAAGCTCTGCCTGCTTGGGGTCATACTTCCATTCAGCCGGCACAACGCCCTCTTTGACATAATACTTGCTAAGCCTTAGTATCTTTGATTCTATCCTTTGAAGCCTGGTCTTGCCATAAACGTCATGCCTGTTCCTTTCCAAATGCTTGTGCAAGACAACCGCCCTCTTCATCAAATCCATCAGGTCTTGGGGCATGTCTCCATAAAGCTTGTTCTCTTTGAGTATCTTTGAGAGCCTCTTGCCCATCATAGCCTTTACATATTTTATGCTGTGCTCTTTCTTCAGCTTTTCGCCTATCATCGCAGCGCTCATGCCCTGTTTTGCGTATTCAATTATTATGCCTTCTGCCTTTTTGTACTCCTCTTCGCTCAGCTTTACATTTCCCAGCTTTTCAAGCGGAGGCTTGACGGATTTTGCCTTTCCATGCCTTTTTGTATGCATTTTAGCCATTTAAATACCTGTTTGAGTTAAGCCTATAATTTTTCAGCAACAAATAAATATTATGCGCCAAAGCAAAGCCTAATAGCCCAGGCTTGCACCTCATGCTTTGCCTAAAGGTATCGAAACAGAATATTCGCTGCTTTTTTCTACCTTTACCTCTTTTGCCTTGCATATGCCTTTTATGTCCTCTTTGCTCGCGCTTACAGCTTTATAATATGCTTCAGGAACATTTATATTTATTATCGGTATCTCTGCATTGAGGGGCATGTGCGCCTCCGACTTTATCCTTCTGGCCTCAGCGATTATGTTGTTTATGAACGCGCCTATGCCTTCATAGTCTACATCGACAAAGCCTTCCTCGAAGAGCAATCCGTTTATGACATAGTCTCTTGTCTCAAGCTTTTCGAATTGCTGCGGAAGAGAGCCTTCAAACAGGCTTCTCCTGCCAAACCATTCGTTGATCTCTTCCGCAATATACGGCATAACCGGTGCAAAAAGCCTGAGCGAATCTTCCACTACCTTATTCAATACGTATATCGCAGCCTTTTTGCTGCCCTCGAGCTTTTTGTCTTCGGAGTATATCCTGTATTTGACATCCTCTATATAATAGTCCGCAAATTCATGCCAGTAGAATGTGATGAGCTTGTTCATGGCTTCGTAGAGGTTGAACGATTCATATGCGCTTTTCACCTCTTTTATTACGCTGTTAAGCCTGTGTAGCATCCATATGTCAAGCAAGCCCATGTGCTCCTTAGGTTCCTCCTTCGGCAGCTTTGACCTCTCTAGCGCGCCTTTAACAAACAGCGCGGTATTGTAAAGCTTGTTTACGAATCCTCTTGCATAGTCCACTTCCTTGTACGAGAAGGGCTTATCCTTGCCTACGCTGCCGCTCAGTGCAACCCAAAGCCTGACTGTATCTACACTGTATTTCTCAAGCAATTCCTCCACTCCAACGCCATTGCCTTCGCTCTTATGCATCTCCTTGCCGTCAGTGCCCAGTATCATGCCTGTAGCAATAATGTTTTCGAAAGGCTTGTCATCTGTAAGCGCCCAAACCCTATAAGTAGTGTAGAAAAGCCATGTCCTTATTATGTCCTCTCCCTGTATCCTTACGGAAATCGGGAATCTTTCTTTAAATCCCTTGTTCGGCCATCCTGCAACTACAAGCGGCGTTATTGAAGAGTCAACCCAAACATCGCATGTGTTTGTTTCGCCAACTACCTTGCTTCCGCACTTCGGGCATTTTTCAACCGGCGGCTTTTGCAAGGCGGGATTTACAGGCAGCGCGCCTTCTTCTGGAAGTATGACGTTGCCGCATTTTTCATTCTCGCAGTACCAAAAGGGTATCGGCGTGCCAAAAATCCTGTTTCTCGAGATGTTCCAGTCCCATTCTATGTAGTCTACCCAGTCGTCAAGCTTCTGCCTCAGCGTCTCAGGATACCAATGCATCTCGTGCGCCATCGATTTTATGTTTTGTGCATTCTCCTTTGTCTTCAGGAACCACTGCATCTCTGATCTTAGCTCTATCTTAGTTTTGCATCTGTCATGGACTTTGTAGGAATGCACTATCTCTTCCTGCTTTGTGATCCTGCCTTCATTCTTTAGCTGTTCTAAAATACGCTTTCTTGCTTCTTCTGCGGCAAGCCCTGAAAATTCTCCCGCATTCTTCAGCATTCCTTTTGAGTCTATTGCGTCTATGAGCTTGAGCTTGTGCTTGTAGTACATGATCACGTCGTTCTTGTCTCCGAAGGTGCACACCATCTCCGCTCCTGTGCCGAAATCCTTTTCGACGCCCTCGTCGCCTATTACCTCTACTTTGCTGTTGAATATAGGCACCTCTATTTTTTTGCCTATAAGCTTGCCATACCTCTCATCGCTCGGGTTTACAGCTATCGCGACGCATGCGTGCATTAGCTCAGGTCTTGTAGTGGCTATTGTCAGCTTTTTCTTGCTTCCTACAATGTCAAATTCTATGTAATTCAAGGATGTTTTCTCCTCCTTTTCTGTAGTCTCTTCCCTTGCTATGCTGCTTTCGCAGTGCGGGCACCATTCAACGGGATGCATCGCCCTATATACGAATCCTTTCTTATACATTTCGAGCAAAGAAAGCTGGACCTTCGCCCTGTAGCTATTTTCGAGAGTTTTGTACTCATATCTCTCGTCGAAGCTGGCGCCGAGCTTCTTCATCTCATTTTTCATTACCTCTATGTTGGAAAGGGCTATTTCGGCGCATTTCCTATAAAATTCCTCCCTCCCTATTCCCTTGCCAAATTTCTTCTCTACAAGTATCTCTATTGGAAAGCCTTGCGTATCCCATCCTTGAGGATACAGCACATTAAATCCGGCCAGCCTTTTGTATCTTGCTATTGAATCTATATATACTACCCAAAAACCCTGGCCTAGGTGAAGCTCTCCTGTAACAAAAGGCGGCGGCGTATCTATCGAAAATATGGGCTTATCCGCTTTTTCATCAAACATAAAAAGTTTGTGCTCCTTCCAATACGCGTTCCATTTTTCCGCGGTTTCGTTGTTAAAAACTTTTGCATCTATCACGCATATCCCTTTCTAAGCTTTGGCTTAGATGATTTGGAGCACAAAAATAAATAAAGTATGTGTTGTCGCTTCAAAAAGCGTTAGCCGTAACAGCTATAGAATTAAATAAAACATAAAATATGCAAAAATGAAATGGAGCTTTTAATATAAAATAACAAAATAAAATAAAAGAAAAATCAGGATTATGCTACGACTTCTCCTATTGCAGATCTTGCCTTCACATCTGTTATCCTAATTTTTACCTTGTCTCCCTGCTTTACTCCTTTTACGAAGATGACAAACCCATCCTTTTTTGCGATTCCATCTCCTTTAGAGCCAACCGCATCTATGGACACTTCAAGTTCGTCCCCGACCTTTACGGGCTTTGGCAGGAAATAGGCAGATTTCACCCTCATGTCTCCTCTTCCTCCTCTAGATTCTCTCCTTTCTTCATTTCCTTCTTCATCTCCTTCGAATTCCATTCTATCTTTCCTATACGTAGAATTAGCGATGTCGCATTACTCCGTATGGTGTTATTAGTAAATGTTTAGATTTAAAAGCTTTTCGTTATTGGGGTGTTTGCCCCTTCTGCATGATTTTGCCGGCAAAAGCCCTTATTTTGCATTACCTCGATTGCACGTGAAAGGTTCTGAAGCTTCTTTTGAAGGTATTTGCTGTTTGCCTGCTTATCAACGCTTTTACACCTTTTATAAGCAGTATGTGGTCATGCGCCTGCCGCTCTTGTTTCTCAAAAGTGCCTTCTTGCTATGCCTGCGAACACTTTTATTATTAACTTTCTAATATGCAAAACATGACAAGATTTTATACGGGCACGGGGGATGCGGGGTACTCCATCATGCTAGGAAAGAAGGTATACAAAGGCAGCGAAATAATCGAAGCTATCGGCGCCATAGATGAGCTAAACAGCTTCATCGGCCTTGCATTGTTGAGCATAGATGATGACAAAGTAGCAAAGCAGCTCGAAGCCGCCCAGGAGAACCTTTTTATAGCTGGCGCCGAGCTTGCGGCATGCATAAACAGCAGGTTTGCTCCAAAGAGAAAGCTGGGAAGGCCAGCAGTTCGGGCACTTGAAGAAGCAATCGAGGATCTCGCCTCAAGGCTGCCGGGCCTGAAAAATTTTGTTTTACCACGAGGCTCTGAGGCATCGTCCTATCTGCATGTAGCACGAGCGATTGCGCGCAGGACCGAAAGGTGTGTGGTAAAAATTATCCCAAAGTACAAGAACAGCATCAATACTCTTCCCTATCTAAACCGGCTTTCTTCTTACCTGTTTGTTGCGGCTCTTTACATGAATAAGAAAGAGGGCGTAGAAGAAGCGAACCCCCACTATTGACGCTTTATACTGTTCTAATAATGTGTCATAGTTTAAGCAAAAGTATTTAAAGATTTCCATTCAATGTTAAAACTGTGGTGAATAAAATGAGAGGACCCGGCGGAGGAGACGCGTAAACTGCGCAGATATTCTACTTTATAAAAGTTAAAGCTGGCAAATGCGAGCTATTGTTTTTTATCTTATTTTACTTTGTGCATATTGTATATAGTGGTATTCCTATTTAGTCAAGTGTTTAAATTGGCAATTTGCCAAGCTTTTGTACCGATCCTTAATCAGATTGATCTAAACTCCTAATCTCTTGCAATACCTCTTCATCGCTTAAATTGTACTCCTTCTTTAGGAACTCGTATATTGGCATCTCCACTGTTTCTAATTTGTTTAGGCAAATACTTCCCAATATTATCTCCGAAACTATGGTGCTGCTTACTTTTACTCCTTTCAGCATTCCATAAATATCCTCTTCTATCTTATCAAGGCCTTCTTCCATATATACAGGATGAACGCTTATCATGCTATACGGCGCGCCTATATCTCCCGAGATTATAACTTTGTTTGTGAGCATGCCTTTGTCCTGCATCATATAAAGAAAGTAGTTTTTACCTTTTGCGAGAAAGTCTTCCATATTTTGGATCTCTACCCTAATTATTGCAAAATATTTGATTGGCAGATTGCCCATTGATATCGTAACGCGCCTTATTACCTTCTTTTGCATTAGTTCTTGAAAGGTATAATCTGCACTTCCTTTCCTCAGTCCATACCCCTTGTCTATTTCGTTGAACTTTTCTACCCCATTTTTATTCAGGGCCCTAAGTACCGCGTATTCCCTATAGAATATCTCCCCCTCCTTTCTTCTTGGCGTTTCTCTGGTTCTATGCCATACCCTTTCTTTAACTATCTCGAAGAATTCATCCCGCAAAGGCACAAGGCCGTTGGATATAAGAAAGTAAGAAGCATTCCAATCCGCATCCAAGTTGGCAAAGGCCTCCGATTTTCTCAGTCCGTAAAGCCAATCGTCTAGTTTTACTGTGTTCTCGAATAGCGCGTATATAAGCAGATCAAATTCACCTTTTGTACTCATTACTAGCTGTACTCTAGGTTCTTTCTCAAGTTCCCTCCTTATCTCCTCTTTGCGCGGCCTTTTGCTTCCGTTAAACTTAACTGTTATTATAAACCTATAAAATCCAAAGTTAAGCGCCGCATGTGTGTCAATAGTATAAGTAATAGCATACTTTTCCTCCAGTTTCTTTATCCTGCGCCTTGCCGCTTGTGCGGAAATGCCTGCCTTCTTGCCTATTTCTTCGTAGGACGAACGTGCATTTGTGCTCAAAGCGGTTAGTATGGCTATATCTTCTTTATTCCCTTCATGCTCTTTTATGCTTTGTTTCTCGCTCTTTGCCCTTGCATACCCTTCCACGCTTCTCGCGCCTCGTGTTATATCCAATTTTCTATGGGGCTGTATAAGCTCGCCGTCTTGTTCTATCTTGCCAAGGTATAGCGAATAAGTCCTTCGCCTTTTAATGAGGGGATCCCATTTTGTATATACCTCATAGGCATAGTAGTTGCCTTTCAAGAATTTCGCAACTACGCTATGGCTATGTCTCTTCTTCAGCTCTTCTATCGCCTCTTTTATCTTATCTGGCAGCTCCATGTTTGCAATTTAGTTATTACTAATATATAAACATTTCTATTATTATATTTGATTACTTATTAGTAAAACTTTATTGTTGTAAAAGCTCAACAATGTATTAGTAATAAAAGAAAATCTAAAATATGCATCAATTTTGCATATATATGTAATTAAACAAATACAGATATATTCAAAGGCTATTTATATAGTGCCTCTGTAATAATAAGCGTGCTTGACAAGGCTTATTGCCTTGGCTGGCCGAACAGGTGGGGGAATGGTCAATGAACGCGGAATAGAAAACGCCGGTGCGTACCTCTATGGCACTGATGCTTCTTCTGCTGTCAAAAGCAGCCAATTCCCCAAAACCCAAAAGCTTGCAATGCCCGTTGCGCATAAGGCAGTTTATCGCAGTCAAAGATCTTCTCCCACCTGGCACATTAAATTTTACGTATTGTTCCTTCCTGCTCCTGCAAACTTGTTCTGAATGCTTGTTTCACAAAAAACATGATTTTTATGGCCGTTAAAAATTTTCCGAAAAAAAATATGACGTCTTCGCGCAAGGGCGTACACAGTTTTCTATTCGCAAAACCTTTTGCGGGATTTAGTGCCAAAGGTCTTTCGCAGAAGCTGCTTAGCATAAGCGGAATAGAGAACGTTAGTATAGAAGAAACGCCATACGGGCTTATTGTAAGGGCGACGGCTTTGGACCAGTGCGCGGATCTTGGAAAAGAAATAGCAGAGAGCCTGAAAAACAGGTATAACCTTTCGCTTAACTATTACAACCTAAGGCACTGGCAGCAAAAATAAATGAAGGTGATAGCATGCAGGAAATGCAAAACAAAATTAAGGTAGTGGAGAAGGTGCCGGGGCGCATATGGGACATACGCTATCCCGTTGAAGCGGAAGTTCAGCATAACAAAAAGCACGGTTTTTTCTCAAGGCTTATTTCTCTAATCCTTTCATGAATTCATGTAATTTCGAAGTATTCCCTGAATTTTTCTGTGGTTTCAAGCTTTTTCGTCCTGCCGTGTTTTTTTGAGCTTACAAAGTCGTTTTCCACAAGCTCTTTCATATAGTCGTATGTAGAGGCTCCAAAAACCTTCACCAGCGCGCTCTGCATAACCGGCTCATTTTTGCTTATATACGCCAATATCCTCAGCGCCCCTTTTCTCAGCTCCGGCTTCCCAGCAAGCTCGTTCACCTTGGCCGCGTATTCCTTTTTGACATCCATTGAATATTTGCCGTCAAACTTAGTTATCTTCAGTGCAGTATCTCTCTTTTCATATTCGCTCGCAAGCTCCTCAAGCATCTTGCTTACATAGCCTATTGATGCAACGCCTATCGCTTGTGCAAGCTCTTCAGCACTTAGTGGCTTTCCAGCTACAAAAAGAGCAGCCTCGACAAGTTTTCTGTATTCATCGTTGCCTTCAGCCATCGAGCTCATCCTTCTTAAGTCTTACGAATATTTCGCCGAAGAAGTTATCCTGGCTTAGCACTATATAGTCCTTATGTGCAAGAAAAAGAAGAGGCACGAACACATCGAGCAAGACACTGCCCTGTCCTGAAGCCTGCGATGCAAGATCCGCAAAAGTAACCATTTTGTAAGCATCCATGCGCAACTTTATCATGTCAAATATCTTGCGCATTCTGCTTCCTATATCTTCTCTGCTTATCTTGATTAAAAGAGGAGTGCTGTATTCTTCCTCTCTTTTCTCCTTTTTGTCCTGCATTTTCATTGCTTCCTCCAACGCATCCATAAGCTCCTCTAGCGTTATCTTCCTTTTTGGCTGCGTCCTTAGTTTGAATATTATGCCTGGCACTTCTGGCTGTGCTGTCGGGATAAGATCGACCGCGTCGCCTTCGCTATTACCCTCAATCTGATCAAGATCCTCAAAAATCTGCAGCGTTTCGCTTTTCATCCTTAGGAGCACAGAAGCAGCAAAGATTATGTTTGCAGGCATGTGCAAGTCTAATACTTTCATCTTCTTTATCGCGCGTGCGTACTCATCCGCGATAACTGCAATGTCTATATCCCATGGATCAAGCCTGTTGCTTTCTACAAGCTCAAAAAGCAGATCCTTCCACATAGTGTTTTTGACAAGTTCCTCTATGTCAAACTTGCCGTAGCTGTCATAGTATGTGGAGAGCTCTTCTCCGGCCGCCATTCAATCGCTTTATATATGGCTAAAAAGCTATTTATTTGTTTACTCTATTAAAAAGTTCCTAGCATTCAGCAGCTTGAAAAAAAGCGCGGTCAACAAATGACCTCTCAAAAGTCTAGAACCTATGCCTTAACGAGTAAGCGAATAGGGGATAGCAGATAGCAAGCTAAAGTCGGAGCGCACCGCGTAGCTGTCTCCTTTGTCCTCCTGCTGCTTGCCCTATGCTTAAAATCTTGGAGTATTGCCCGCCCTTGGCACACTTTGCATTATACTTTTTCTTATGGCTGCCTTTATCCTTTGCACGTTCCTTGCCTTTTCAGGTGCACTTCTATTGCGCACTTTCTCTTCTACTGATTCATGGCATGCAGCACAGACAAGCCTGTCTGCTATCGGCATAGCTTCTCCTCCGAAGAACTTTGAGGACATGACATACTTTACCTCTTCCCTGCCTAAATGCTTGCCGCAAACAGCACAGGTCATTTTGGCAAGAAAATTCCTGTCTAGCTCTTCGGCGCACTTTACGCAGTAGTACCTGTTCATGCTGTATGCATATTTCTTGGAAAAGCTATGCAGTGCAGTGCCGCATCTTGGACACTTCTCTACGCTATCCACCAATTCTTCACCCCCATTCATATACCCAACCCAAAGGCGTTGTTAGCTGCGCATTGCAGTTTAACAACATCGCTTAGTAAAATTGCTAGGCTCATATTTATAGCTTTCTTTTTCCGCGCTATATCCCTTTGAAAAGTGGAAGTGCGGCAATTTACGACGCAGATTGCTCAAAAGAAGAAAATTCCTATTTAAGCTTATCTATCTATTAACGTTGTTTGCCGTATAAAAGGCAAAAAGGAAAGGGTAAAAAAGAAAAAATGCGCAGCGTCGTCGGAATCTCAAACTCCTTTAATATTTAACTGCAGTAATATTCAGCAGCGGGTTTCTAATTACTAGGGCGCTCCTATACATATTCCATATCTTTTCTTTTGTTTCCTCAGGCAGATTTAATTTTTCCAGGCTTGACTTGTAAAAATTCATGCCTAAAACCCCGTAAGGTACATCTAGCGCTTCATACAGCTTCTTTTTTGCTTCTATGCTAGCGGGATCGCCTTCTATCCTGAGCAACTTCTCTGCTTCAGCGATGCTCTCCTTGCTTGTCAATTGCAGCACTTGGTCTAGCTTCCATTTATTAATCCTCTTTGTGCCTAATGAACTTTCAAGAAAATCGTCGTATTCCTCAATCATCTTCACCGCAAAGCCCGCTTTGCTCAAGCTATCAAGCAATTGCAGGAAGTTCACATCAGCAGTAATCTGTATAAGCCCCTCTTCAGGATTAGCTTCAAAAACCTTTTTGATATCCGAAATGCCAAAAACCCTCTCTATGGAATATTTGTCCTTCTCCACGCCTCCTACAATCATGTAGTCGTGTATGATGAACTTTGCACCTGGATTTGAAGCCTTATTTACATTTGCCAGGAACTTGTCCAAATCAGGAAAGAAGGTAGTGTTGCAATCCTCCTGCAGATATTTTGATACGACTTCAAAGTACTCTTTTTTGTCTTCCTCCTTAATCGGCCTCAAGTAACTCTGTCTAAGTGCTATTCCTACGTCGTTTATAAAATCACCCACCGCAATCTTATAAACAATCTCATAAAGCCTTCCTCCCCTATTTACTAAAACCATTTGCCTCAAGTCATCAATCAGCTCATTGGCAATTATCACATCGTAGCCTTTAGGCAAGTTTTTATTAACTGCATCTCCGACAAAAAATTTTGTAGGAAAGAAATCGTTAAGGCTGCTTATATACTCTCTCCTTGCTTTATTAATTGCGACCTTAGAAATATCAAACAAGGACCATTCTATCCTATCTCCATAATCCGTGCCATTCTCTTGGTCCAACCTTTGAATTTCTTCGTGAACGCCTCTTTCAAAATAGACCCCTCTTGGCCCTATCTCTAGCACTTTTATCTTGGGCAAATTAAAATAATCCTCTTCTATAATTCTATAAAGGTATCTTCCAAAAGCCTTTTGATACTCCTCCCTCTGGGCCATTGTCTGAAATCCAACACTCTCATTGTTGCTGTAGTAATATCTATTTAAATTGTTAATATTGTCTGACGATATTTTCAAGTCGGTATATCTCTCCATAATCTACTTTTTCGGTATTTTCAGATATTTATACCTTCACAATATTTTTGTGCGGTTTTGCAATACTGCCAAATTCCCAATTTTGCATTAGTAATTCCTTCTCGATAGGAATCTCAAAAGCCTCTACCCCCTGCTCTGTTCAGGTCATTTCCTTTGCTCTCTTTTCTCATAAAGCATTTTTGTTATGTCAATAATATCTTTGTACGGCACATCGGTTTTTATTGAAGAGTAATCGAAATGCGTCTTTGATACCTTTCCCCTTCTGCTTAGTGCAGCCATCAGGTCCCCTCTGTTTATTGATCCTATAGCTAACTTCTTCGTAAGGTGGGGTATCGAATAGTAAAATGGCATATCTATCTCTTCAACAATCCTCTCTAAAATGTTTTTTGCTTCTTTAGAAGCGCCATCTTGAAGATGTTCATAAACCTTTTTCGCCGTATCATCGTCCTTTATACTACCAATCCACATAACGCCTGCCGTATTCATGTCTGATCCACAAACTTCGCATTTTCTTTCTTTTGGGAACATTCCTACTTCGCTGTGCCTGTTTCCGCATTTATCGCAGTAATGCGCATAGCCTAGTTTGCCAATCGATGCCATAGCGTTTTTCGCTCCGTGCTCCAACCTAACAAATACTCGCATATAGTGTGCATAGTAAAGTGAGATTACGGGCGCAATCCCGTAATTAAACTGCGCGGCAATTTTTGCAATGTATCCGAGCAGGATCCTTATTCCAGCTTCATGGCAGAACTCATTGTGCATCGGTACTGCTCCATACAATTTCAGGCATGCGTTCCTGTGTGCGCCGCATAGCACAGCGACATCTGTAGCAGTAACAAACAGGTAGGAAGAGTCCGAGACGAGCTTCATCGCATCATATACATAAGGTGCTGCGCCTCCAAATGGGTCTATGTCTATAATCTCAAATTTTTTTTCAGTGGTGTTTGCAAATCTCTGGAAGCTTTCATTTAGCGCTTGCACATTCTTCTTCTTGATTACTCCATTTTCATAGTTGTATTTCAGATTTTCGGAGAGTTCTTCATAAACTGTTTTGTTTATCTCAAGCATTGTCACTTTGGCATCGAGCCGTGCTGAATACTCTATCCCTCTAATTCCCGTTGCTGCAGTCGCATCCAGTATCTCCCCACCTTTGTATACGAGCTTTGCAATGCCAAGGCTTATCTCCCTGGAAGCACGCCCTTTGGGGTTCAGGAACGCATTTTCATGCTTTAGTATCATTGCTGAGCCTTCCTTGTACATAGAATCATCTATTAGCGACTTTACTGCTCCCGCCCCTTTTTTAGCGCTTTCAGCGCGTCTAGCAATCCGTGGGCGTAGGATATGCACGAAAAAGCTGTATAAAGATCTCCCTTTTTAAGATAGCTCTTTGCGTCTGACGCATACATCTCGGATAGCTCGGCGATTTCCTTTTCCCTTGCGCCCAAGCTGCCTTGAAGGGCCTTGTACTCATCAACGCTCTCGTAAAATTTTAGTATGTCTTTTTCTATCCGCTCTTCGGTTTTTTTATCTTCCGGCATGTTCTGCATAAGGTTTATTAAATAAGCACACAAATAAAAATAAGTAAGATAGGTGTGTGCATGGCAAACATATGGAGCGACGATGCGGATATTATCATAAAAAGGCTAGATAAGGATATAGCTGCCAAATATAAGATATCCCTTTCAGATCTGCTTTCTAATCCAGACAAGTTTGCGTCTCAGCCTACAATAGTCAACACTATCATTAATATGAAGGAAGATGTGGACACTTCGATCGCAGCAATGCTAGACGGCATGGAAAACGAAAGGAAAAAGCTGAGTGATGATGCATCAAAATGCGATGCAATAACCTCGCAGCTTGCTCAAGCTATCTCGCTCGAGGCAAAGCAGAGTAAAATACCACTGATAAAATCAGACAATGTGGCAAGAGATGAGAGCAAGGATGAAGTAATCTACGTTAAAGATGCACAGGGAGACATATTGCACATGGTAGAACGCCTTGTAGATGCATCGCTTCTTGTAGTAGATATGACTGGCACGTACAACGGCAATTCTATCGGCGAATGGCTTTTCAGCGGAAACAAGAATTATGTGGTTAGGGTTAGCCTTGATCAAAACCCTGCATTAATAATAGAAAACAGCGCTGCTGAAATAGATGCTTTGTTGGACGCTGCCACAGATTACATAAAAAGCATCAGGGCAGGAAAGTGAACAGGCTCAAGATTGTAACCGTAACAGGCACTCCTGGGGCTGGAAAAACCTTTTTCTCTAAGATGATAGCAGAGCGATGCCCCTGTGCAAAAATAATCGAGATAAATGACATTCTCAATGAGGCAAAAGCATATTCAGGGATCGACGCATTAGGCTCTAAAATTGCAAGCATAGGCAAGCTTAATAGGGCAATAAAGAGGCGCTTAAATAGAGAACAAAGCAATAGCTGCTTTATTGTGCTCTCCGGCCATTTGGCCCCAGAGCTGGATTTGAATTATGACCTCTCGTTTGTGGTGCGCGCTCCTCTCAAAGTGATTGAAAGAAGGCTTCGCGAGAGGGGATATAAAAAAGAAAAAATAAGCGAGAACCTGATCGCAGAAGGGCTCGATTACTGCGGAGAAACAATAAGGACGAAGTCTAGAAAAGTTTACGAAATAGAAACTCAACTGCAAAAACGCTTTGCATTAAAGCTTGTTTCAAGCATCTGTGCAGCTAATAAGCAAAAAAACACTCTGCAAAAAAAGGAGATGGAAAAAATAGAGGGCTATCTACCTAATTCTATAGACAAGAGTCCTGAGCTTTATGCTATGCTGAAAGCGAGAAAAATAACGCAAAAGCCATTGGTTTAAGCATATTGCAAAAGCAAAAGTAATTTGCTTGATTCAAATAGTGGTTGCAAAAACAAGCCTCTTATAAAGCATTTTGGCATACTCCTCTTCTATCCCCTTGGACATGACCTTGATGCTGCCTTTTCTTATATGGCTTGGCATGCCCTGCTTGGATCTAAGCAGGCTTCTTATAAGCGATTCCGGCTCTCGGTACGCGGGTTTTTCAAAGTATATTAGCCTTTCAGCCTTCAGCGTGCCAGCCAAAGCTTTGTAAGCATGCGCACTTGCAAATTTTTCTGCCGCTTCAGGCATAAATACGCTTGGTCCTTGAACTACCTCAACCCGTTTTGCATTTCTTTCTATGAAAAAGGCTATCACTCCTCTGTCCTTTTCCAAAGACTGAAGCGAGAGTATCGGGGCGAAACCTTCGCGCGACAGCTCCACTTCAATCCTGTTTTTCAACTTCTTAATTTGCTGCCATAGGATATCTTCCGCAATATCGTCAAGGCGCATGGTTATCGTATACATTTTCGAACCCATCAATTTCTCAAATTTTGCTATTTTTGTGCGGGCGCTTATGTCGCCGTATTCTTCCCTAAAAAATACCTTTTCAACAGGGTACTTAAGAAGCCTGCGGGCCAGCAGCGTTAGCCTTGCAAGCGATTCTACCGACACATTTGCCGCAACGTTGCGCTCCTTGTCGGTAGGGTCTATGACTATGAAGTTGGAGCTAAATCTTTTTGCAAGCTCCTCAAGCTGCTTGCCTGTGGCAACGGCCCTAGTCTCAGGGTAAATGGCTATAGGAAGCCGTAGCCTGGCGAATCCTTCTATAAGCTTTGCGAAGGAGCCGTAATGGTATACAAGCAGCTCGCACAAATAGCCAGAGAAACCTTCAGTCATCGCTTCTGCGCCATATATGTCATGTTGCCCTAGAAAGTATTTCAAAAGCCTTACTTCGTCCTTCTGCTTTTCTGAAAGGTGTGAAACGACAAATTCTGTATGCAGCTGCGTCCTATCTACAGCACTTCCCATCTCGCTTGCGTCTCTTATCTTAAAAGCAGGTACTATGTCTGCACTAACATCCAAGTCTCCAAGAAAGAGCCTTAGGTAAGGATGCTCTGCATATTTTATCTCATAGCTTTCATTCTTGCCTTTATCCACTATTTTCTTGGCGAATTCGAGTGCTCGCCTCTCCATACTCCTTTCATCATTTTCTTTTGGAAAAAGCATGAATATGTCTATATCTGACGATCCTTTAAGGTGGGTTCCATGCGCTATAGATCCTGCGGTTATTATCTCGACGCTTTTCGGTACTACAGCGTGCAGCCTGCTCATAAGCTCGTTGCTGCATGCAGTAAGCCTCTCGATCTCTTTTTTGTCTGGCTTTATGTCCTTGAGCACTTTTTTGAGCAGATTGTCAAGCATCGATAGCCTGTGCGCATCAAATTTGTAAAATGCATTATTAGCTTTCTTTGCACTGCCGGGCATTTAAGCACGGTTTTATTGTTCAGGAAATCTTTATATTATCTTTTGTGTAATCGGTAATAGCATCGCGTTTTGGGCCCATGGCTCAGGAGTAGAGCGTCTCGTTCGCAACGAGAAGGTCGCGGGTGCGAATCCCGCTGGGTCCAATAAACTCTTTGGGAAAGAGTTTAATC
>JBMFWY010000010.1:0-34931 GCA_049964795.1 Candidatus Micrarchaeia archaeon | reverse complement strand
TAAGAATTGCCCAGCCGTAGATCATGAGGTACTCCGTTGCGGACGGGGCTTTTGCATTCAGCTTTCTTTGCTTATGCATGCAGGTCGTATTGAACTATCAAAAAAGATTAAATATTTTTCCAAAAAGGCCTTAGCCGGGAATCGGACCCGGTCTTGAGGATCCACAGTCCTCCGTGCGGCCATTACACCACTAAGGCCATGCGTTGCGTGTAATCTTGCTACAAAAACTAATTTAGCTTTATTGCTGTATAGGCCCCAGGATATATTGCGCTTTTTGCTATCAATATGCTGTTGCTTATGCGCACTTCTAAATTGTCAGCTTCTGCCGAAGCATTGATTGCCGCAAGCCATTCTGAAAGCTGCGCAGGAGAGCTGTTTTGCAAAGGCATTGAAAAGCTCGCGCCAAGCGAAAAGGACTCCAAAGATACTACGCTCTCGTATGAAGAAGAGAAGCTTAATTCCTGGGAAGAGAAAGAGATGTAGCGTGCTAGCAAAGCAGAGCATGCTACAAGCACTATTATTGAAGCGTATATAACAGAACCGAAGAGAGCCATTCAACCACTGCATGCAAAAATGCAAACGCCGCGATAAGTGGAATTTATCTTGAAAGGGGAACAAGTGTAATAAGAGCTTAGGCACGAAGCTTCAGAACCGTAAGCTATGCTTCTGCTGCCGGAGCTGATTTTCAGGTAAGAAAGCCCATAAGCTTGGGAGATCTTTCCAAGCAAGGGGATGCAAGCTTGAGAAGGGGAGCAGGCACAAGAGCTTAAAGTAGCATTTCTGTAAGCTGTTTGAAAAAAATCAAAGCCAAGAAAAGTAAAGGGTTGAGCTTCTTGCATGGAATATGACAGGAATATTGCTGAAACTATGCCAGCAAATGAAAGCAGCAAAATTGACGCTACGGCAACTTCGAGCATTGCAAACTGTCCTTTTGCTTTGTGTGGCTTTCCTAAAACAGGTGCGGATTTTGCGGTTTTTGCCCTTGACATATACATAGCTGCACCTACCTTACGTTGATGTTAGAACCGTCAAAAACTTCTGAAGAATTAAGGTGCGGGAGAGTTTCAAGGAACGCAGTAATGTTGCCGAATTCCATAGAGAGTGCACTGCATGAGTACCAGTAGCTCCCTGAGTATTCAATAACATTGCACGGCGAAGCTGCAGGCTTCGAGTAATAAAAAATGCCTGACTGCGTGTTATATGAGCTTATGGCTTGCTGTATGGATGAAAGCTCGCTTGAATCTATGCCAGTGCTGTTGTAGTAGCTTAGCACATAGTTCATGTTGTTGTATGCTTGCAAATACTGCGAATATGCGCTTTCGTTTACAGCCGTGTAATTGCCCGACTTGTTAAGAAGATAGTAGCTGTAATACTGGCTTGGAACATATGCTGCTATGCTTGCACCTACTATTGCATTGCCGACCTGCGAGCCGTTAATGCTTTCTATCTGATTAGAATGCCTAGAGCTTAATAGTTCGGAGGACAAATAAACGCCAGATGAGGAATTGTAAAGGTCCAAGGTAACGTTGTAGCTGTAAGAGGTGTTTGGAGCTATTGCATAGGTAGAAGCGCCAGAAGGGTTTTCATAAATACAGTAAGTTCTTGTTGCACTGCCTGAATTGTAATAGCATCTTGAGGAAAATATCCAGAAGTACCATTTGGCATTTCCACATTCCGCTTGCATGCTTAGTTCGTTATGGAAAAAGTTGGTATAGCTGCAATGCGACCATTCCGTAATTTTGTACAAAGATGCCCCTTTTGAAATGCTGCTTAGCACTGAAATTGAATGAGGATATAGCGAAGCGCTAAACGTAAGAAGGGAAGAGCGGGCTTTGGAGGCGTTAAAAGAGCTTCCTTGCACAATCGAATAGAGCTGCACGCTTTTGTTGTAGTAATGAATGCTCCCGTTATAATCTAGCCCTACGCTTACGGTTGCATTTTCCTCTCCCACGGTGCTTGGCATGATATTGAAAGGAAGTATGCTTACCCCATCAACTTCTATTCCAGAATAACCCGAAGGAGTATGCCTCAGAAAGGGAGAACTCATGCTCGCGCTTTCTATTATCGCATTATCAGCATATACTGCGACCTGAAGCGAGCTTGATTCATTCAAGTACGCAATGCCTGGAGCATAAACTTCTATGTATGCATTTTGCACGTTGTTTAATTGCCAATTAACGGTTTTGTTACTGCCCGCAACGCTTAGAATGTTTTCAAAAGAGGCATGTTGCGTATGGAAAAAACCTGAATAGATTCCAAGAGCCGATGCTGCAAAAGCCGAGACCGCGACGAGTATTATCATGAATTCCATACTAGACTGCACTTTCATCTAACCACCACAAAATAAGCCTTGCCTTGCAGGGAGATAAGGCGCACGACTCTTGCGCCTGCCGTTGCTGAGCTGTTAATGAGATAAAAAGGCACTATGGAGAAATTGAATCCGCTTTCCGAAAGCGCTAATTTGAACCCTTGCAGGGAAAGATTTGAGTAGTACGCGAGGTAAATGCAGCGCTGCAGCTGGTAGCGCAGCTCGAGGTTGCCTGCGGAATATTCCGAGTAGGACTGCGCGCCTGAATAGCCGATGTAGAATTTCGCCAAAAAAAGAGTGATCATCGACATTCCTATCAAAAGTGCGACTAGGGATTCAAGGCCTATGGCGAAACCTTTTGCAAAATTCTTTTTGATGTGGATCATTGCAAACGCCTATATTATCTTGATATGGAACTCGGAATAGGGATAAATAGAAGCATTGAGCGAATTCGAAAGATTTTTGAGAATGCCAGAAAAGGAGGCACTCTGAACATGAATGATTTGAATGGAAAGCGCAGCTGCAAGCGCTATAAAAAATGCGCCTGATGAAAGCCATAACAAAGCCTCAAGAGAGATTTGCAACTTCATTGGTAAACGCCCAATATGTAAGAGCCATTGCCGGAATACTGAAGGCGAAGACGCTCTATGCTGCCGGAATCCAAGCATACTTGCTTTGTAAATGCTACATTTGCATAAATCTGCCACTCCTTAGAAAAAGCGGAAGAGTTGCATGCCTGCTTTGGCACGTAAGCGTAGAATACGCTTGAATGCAGCGCCAAATTCTCATTTATCAGGGAGGCAAGCGCTTCGGCACTGTAATTGGAGAGGCTTGCATGCTCTTTGTATGAGATTGCCACGCCGAAAGAGAGCGCCGAGGCAAGGGAAATGCTTGCTACGACAAGATATAGCAAAAACTCAAAAGAAAGCTGCAGCCTCATCCAACCACTCACTTGCTTATGCTCTGCGTCATATTTACAAGCTCAGAGGATATCGAATTTGCCACGCTCTGGTTTGAGCTGTTCAAGAATGCGTGCAGAGCTACGCCCTTCAGCTGCAGTATCATCGCAAGGGCTACAACTATTATGATGCTCACTGCAGAAAGCATCATTATGTACTCCATGGAGCCCTGGCCTTTACTTGCACGCAAGAGCAAAAACAAAGCCCTTGCGTTTGCATATGCTGTTTCCATTCTACCACCTTAGCATAATTTTGCCTAAAAGCATGCTGGACCTAAATGCAAGCAGCGCGACCATTACGGATAAAAGTGAGCTTGCAAATACTTGCATTGTGCTTTTTCCTTTGCCTGCACTATGTCTCGAAAAAGAGGCTGCGGAATGCGCTATGTAGAATCCTACAGCCAAGGCAAAAAATTTCGACAATACGACAAAGCTGTATGCACCATATGAAATAATGCCTATTATGTTCGCACTTATGCCTGCAAAAATTGGGAAGAATATTTGGATTCCTATTGCGGTTACAGAATCCATGCCCTGCAGCCTGCCTATGCTTGGGGTGCTTCTTTTCTCTTCATCGAAGCGTGATTTTATTTCAGAAAGCGCTTCAAAAGCTGAAGATCCTGTGCGTAACGATTCGGCGATTACATACATAGATTCCTGAAGAAGCTCCGAATCATAGCTTTTGCCTGCCTCCTCTATGCGGCTTGTATCTCCGGAATACTTGTAAACACCAAACGCCTTGCGGAGGCTTCGCGAAAAAGGGAAAGAAGGATGCAAGGATGAAAGAGTGCAGTATTCGAGATTTGATGATCGACCGAGACATGGCAAAAGGTTCTCTAGCATTTCCATGGCGCTCTTATCTGTATCACCATAGCGGAAAAGCCTGCGACTTGCAATTAGCAAAATAAGCGAGCCCAAAGCAAATGCTGCGGAGCAAGCTATGTTCCACAGAAGCAGTGAGATTATTGAAAATAAGGAAAAGGCAGCTTGCGCTGCCAGAAAATAGTTTGCATTCCGCAATTTTGCAAAAAAATTTTCAAATTTCATAATTATCAGCCTGGAAAATGCGCACTAGGGAGAACAAGGCAGGCAAAACGAGAAGGAAGGCAACCGCAAATGCAAGCAAAAAAGCTGCGCTTGCCTGCATCAGCGCATATCCAATAAATCCAAAAAGGAAGAAAGAGGGTAATATTGTGCCTGAAACCATGCTTATTGAAGAGTATTTCTGCAAGGAAGCATAAGAATGCTCTATCCTTTCAATTCTTTCCTTGAACATCGAATCGTATACGTGCTTCAAGGCAAGGTACATATCCATGTTTTCCCTGTAGGATACAGAAAGAGGCCCTAAGACAGAGATCTCCTGCTTACCCTCCTTGCCAAGGTATAAAGCGGCGTCTCCAAAATCCTGCCCAAATTTCATCCTCATGTGCAGCTTTGCAAATGCAGATTCCAGTGCGTTTTGTGCGCCTCTTTTATCATAGCTTGGAATACATGATGCGAATGAGCCAGAAAGCAGCATGGACGACTTCATCCGATGCAATATTTGCAGAGAATAGCGCGTCTGGTCGCGCAAATTTTTCCGTTTGGAAAGAGATATTGAAGCATAAGAAAGAAGCAGAAGCACAGAGAGCGCCATTGCCGAGAAGTACACAAGCTCATACCCGCTTATGAACACCGATGCCAACAGGATTGACAGCAAGGAGAAAAAAGCGTAGCTGGAGATGTCGAATACCAAAGCGCGCGGCATTGCATGCGCTGATGCTGATTTTATTTCCATGAAACGGCGCCGAAATTTCTTAGCTGTTCTATCGCGGCTGCACCCTCGACTCCGCTAGAAACCAGCTTGTTAAGGAAAGTTGCGCGCCTTTTCATCTCCTTGAGCGCTGTCCCAAAATTTGACAGTGAAACCCTAGCATAATTTGACAGAATTTTGGAGTCTTTTATGCTTTCCGAGAGCTTTCCTCCGGCAAACACCTCCAGGGCAAGAAATCCTTGTGTGTTTGAGTCGCCAGGTTCCAATTCGCCCTTTGCGACCCATTTATATTCTATTACTTTCTCTACTTTCCTTTCATTACGCTCGTTTAGTGCGGTAATTACCGCAAGATCTAGCTCCGAAAGTGACTGAATTTCAACACTCATTGGTTTTGAAGTTAGCCGACTTATCAATGAATTAGAATCGGAATTGCTGTGCATCGTAGTCGCAAAAGGCACGCCTACATTAGCGCCGAAGAATACCTCCCTGGTTTCTTCCCCCCTTACTTCTCCCACTATAAGCATATCAGGCCTGAGGTGCAGCGCGTTTATCACTTGGTCTCCAATTTTCACAGAATGTCTGCCGGATGAACCCTGCAGCGCAACATTGTTTGGAAGAAATTCACCTATCTTTATCTCGTTTACGTCCTCTTCAACGGTTATTACCCTGTGATCCTTGCCTATCAGTGTGCAAAGTGCGGAAAGCAGGGTTGTTTTTCCTGAAGAAGGCGCACCTGCTATTATTATATTGGATCCTGACTCTATTGCAAGCCACAGATAGGCAGCCTCCTCTGCACTTAGCGCACCTTTCCTGATCAAGGAAACAAGATCAAGTCCTTTGTTTCCTGCTAGCCTTATCGAAGCGCTTGTGCCCCTTACAGAATATGGGCTTATTTGAGCGTGAACACGGGAGCCTTCCGGTAATTGTGCGTCGATTACAGGATTTATAGAATTGAGCTCTTTGCCAGTCCGCTCTATCATCTTGTTCAGCATGTAGCGGAACTCCCTTTCGCCTCGAAATTGGATATTTGTGTTGCAATAGCCGTAAGAAGAATGGTAAATCGATATCCTCGAGTATGGATCATTTACTATTATCTCTTCTATGTTCTTTGCGTCTTCCATCAGGAGGCTGAAAGGGCCGTAGCCCGCAGTGTCATGCGCCAACAGCTCAGCAAGGAGCTGCTTGCTCTCGCTTGTTGAATAAGCTGAAACCATGCCGAGGGAAGCCCTTCTCGCGTACTCCAGGTTTATACCTGGATTCCTTTCTTCCTCTTCCACTAGCAGGGAGACAAGCTGAGCCTTAAGCCTAGAAAGTAGGGCAAGATCCGAGTGAGAGAGGTTTGGGGCGATTATAGAGTAAAGGTTGGACTTGCCTTTCTTTCCGACAGCACGGAAGGGCATATAGCTTTCCGGCGCATCAGGATAATCGAAGAGTATTGAGAAGGAAAGACCAGAGCTAGGGGTGTCTATCATGCCTTCCGCTTTCCGGGCATTAAAAAATTTCAGGAATTGTAGCTTTTCAATCATAATACCATTTACTTTAATATACAATTATTTACCTTACTAAAAGTTTAAATACTTATGTTTCTAAATTATCTGATAGATGCGATTGTATGATTGCACCTTTTGTGATACCGCAATGCATGATGAGATACCTTCGTCGATAAACATGCACATAGATAAAAAGATTTATAAAGCTTGTTTAATAATAGCTAATTATGATGAAGAAAGAAAAGGCGCAGGACAGCATATGGGCACTTAGGAAGGCACTCAGCAGGCCGAACTATGCAGTCTTGGAGCTGCTTCTCATAAAATCCCCAAGGACTACAAAGGAACTTTATTCCGTGCTCGAAAAGAAGTTCACCAGGAAAACGCTTATTTTTACATTAAGGGAGCTATCTCTTGACTTGAATGTCATACAGCCGACACATATAAGGACAGATATAGGATACAGCCTTGGCTACAAGCTGAATCCAAAAGTGAAGGATGTAATACTAGGAGTTAAGAAGTTCTCAAAGATCATAGAGAACGCGAGGAAAATTTGAAGCGCGCAACCTTTTTGCCTAGCCAAAGTATTGTTATTGGCTTTTTAGCTTCCCTCAAATAAGTTCGTGGGCTTTCCGCCAAGCATTCCTTGATTTAAGGAGTATCTTCAGCTGTCTTCAATTTTTACTCTTTTTTGATTGTTGTACATCTCAATTACTTCTTGGGTTGTGGTTGCTTCTTCAACACTTTTGTCCTTTCTTACAGCTTCTTCACCAACCACCCGCGGGAATCTCAGCGCATAGCCCACATCCTCTTCTCCTGCCCCTCCTTTCTCCTTGCTGCCCCTTCCGCACGTATGCGTAGGCGATTTGGTTATCTCATCTGCCTTTACCGTTACAATATATCTAGGCTCGACCCAAAAGTCAGGCACTATCAGCGAGTCCACGCGCACGGGCTTGTTCTTGACTTTGGACTTCTCAAGCAGAGACTTCAACTCGGACATCTGCTTTTCTGTAAAACCGGTGCCTATTCGTGAAACAGTCTCGAACATGTCTCGCTTCTTATTGTATACTGCGCAAAGTAGCCCACCAAACTGGAATTCAGAGCGCGAGCCCCTGCCCAGGTAATAGCCAACTATCACAAGATCAAGCGTATCGGAAAGCTTTCCCATGTAGCTTCTTTTCATCTTTATCCATGAGAATTTCCTTGCGCCTGCTATGTAGCGTGATTCAAGATCCTTTGCCACTATACCTTCAAGCCCCTTTTCTATCGAGTCTTCAAAGAACTTGTCAAGCTCCTTGGGGGAGCTTGTTATTATGCGTGTCGAAGGCCTTATGGTCTTTGACCCTGCCACAACCTCCTCAAGTGTCTTGCGCCTCTTCTCGTAGGGCTTGTCCAGGTAATCTTCGCCATTTAGATACATAAGATCGAATGCAAAAAGATGGAGAGGTATTTCGCTTGCCATTTCCTCTATGCCATGCTTTCGCTTTCTTTGCATTGTTTCCTGGAAAGGCATGAACTCGTTTGTTGCCTCATTGAAGCCTAAAGCTTCGCCTTCGAAAATTACGGACTCGGATTTTATCTCACTTTGCGCCGCATTGACTATGTCAGGAAACATGCTTGTTATATTTTCAAGCCTGCGCGAATACAGCTGCACTTTTTTGCCACTCTTGTGGACTTGGCATCTGAAGCCGTCATATTTCTGCTCTACCGCGGCCTTGCCGTGCATCTTTTCCAGTATTTGTTCTGCGGTAGGCATTCTTTCGGCCAGCGCAGGGCGTATAGGCTTGAATAGTGTCACCTTGAATGATTTGATACCGTTTTCACCTTTTTCCATTAGCGTCTCCCCTACGAGGCCGAGATCGCTGCATATGTTGTAAGCGCGCTCAAGGCTCTCCTTGAGCTTGCGTTCTCCTGTGAACGCTACTGAAAGCGCCTCGAGTATTGTTGCATCTCCGACACCCATCCTAAGCTGTCCCAAGGGATACCTTACAAGATATCTTGCTTCAAGGGGCGTTGAGGAAGCTATCATCTCTGCAAGAAGCTTTATCTTGACGCTTTTGCTTCCTTCACCTGAGCTCTTTGAAATCTTAAGCATCGAATCGTAGACCTCGCTTACGGAATACTTCTTAGCGCTCATGCGCCTTAGCCTCGACTTCTGCACAAGCTCTTCTGCTACGCTGCCCAGGTCGCCTTTTTTCTTGTAAAGGGCATTTGCCTCTTCCTTACTGAAGCCTGTTGCTATAGAGATTGCCTCTTCGGCCATTTTTTCTGCAAGTCCAAATTCTATGCCTTCAAAAGGAGGCGCAAGAACTCCCTGCGTTATGTAAATTATCTTGCCGATTTCCCCTTTTCCGGATTTTTTGAAAACGTCTTTCAGAATATCTATCATATCGAGCCTTGAAGAAATAGATTCGAGCTTGCTGTAATACTCGGAAAGCTCAAGGAACTGCATAGCACTGCACCACTTCATTAGCGCAGGCAAAAAATAAATAACTGCATACTTAGCCTGATAATATTTTGCGTCTCAATCATTTTGAAGCAAAGCAGATAAAATCCAAGCCCTTTACCAAGAAGACGTAGGCGACGCGCAAGTTACCTGCAGAATCTTGTAGGCCGGTAGCTTCTCAACGGCAACGCAAACGATTGCCCAAGCAATTGCAACAATGGCGCGCCAAGCAATGTTGTGTTTATGAGCAACTGGTATTCTGGCACACGCCGCCTTGAATTCATTTTTCATTCTTCATATATTATTTTATGCAACTCTGGCAAAGCAATTTTTAGTGCCTTATTTTAAGAAAGCGTAAATGCTCTGACTGGGATTTGAACCCAGGTTTCGAGCGTGAGAGGCTCGCGTCCTTGACCGGGCTAGACGATCAGAGCAGCTTTCTCGCAGCTTAATTTTGTGCAGGAATTTATTTAGCTTTACTTGTAGCAAGATATAAATTGCTATTAGGGTAGCTTGCAACAAGCTTAAGCCTAAAGCCGTAGTGATGTCATGCCCATAGACCCAAAAGATGTGGAAATTGTGAGGGATATATTAGTACCTGGCGAAAATGTGACATTCTCCGCGACTCAGAGGAGAGTCGGACCTGGAGGCTCAATAACTACCCCTACTACCGTAATATGCACCAACAAGAGAATAATAATCCTCAATAGGGCAACTCTAGGCATAAGAAAGGACTATGAGAGCATTTACTACAAGCAGATAACCAGTGTCAGGCTTGAGAACGGCATAATCAATGGCTCAGTTTTCATAAGAGTGCAGGGCTATGACAAGGACAAGGGACTGCTGAAAAATGGTAGAGAGGAGGGCGAGATAGACGGTCTCAAAAGGGAAGAGGCGCAGGAGCTTGCCGACTTTCTCAACAGGAAGCTTACCGAAATAAACAGCGAAGAATATGAAGAGCCGCGCGCTCCTGAGCAAGAGGAAAGTGAAGCAGGAGAATATATTTATTGCAGCAAGTGCGGCGCAAGAAACGACGCATCGGCAAAATTCTGCAGCTCTTGTGGTGCACCGCTTTCTGCAAGGAACGGCGCTTGAACTTGTTTGCGAAGCTTAGCATATGCATTGAATAAGAGGAAATCATTTGCGATTAGCGCGCTTGTTGTGCAGTGCCTCGTCTATAGAATATCTGCTAAGCACTTTTGCCTTTATTTCGTCAACGTTTTCATAATTATTTTCCAATGCTATGCGCTCAGCCTGCTTTAGTTTGTTCTTATACTCGTTGAATGCAAATATTGCGGCTGCCAGAGCGTCCCTCTCGTGAGGATTTTTTATGTTTGAGGCGCGGGCAAATTCTTTCTTCTCCTCAAGGCTTATGTCCCTTTCAGGATAGAAGACCCTTGTGCTAAAAATTGCACCTACTTTTTTCACCAGAGAACCGACCTTGTGCTTGTCGGAAGCTATAAGCGAGGGGGTGCCCGCGCTTCTTATTGTTTCCACGACCCACATTATTCCTTTGCCTGAGCCGTGTGCTGCGAGCACTAACTCGCCATCTAGGGAGATGCATGATACCCCTATTGTAGCTCCAGGATCAACCCCTGCTATTATATGCATTGTTTGGCAACACCCTTTTCACTTCTTAGTTGCGTTAAGCGCATACGCTATAGATTCATTGAGTGTCTCAGGAATTGAAAGGTAAGCACAGTCGAGCACGAATACAGGGGTAGAAGTTATGCCGTAGAACTGGGCAAGCTTTGCCTGATAGTCAAGCTTCGTAGATATGTTTTGCATGCACGTGTTGAACAAGCTCATGTTAAGTCCAGAGCCTGTAGCAACCTGATAAAGGGTAAAATTGCTTATAGGGTTTCCGGTATAAATCCTGCTTAAATTTTCAACAAACGCGCCATACTTCTGGCTTTGCAATGATGCACATGAAAGGTATTGGCCTAGAGCTTGCGTGGTCTGGACTCCGAATGAGCTGTACTTGCCTATTGAGTAATCGGAAAATATGAAGTCGTAGCTCATGTTTATCCTGCTGCCCAGCTTGCGGCTTTCATTCAATGCTTTTTCTATGCTTGACAAAGTCCCAGGAGCATAAGGATCGGTGACTAGAGAAATAGGCATGCTTTGATTATATGAGCAGGCAGCGTGGCCGGCCATCTTTACTACGCCTGGCGCTATTACATAATCGCTTGTGTTGGATATAGGCCTTAGCATCTGCATGTAAGGCTCTGCAAGGGAGAGATTTGAGCCATAAAGCAACATAGACACGTTGAGCACTTCCTTCGTAAACGGGTTTAGATAAGGGATTATGACTAGCCACATGCTGCTGTTTGGCATGTATTCGACTTTTGATTCGTTAACAAGAGAGTAATAGGGAAGCAGCGAAAGCGAAGAATTTATAGTGCCGTAGCTTGCAAGTATTTTTTCTGCAGATTTAAGTGCAGCCGAGCTGTTATGCTGTGGAGTTGTGCATGTCCCGTTTATTGCACCGTATGCGCAGGTCTTTACCACTGTTGTGGGCTTGAAGCTGGAAAGCGAAAAGGCAAGAGCAACAAGCACCAGCACCAGGACTATAAGAGTTATATGTAGATAATCAAGGCCAAACTTGTTTGAAGCAGGCCTTACGATGAAAACAGGTTCTTTCTTGGAGTTTTCAGTTTTTGGGCTTTCTGGTTTTTTCTGTTCGTTTCTGCGTGCCATTTCAACACCTTTTAAACATAGCTACATAGCTTTTCAAATCAATGCGCTATAGTGTGGTAAAATTTATAAGATTAAATGCAGCGGGCCTGGTGGGAGTTTCACGGCTTCCCTATTAAAAGAAGCGCATTTTGAACCCACGACCTTCACCTTAGGAGGATGCCGCTCTATCCAAGCTGAGCTACAGGCCCATAAGCTAAGCTTATTTTCACGGAATAAAATATTAATCTTTGTCTGCCTGCACGGGAAGCTACATTTTCTCAACTGCATCTATTCCTAATAGGTGCAGAGCTTTGCCTATCTGCAGTTTCGCAGACTGCGTGACCAGCAGCCTCGCCGCTTTTTCCTCCTCATTCTCAGCCTTAAGCACAGGAAGTGACTCGTAAAAAGCGCTGAAAAGAAGTGCAAGGGCGTTTGCGTACTCCACAAGTATGTTTGGCCGCAGCTCATTTTTTGCTTTCTCAACTATTCCATCAAATATTGAAATCTGCTTTATAAGCGAGAATTCTTTTTCATTCTCGAAGCTATAATTGAATTCCTCTTTTGAAAGGCTTGACACCGCAGATGCGAGAGCCTCCGGACCGGCAGATTCCAGAAGCCTACTGGCGCGCGCATGCATGTATTGCACGTAAGGACCTGAATTACCCTCGAAATTGAGAGCTCTTTCCCATGAGAATATTACTTTTTTCTCTGGCGAAACTTTAAGGAATTCGAATATTATTGCAGCGCGTGCAACGCTGCTTGCTATGCTCTCCTTTTCATTTCCAGTGAGGTTGAACCTTTCAGTTATGAGCGAAGAGGCTTTTTTCTTTGCTTCACTTAGCAAATCGTCGGCGCTGTAGCCTATCCATGTACCCTTTCTACCTGAAAGCGCCCCGTTTTCTAGTTCGACCTCGCCGTAAGCCAGGTGTATTATCCTTTCTGAAAGCTCCCTCTTTTCCAAAGCATCAAGCGCAAGCTTGAGAACTGCCTGTGGATAGCTCTGCCTTATGTCTATTACGTTTATTGCGACATCCGCGCCGTTGAACCTGTTGGGCAGCATTTCGGCGCTTGCGGCATGAGTAGTAGTATAGAGGTCTTCGCCGCTTGGCTGCAACATAAATTTCTTATACTTAAAGGTATCTTCGAGCATGCCTAGTTTCCACATATGAAAGGCTATGTCCTTTGCCACGTACGTTGCGGTGCCGTCGCTCCTTACAAGCACCTTCGCATTTTCTTTGAGATCTTGGAACGCCTTGGGAACTTCTTTGAGTTTTTCGAAGTTTATAACCTTGCAACCTGCATATTTTCCCGAGCTGGGAGTTTCCACAACGCCTTTGCTTTCAAGCAGGCGCAGGGCCTTGCCTAGCAGGCCGTTTGCCACAATATCACTCTCCCAGATCATGATATCGTGGTAGATGCCATAGGAAAAGGCGGTCTCATACTGAGCCTCGACGCATTTCCGCACGAGCTCGAAAAGCATGTTCGCCTCATTGGTCCCTTGCTTTTCTGCGGATTGCGCAAGAAGCTTTATAGCTTCTGAGACACTTTTGTCCTCAAGCCTTTTGTTGACCTCTACATACTGTTCGCCTAGCCAATGGTCAAACTTTTTGTCAGGAGTGCTGCCAAGGTTCATATACCCCCAAAGGCTTTCCATGACTTGTATACCCAAATCGTCGATGTAATCCTGGCGCAGGACGTTGTAGCCAAGATATTTGAACGTATTTGAAATAGCGTTTCCAAGCAAGGCGTTTCTCAAATGGCCTATATGCCATGGCTTGTTTGGATTTACGCTTGGATATTCTATTATAACCTTTTTCACTTCTTTGCCCGAAGCCGCGCCTTCGATACTGCTTGGAGCAAGCAGATAGTTAAGCACAGCAATTGAAAAATTTTTTCTGTCTAAGTGAAAGTTTACAAACCCCTTTTCGGAGCTTACCCTTTTCACTAACTTGCCAGGCTTAATGGCTTTAGCAATTTTCTTGGCCAGTTCATCGGCCTTGAATTGCTCCGCTGAATTTGATTGGGAAAGCTTGAAAGGCAAAGAGGAGGAAAGATCGCCGCCCACCTTAGACAGAGATATGCTTCTAAGTGTTTCCTCTTTGCTAACGCTGAATCCAAGGGAACTTGAAGCTTGTGCAAGCTGCTCCGCTAGCGAAAGAACCAAAAGCCTGTATGGATTTTCTTCGCTGTACAAATTGTGCACCTTTGCATGCGGCATGACTTTGATTTGATGTTTATTATCTATAATTAATTGTAATTCATCTTATGATATGATCATAAGCACGAAGCAGCTGTGGTATTGCCTCTATTATGTCTGTCACAATTACGTGGTTGCCTTTTTGCAGCGAAAGCACATCTCCAATCCTTGAGTGAAGGTATACTCCTGCAACCGCGCTTTCAAAAGTGTCCTTGTGCATCGAAGCATAAGCGCCTATTATGCCTGAAAGTACATCTCCAGTGCCCATTGTAGCCAGCGCGGGAGTGGCTGAATTATTTATTTTAAGAAGGTTGCCGTCTGTTATTATTGTGGAATTGCCTTTCAGGACAAGCACGCATCCTTTGTCCTTTGCAAAATTTATAGCTGCATTGACTTTTGTGCCAAGGCTTTCGTGGGAGAGATCTATGCCTGAGATTTCCTTGAATTCGCCATAATGTGGAGTTATTATTACATTGCTTGTGAGGAGATGCCCACTTTTTACCACTGCCTTTATCGCTCCCGCATCCGCCACAACAATTCGACCTGCCTTGAGCTCTGAGCTTACTATCTTGTTTATTGCATTGCTGCTTACTTCGTCCAAATCAATACCCATGCCTATTATCGTAACGTTGTGCTTTATGCTGCTTACAACAGGCAAATCTTCCTCTGACAGGCTTTCCCCCTTGAAATTCCTTGAGAGTATGCTCACATATGCCCCTTCCCTTGGCACATCGATGCCTTTTGGAAGCATGACTGTTGCGTAGCCAGAGCCTACGCGAAGCGCAGCTATTGCATTGCTTGCTGAAGCGGAGGCAAGAAGCGGTGCGCTCTTGTATTTTGCGCTGCCACCGATTATCAGAACACTGCCATGACTGTATTTGTCGGCATCTATTAGTCTGGGAGCTGCTGCAACAAGCAGATCGCCGGGGCCCGCAAGGACTTCCGCGGATATCGGTATGCCTATCTTTTCAACAGTGGTGCTTTGTATCAGGCTGCTTTTCTGTATGCCTGCCTTGAGCTTGTGTATGGTCAGCACATGGGACGGCTTTATGCCTGCAATGTTTGTGGTGCCCGTATCGGCGTCTATCCCTGCAGGCACGTCTATAGAGATTATGTATTTTCCTGATTCGTTTATCATTTTTATAGCATGCGCGAGCAAGCCGTATATCTTCCCCTTCATGCCTATGCCAAGGATAGCCTCGACCACTACATCGCTAGACTTGAGCATTTTCTTCAATTGATCTATATTTTCCTCGCCGATGTCGTTTATCTCTGTTATGCTCGAAAGTGCGCCGTAATTGAACTTGCACACTTCGTTGCTTATGGTACTTGAATCTCCCAGGAAAGCTATCGATACGTTGACCCCAGAAACGTCAAGCAGGTGCCTGGCGGTCGCAAGTCCTATGGCTCCCTTACCACCCCTTCCACATACAAAAAGAATGCGCTTTCTCCTGTGCTTCCTCAGCAAAGCGTAGGAAATTGCAAACCCCGCATTCTCTACGAGCATCTTGTCATCGATTCCAAGGGCGTTTGCATTCACCTTGATCGCGTAGGAATCTTTCACGCTAAGGATTTTTTTTGTATATATTGAAAACTCTTTTAAACTTTGCATGAGTTAACTATTCCTGTATAAATATAAAAATATGGTGTTGGTTTTGTCAAAAGTCTACAGGCTAAGCAACAAGCTGGTAGTAAATCTCCCATTCGACGTGGTTAAAGAGCTAGGCCTGAAAGACGGTGATGAGATAGAATTTTTTAAATATAAGGACAACAGCTATATAGTTGCAAAGAAGAGCGACATACTTGCAAAAGTCATAGGAAGAGGCGATGGGGCGCAGTCAAATGCGGAAAAAGCGGGCAACGGAGCGGATATAGTCCTACAGCAAGCAGAGATAGAAGTGCTCAAAAAGCTTGACACCCTGAGGTATTCCGACAGGACAGAGGATAAGGTTTCAAGCCTGCTGTCTTCGCAGGAACAAAAAATACTCAAGTCTCTTATTTCTAAGAAAGTAGTAAGCCTTTTCAAGAAGGAAGGCGAAGCGACATACAAATACAGCATATCCAAGAACATATATGACAGGTTCCTTTTTGGCAAGAGGGAAAAACAAGGTGAGAAAGCGGTACAGCAAAGCAAGGCTGACGAAAAAGCAGGCGAAGAGCCACAGGCAAAGGCCGAGACAAAAGAGGCAAAAAAGAGGGAAGAAAAGGCTGAAGAAGGCGTGGAGAGCGAAAACAAATCGCAATGGTCAGAATCGCTTGATCCCAAAAGCTACCTAGACCTGCTTGAAAAGAACGGCTATGTTGTAATAAGCAACCAGACAGAAGCCTCTGCCCTTTCGGAGATGCTTGAAAACAGCATAAGGTCAGGAGAAATAGTAGGCACCAGGGCATTCAACAAAAAGTATTACATTGTAATGAGAAGCTTCATCAACAAGAACACTGGCAGAGTTATAAAAGCGATGGATAAGAAAGCAACGAGCGTGGCAGAAATTGCAAAGTCAATAGGCATGGAGGAAGAAGGGGTAAGAAGCATACTTTACATGCTTTCCGAATTCGGTGACGTCAGCGAAGTTAAAAGGGATGTGTTTAGGATAGTATAAATAGAGGTTCTACACTCAAGAGTAACGTGGATTTGCTGCAATTTCAGCCGCCGAAATGGATCCTGTCTAGTATCAGCACCACAACAACGAAAATTATTATTACTGCTATTATGACTTTGGGGTTTATTTTGGGACCTTTTGTAGGCGCATCGTAAAAACTCATCACTCCGGCCTGCGACTGAGGGGATTGTATTGTTGCCATTTAAGCACTTTCGAGCACTCGTTCAGGGAGATTATTCTGTTTCTCCAAAGGGAATTATTGCAAATAACTATTATAAATATTGTTGGTAATGTATCATAAGCGTATTAAGTGCGTAGCGCTGGTGTATTTAATAGCGGGCAATAGTGAGGAAACAAGAGCTCCTGTTTACGGAGAGAATTGGAGCAAAGACACAAAAGAGGAGGAGCAAAAGCAGGAGAGCAGAAGGGGAGATATAGAGATAGCAGGTGCGCTCATCTTCTGGATAATAATGATTTTGATAGGTGTGCTGATAAAGATAGCAGTAATGCCCATATTGTCAAGCAATGGGGTAACGCAGTTTAACCAGGCACTTGCGGGAGTTTCCAGCGCGATACTTTACATACCCGGCTCGATAATAATAGCGCTCATTGTTGCTGCATATATAGGCGAAAAGGTAGGTGCTGCAGCACCTAAAGCAAGCATTGCGGCAAGAGTAGGGGTTATAAACGCGATCTATGCCTCGTTCATATATCTCATAATAATCGCAATTCTTTACATGATAATAAAATATGCGGATAATGCTGTTTTGCCAAATCTGCAGCTTTCGGGATTTCTGACTTACATGGTAGGATTGCCCATTGCAATACTTCTTATAGTAGTCCCAATACTTTCGGCCCTTTCTGCCGAGAGGCACAATGTTTCCTGAGGAGAAGCGCTTGTGAAGGGCGCGCCGCTATTTCGGCTTTGAGGAGCTTACAATTTTTATCACGTCTCCATCCTTGAGCACGTAATCCTTGCCGAGCCGTTTCTTGGTTATTGCATCAACTGCGTAAAGCATTCCTTTTCCTATATCGGTATGTATCTCATAAGCGAGATCTTTTGCCGTTGAGCCTCTTTTCATTAGCACGGCATCAGGCAGCACGTTGCCAAAATGGTCTGAATACTTGTTTTCATCCTCGACAGGATAAACAACTATGCTTTTCAAAAGCCCAAATACTACGCTGTTTAGCAGCTCCTGCACCTTTGTCCCGTGCTCTTTTATGAACGAAGAAATATATTCCAAAGCCTTGCGCTGCTCCTCGCTTATTTTTTCGGAAACGATTTCGAGCTTTCCCTGCGAGGGTGAGTACCTTACAACGCCTTGCTTTTCTGCCTTCTTTGCGGCTAGCTCTATTTCGGCAGAGCAAGGAACCACAGGCTCATCAAAATGCGCTTTGGCGAAATTCTCCTGTGCTTCTTTCGTATCAAACTTGTTGAAAGCGACAAGCATGGGCTTAGAAATTTCAAGAAGCTTGCCGGAAAACAGGAGCAAGTCACCATGGCCCCAGTTTATGAAGCTCGATGAGAGGCTGCTCCTTTCCAATGCCTCCTCTATGTCCTGCTTTTTAATCTTTAAACCTGTTAATGCTTCGGCAAGGGCTTCGGCGCCGTCTTGCCTCTTTGATATCGTGTTGAGATGCTTTGATATTATGCTGCTTACCCACTCGGCGAGCTCCCGCTTAACCATACGCACATCTTCTTCAGGATTGCACGATTCGCAGAAATTGCCCTCGGCATCGGTTTTGCCGCTTCCATCTACTACAAGTATGAAAGCATCTGCGGTGGAAAGATCGTTGAGGAACTTGTTGCCCATGCCTCTCCCTTCATGGGCGCCTTCGACAAGGCCGGCAACATCCACTATGTTTATAGGGATATAACGTACTCCTTCTATGCACATCGAGTTTTTAGGATTGCATTTTACGTTAAGCTTCGTTTCCGGGCAATCCGCTGTCACATAGGACACTGCAAAATTTGGATTTATTGTAGTAAAAGGCCTGTTTGCTATAGGCACTTCGTGCATGGTGAGCGCTGAGAATAGCGTGCTCTTGCCTTTGTTAGGAGCGCCTATTATTCCTATCATCATTGCAGCACCTGTGAAGCATTTGTTCGGCTTATTCAAAAAGCTTTACCTTTACCACTTTCTTGCCCTTGAGCTCCCTTAGGAAATAATAGATTGCAAGAAGCGACATTATCATTGCGGAACCTATTACGAGAGCCTCGCGGGGCATTCCTACAAGGAATATTATAAGGGCAATTACTGCGATTATAGGTATATATGGATAGGCAGGAAGCTCGAAGCTTTCGCGCAGCTGCCTCTTGTAGTGTATAGCGGCGAAGCTTGTAAGCAAGTAGGCAAAAAGAAGCCCAAAGTTGCTTATTGCGGCTATAACATAGATATTGCCAGAAAATAGCATGAGTATACCTATGAGTGAGGATATTATAACGCCATTCGTTGCAACATCGCTCTTTGGATTGTAGCGCTTAGAAAATTTGGGCAGGAGCTTGTCTTCGCCTATTTGGTAGAAAAGACGGGAGGAGCTCAATATCATCGCAATTGTGGCAGAAGCAGTTGCGACGAGCGCGCCAAGATCTACAAGAATGAAGAGCCATGAGGGGGCGCTTGAATATTTGAGGGCTGTTGACAGTGGATCTGCAGATATAGAATAGGAGCTTACTGGAGCGAGCGCTATCAATGCTATTACCACAAGCACATAAACAACAAGGCTTATTGCGACAGCATACATTATAGATTTCGCTGCCCCTTTCGCACCGCCCTTGACCTTGTCTGTTATTGTCGAGATGGATTGGAAGCCGGAGTAAGCAAAAAATATTGCAACGCTTGCGGCAAATATCGCGCTTATACTAGACTGCTTTGGAGTCGAAGCGAAATGTTGCAGCATAAACGAGACCCCGCCATGTGAAAGCGCAAACGCGATCCCAAATACCACAAAGAGGGCGAGTATAGAGAGCTTTACCATTACAAGCATTGAATCTGATTTTGCCGCTTTCCTTATGCCAATTATGTTTAGCAGAGAAAGCACAAAGATCAGCACTATTGCAAAAGGTATCGAATATGCCTGAACGCTAAACCCCAGCATGCTTGACAGGTATGAGCCAAATCCTAAACTTATAGCAGAGATGGAAGTCGCAAAGCTGAAATACATTGTTATTCCAGTAATAAAACCGAGTTCGCTTCCGAAAGCATTGTATACAAAGGAATAGGATGCACCCTTTGCATGCGGCATGACTTTGCCGAGCGCACCCATTTCGAGCGCAACGAACAGAGCAACTATACCTACAAGCAGAAACGCGAGGATTGCATAGCTCCCTGCAAGCGCTATCGCAGTTCCGCTCAAGACGAATATGCCAGCGCCTATTATAGCGCCTAGCCCTATCGCTGTAGCGACTGGTACGCTTATGCTATTTCTGCTGTTTTCGGACATGCCATCAAGCATTCAAGACCATTGCGCAAGCTAAAGCTCCGGTTTATGGCTTACTGAAGCGCTTTTTCTATTTCTTCCGAGCTTGCAATAGCCATAAGCTTGTCCATGTTGAGCAGCGAGCGCTCGTGCGAAGCCTTGTCAGAAGAAGAGACGCAGCCTTTTGCTATTATAGGCAGATAGCCTCTGTTCAATGCATCTCTTGCACTTGACTCGATGCCTATCTCCGTTGCTATCCCTGCAAACACTATATTTTTTATCCCTGCGTTGTTCAGCATCAAGTCAAAAGGAGTGCCTATAAAGATGCTGGCAGTGTGTTTGTTTAATACAGTGTCGCCTTCCTCGGGCTTGAAGTAAAGCTCAAAATCCTCTTTCATCGCTTTAGAAAACCCTCCGCGAAAAGCGAGCTTCCTAGCTGCGGACTCGAACCTATCAGGTAAAGGAGTTATTTTTGTAAAGAATACAGGCAGCTTTGCCTTTCTTGCAGCGTTTATCAAGCTTCCAAGCCTTTCCGCAAATTCCTGCTTATCGAAAATTCTTTCAACAAGCATGTTTTGCACATCCCATACTACAAGAGCGGTATTTTCCGGTTTTATTATACTCTTCAATTGCTCTGCTTTCATCTCCACTCTATCACCTCGCCACAAATCGCTTTTTATATTGCAGGTAAGATTATTATAGGTTTTTAGGCAATTAATTTAGCAGCCGGGCATGAAAGATAAAAGAAATTGAAGTATAATGCAAATTCGACCTGGTACGAAATTTGAGCTTGTGCGATTCATAAGAAAAAATGCATTTCCTGTACCTGCAAATGCAGAGCGCGACCGCGGAAGTGGTTTAATGATAGATTACAACGGCATAGAAAATAAATGGCAAAAGATATGGGAAGAGGAAAAGGTATACGAGTTTGACCCGGATGAGAGAAAGGGCGTGCTTGTAACCGCCGCGCTCCCTTATGTAAATATGCCGCAGCACATAGGGCACCTGCGCACTTATTCAACCGCAGATATGGAAGCAAGATTTCTCAGGATGAGAGGATACAATGCGCTTTTTCCGATGGGCTTCCACAAGACAGGCACACCGATACTTGCCATAGCAAAAAGGATCCGCAACAATGACAAGGACCTTATTGATGAGTTAAAGGCTTATGACATAAGCGACAGCGACATACAGAAAATGACTGACCCAATGTTTATAGCAAATTTCTTCACCGAATTGATGGAAAAAGGAATGAGGAGGGCAGGCTACAGCATAGACTGGAGGAGGAAATTCGACACGATACAGCCCCGATTCAGCAAGATGGTAGAATGGCAGTTCCTAAAGTTGAAGGATAAGGGCTTGATAGTGCAAGGCGAACATCCGGTAGGCTGGTGCACAAACGAGAACAATGTCGTTGGACAGCATGATACAAAGCATGATGTGCAACCTAGGATAGAGGAGAATATTGCAATAAAATTCAAGGATGCAGAATCAGGCATATATTTTCTGTGTGCAACATATAGGCCAGAAACAATATATGCTGTGACTAACCTGTTTATAAACAAAGATGCCGAGTATGTAATTGCAAAAATAAATGGAGAGGAGTATTATCTTTCAAAAGATGCTGCGGTTGCGCTTTCAAACCAGAAAAAAATCGAAATAGAGCGCGCCATAACTGCCGATGAGCTGCTCAAGAAAAAAGCGATAGAGCCCATAAACGGAAATGCTATTCCTGTTTTCCCAGGTTTTTTCGTTAAGAGCGATTTTGGTACAGGCATAGTAATGAGTGTTCCTTCACATGCTCCTTTTGATTATGCTGCAATAGAGAGGTTGAAGAAAGAGGGCTATCCCGTTGGAGATATTTCATACAGGAAAATAATAGATATAGAGCCTTCCAAGGAGGGTAAGACTATGGGCCGTTCACTTGCAGAAGATGCAGGAATAGAAGGCCAAAAACTAGGCCCTGCAAATGACATGGATAAAAGCATACCTGCACTTACATATCTAAACCTGATTGATGCAGATGCGGACGCGGAAGAGGACATACTTGAAGAAGCAACCAAGATTATATACAAGGAGGAAGCACATTGGGGGATTATGGCCGTTGGTCCTTACAGAGGACTAAAGGAGCAAGAGGCAAGGGAAAAGATAAAGAAGGATATGCTTTCAAACGGGCAGGCGATCAACATATACTTACTTACAAATGAGGAGCCCGTATACTGCAGGTGCGGCACAAAGGTTATAGTAAAAGTAGTGGACGACCAGTGGTTTATAGACTATGGCAACAAGGAGTGGAAAGAAGCAGTAAGGAACCATTTGGGCAGCATGAAAATTTATCCACAAAAGCTGACCGAAACCTTCAAGGGACTTGTAGACTGGATAGACGTCAGGGCTGCGGAAAGGGCACAGGGGCTAGGGACTCCTTTTCCTTTCAATCCGTCGCACATAATAGAGTCGCTTTCCGACTCAACGATATATATGGTGTTCTACACTTTCGACCACATACTTGCCGCAAACAATATTCCTCCTGAAAACCTCAAGCCAAGTTTCTTCGATTACCTTTTTGAATACAACAGAGATATAGCGGCGGTTGCAAAGGACACAGGAATAAGCGAGGAAGTAATCAAAAAGTGCAAGGACAGCGTGGACTACTGGTATACAGACACAAGAAGGCATTCCGCCCCTGATCTGGTGCCAAATCACCTTACAATGTATATATTTAATCATGTTGCACTTTTGCCAGAAAGGTTTTGGCCAAAAACCATAGTCATAAACGGGCTTGTGAATTATGGAGGGCAAAAGATGAGCAAAAGCATGGGCAACATAGTACCTCTGATCGCAGGCGCGGAGAAATATGGTGTAGACCCTCTAAGGTTCGTTGAAGTTACGGGAGCGGATCTAGATACAGATATAGAATTCAGTGTCTCGGCATTGGAAGGAGTATATGAAAGGAATGAATATTTGTACAACATTGCTGGAGAGGTAAATGCGATGGAAAGCGGAGAACTGTCGCATATTGATTATTGGCTATATTCGAAGCTGAACAGAAAGGTAAAAGAGGCAACGGCTTACCTTGAGAATATTGGGGTAAGAAACGCATTTACACGCATATTCTACGATTCGGTATCAGAACTGCAATGGTATAAGAGAAGGGGCGGAAAAAATGGCATAGTAGTCAAGGATTTTATGGAAAAGATAGCAAAGATGATTGCACCTGTAATGCCACATTTCGCCGAAGAACTATGGCATATGATGGGTAACAGCACCCTTATTGTAAAAGAGAAATGGCCAGAAGCAGATTTGGGCATGATAAGCGACAAAGAAGAGGCAATAGAAGAGATAATAAAGGGCACGATAGAGGATATAAAGAAAAGCGTTGAGTTGAGCTCTAAGATGGACCTGTACATTGGCAAAAAGGCCTCAAAGGCAAAGGTGATAGTTGCAGAGCAGTGGAAGGCAAAAGCATATGCGATACTTTCTAAGGAAAAGGACATAAGCAAAACAATAAACGACAGCTCTCTTGCTGGAATAGACAAGGAGAAATTGTCAAAGTTTGTTGCACAGTTTGCTAAAGCTGTCAGGATGCTTGTAGAATCGGCGGAGATAGATGAAGGGGAGCTAGAAAAAGCGCTGGAAGAAGCCAAGGAGTTCATAAGCGGCGAAACAGGCGTTGGAGTTGAGATAGAAGAAGAGGGCACGTCCAAATCGCCGCGCGCCGCGAGGGCGATGCCGTATAAGCCCGCAATAGAGATAATATGGAATTGAATTGGTTTGGCGCATGGAAAGCAAGAATACCTTAAAGCTTAAAGATTTTGACCTGTTCGTCTTCGATTGGGATGGAACTCTTGCCGTAGAGCCTTTACTAAGGAGACTGAACAAAAGGCTCAACCCAATTTGGATAATTAAAAAATTTAGGGCGAGAAAACTTGCCTTATCAAAGGAGAAAGAAGGTAGAAAAAGAGAGACTGAAAAATATATTTACAGGAAAGGCATTTACAACGACATAAAGCAAACTAGGAACCGTTTTGAGGTAAGGACCTCTGAGCTTTTGCTTCTTTTACTAAAGCCTCGTCTCAGGGAAGGCGCTAGCGAGCTGCTCTCAAAACTTGCCAGAGAAAACAAAACAATTATTCTTATTACAGACGGAGTGCTTTACAGAGTATACAGAGAGGTAACAGAGTTAGGGGTACTCGATTATTTTGAAGTGATACTCAGCCTAGGAGCGATAGGCAGGCTGAAGCCTGACCCGCTTGGAATGAAGCTTATCCTAAAAACTTTCAATGTGGAAAAAGACAGGTCTATATACATAGGAGACATGTCAGATGATATACTCTTTGCAAAGTATGCAGGGGTCAAATCCTGTGCGGTGGCGGGGGGATTTGACAGTTTTGAGCATCTTTCATCTTTAAGACCTGACTACATGTTCAGGAGCATCAAGGAGCTGAAAAAGAGCGTAAGATAAGTGATAGGCAAAACAGGTAAAAGTATCATTATAAATACTTTTCAGCATATATTAAGAAGAGTGGTTTTATGATAACAGGATTTACCATAACCAAGGTAGAAGGAGCTATTGATTCGCAGGAGTCCCTTGTGAAGCAGATGTTTCCAAAGCTGAACATAAACATAGAGAGGGTTTCCCAAAACAACGACCTGCTGAAGGTAGAATATTCCTTTTATGCAGACTATTTGGATAACACGGAGAAAGAGGCAAAAAGCATTGGCCATATAAAGCTTTCTGGAGAGATTGATGTAAAAGAATCAAAAGAATCGATAAGCGCCATACTTAAGAAATGGACGGAGACGAACTCGCTTCCAGTGCAGCTTGCGGAAGAGATAATAAATGGCCTCAACTTCAGGTGCAGCGCCACGGGCACGCTTGTAGCGTACTCTCTAGGCTTGATACCGCCGCTTGTGATAAGCACTACAAAGATACAGGAGGGCAAGGACAACAGCGCAAAGTCTACGAAGTAAAAAGCCGGCTGGTAGATACGCAGCGGTCCTTCAGGATCGCGGCGTTTTAGGCTCAGTAGAAATCCCATAAACAAAGAAACGCTGAATTTAGGGATGATAGAGGGGGACCGAAGGCGTCGTTTAAGTTGCAGAATTGGACAATACAGCAGGTATAATTATTTGCCGGGATTAACCTGAATATAAATATCTGCAATGTTGCGTTTTCTGTTTTTGATTTTTCTTAGCTGCGACAGTGTTGCAATTTGTTATTTTACTCTGCTTCTAGACATGCTTAGGTTATAAATTCTTTTATTAACCTATATCATCTGCTTGCTGCAAATATTCGGCGCTTCAACTTTCTTTTGCGAGGTATTTTAAAACGCATGCACAGGCAAAGTTCCGGAGATACTTATGAAAGATGAAAGTCAAGTCAAAACCATGACAATCGCGGGGATTGTGATAGACGTAGACTACATGAGCTTCGGAGATTCGGCATACATTAGGCTAACATTCAAGGGCGAAGATGGAAAAACCTATGAGATATATGATAAAGAGTTTATGGCGTATTTTTACCTTGTCCCGCGCGGTGCGGCCTCGGTTGAGGAGCTGCTTGCGATCTGCATAGAGGATAATGGAAAGGTTATGAAACCAGAAAAAGTCGAGAGTACCATAAAAAAGATTTTTGGGAGGGAAACAAGAGCTTTTAAGATTTATGCCAAAAACCCGATGCAAGTGCCAAAGCTCAGCGCCGCAATGGTGAGAATCGGGACGGTTTACGAGAATGATATAGTATTTGCTAGAAGGTATATAATAGACAAGAGTATAACGCCTTTTTCTTATTACTACGTAGAGGTAGAGGAGGAAGGGGAATATTGGATACTAAAGGGAATAAGGAGCATGGAAGAAGTGAGCGGCAAGTCAGGATGGGCTTCGCTTAATTCCCTCTGCTTTGATATAGAAACATATAACCCGCAGGGAACTTCTAGGCCTCAAAAAGATCCGATACTCATGATAAGCTACTCCTATTCCAAAGGGGATACGCAGCTTGGAAAAGGAGTTATAACTTACAAAAAGGTGGATGCGGATTTTGTCGAAGTTGCGAATGATGAAAAGGACATGCTTGAAAGGTTCTCAAGGAAGCTTGATGAGCTGGATATAGATGTGATATCTGGTTATGCTTCTACAAATTTTGACATAAAATATATGCTTGAACGCGCGGAAGCGCTTAAGGTAGAGCTTAATATAGGCAGGTTCAAAGGCGAGACGCGTCTTGAAAAGCACGGGCTGATAGATAGGGTGAAAATTGCTGGACGTATCCATATAGACATGTTCAACGTTGCAAAGTTCATATCAGTTGTAGGAGCTGCAGAGAGGATACTGAAGCTGAACAGTTTCAAGCTAAAAGACGTTTATGAGGCAATAAGCGATGGCAAAAAGGTAATGGTGGAAAAGGAGAATATCTACCAGATGTGGGATCAAGGAGGGGATAGCCTAAAAGAGCTAGTATATTACAACCTTAATGATGCAGAAGCATTAAGAAAGGTATACAACACGTTTACTCCGATAATATTTGAGCTCTCAAAGGTTACAGGGGATTTGCCAAGCGATGTTGCAGTATCAACTACAAGCCAGCTCGTTGAGTTCCTGCTCATGAAAAATGCGTACAAGTTCAATGAGATGATACCGAACAAGCCTGGCGAGCACCAGATATTTGAAAGGAACAGCAATCCCATAGAAGGGGCTTATGTGAAAACGCCGGATCCCGGAGTATACGACAACCTGGTAATGTTTGACTTTAGGGGATTATATCCCTCAATAATCATATCTCACAATATAGACCCCTCCGCAATTTGCACAACATGCAGCAGCTATTACCAGTCACCAACTGGTACAAAATTTGACAAGGAAGGAACATACATGCTGCCTACAATATTAAAGATGCTGATGGACCAGAGGGCAGAAGTAAAAAAGATGTACAAGAAGGATCCTGGAAATATCATTTTCGGATCCAGGTCGCAGGCTCTGAAGATTTTGGCTAACGCCTTCTACGGTTATTTGGGCTATGCAAGAGCCAGATGGTATTCACGTGAATGCGCGGCTTCTGTTACTGCATTGGGAAGGCAGTACATAAAGGATACAATAGACAAAGTGGAAAGAGAAGGATTCAAGGTGCTTTATGGGGATACGGATAGCGTGCTTCTGCTCATAGGCAGCAAAAGCAGAGATGAAGTTTTGGAGATACTCAAAAGGCTCAACGAATCGCTCCCGAAAAGTATGGAACTTGAACTGGAAGACTTTTACAAAAGGGGTGTTTTTGTAGGTAAAAAGACAGACAAAGATTCTGCTGTTGGGGCGAAGAAAAAGTATGCGCTGATTTCAGAGAGTGGCAGGATAAAAATAAGAGGGTTTGAGTTGGTTAGAAGGGACTGGTCAAAGATAGCGCAGGATACGCAAAGAAAAGTGCTGGAGGTAATACTCAACGAAGGCAGTGCAGAAAAAGCAGCGAAGATTGTGAAAGAGGTGATCCAAAACCTCAGAGATGGAAAGGTGCCGCTGGAAAGCCTGATAATAAGAACGCAACTTAGAAAAAGTATATACAGTTATGACCAGAAATCGCCAGAAATCTCAGCCGCAAGGAGGGCAGTCGAATCAGGATTCAAGAAGAAGGAGGAGCTTGAGCACAGCGTCATAGGATACATAATAACAAAAAGTGGAAACACCATCTCGGACAAATCGCAGATTTATGGGATGGCAAAGGACTATGATGCGGATTATTACATAGAGCACCAAGTTCTCCCCGCAACAATGCGGATTCTGAAGGAGCTCAACTTCGACCCGGAGGAGCTGAAGAATGTTGGCAAGCAAAAGAAGCTTTAGCATTTCAAGATGATAATATGCATGGCGAAAAGGTAAACTTTTTGGATGAGGAGCAGATAAAGACTGCCGAGTTGGTAGGAAAGATATCATACAAGATGCTGGAGCTTGCAAAAGACAAAGTAAAGGAGGGCGCAAAGCTGCTTGACGTTGCAAACGAGATAGAAAGATATGCAAAGGACAACGGCTATGACCTCGCTTTTCCTGTTAATATCTCGATAAATGAATATGCTGCACACTACACACCCTCTGCTTTTGATGACAAGGTTTTCGGAAAAAATGATATTGTAAAGATAGACTTGGGAGCGAAAAAGGACGGCGTGTTGGGAGACTGCGCCATAACAATAGACATCTCCGGAGAAAACCAAAAGCTTGTCGAAGCTTCAAAGGAAGCTTTGGATAATGCAGTAAGCAGTATAAGGGCAGGTGTTAAAATCTCAGAAATAGGAAAAGTTGTAGAGGAAACAATAAAAGGCAAGGGGTTTGTGCCGATAATGAACTTGGGAGGGCATGGAGTTGGCATTCATGAACTGCATGCAGAGCCTTTCATACCGAACTATGACAACGGAGATGAGACGGAGCTGGAGGAAGGTATGGTGGTTGCGCTTGAGCCTTTCGCTACCAACGGAAAGGGTTACGTGGTAAACAGCGATATATTCGAAATTTACGGCTATGTTGATGACGCACTCACAAGAGACCAAAATGCGAGAAAAATGCTTGCTGAAGTAAAAAGCAGATATAATCATGAGCCTTTTGCAGTCAGGTGGCTTTCGGATTTATTTGGTTCGAGGTTCACCCTTTACAGTGCGATAAAGGAGCTTATGAGGGCAGGGGCTATCGAGCCGTATCCTGCTCTTGTTGAATCTGGAAAAGGCATGGTTGCACAAACAGAAGTTGAAGTGCTTGTTGAAAAAGACGGCTGCAAAGTGCTCACAAAATAGAGTAGAAAAAAAGTAGATTAAGAATTAAGAATAGAAAAATGATAAAAGCGGGACAAGGCAAAAGCAGAATAAAAAAGGAAAGAAAAGGGTAAGAGCTAGCGTTTATAAATTCACCGTAAACAAGCTGCGTGTTACACCTCCAAACGAATCCTCTGACTTTCCCAATTCAGAAAAGTCTTACGAAAGAGACTTTAATCGCCACAAACACTGTAGCCGCACTTGGGGCAAGTGAAGCAACCTCCACCTGAGACCATTGTGGTGCCGCATTCGGGACATTTGACCTCCTTCTCGGGAATTATCACGTAGGAACTGGCTCCTGCTTTTATCTCGCTTATTGTCATTGCTCTTCTCTCCTGCTTGTCCTCGTGCTTTTGCTTAAGCTGCGACAATGTGCTTGCTCCTGCAACTGTCTGCTGCCTAGAAATGGGCTGCAGCACTTGCACGCTCTTGCTTTGATCCCTGTATATCGTTATGCCCTTGCAACCAAGATCATAGGCAAGGAGATATGCTTTTTCAACATCTTGCGGCGTGGCTGTGCTGGGCATGTTTATTGTCTTCGACACGGCGTTGTCTACATACTTTTGGAACGCTGCCTGCATTTTGACGTGCCATTCAGGAGAAACATCAAAAGCCGTGACAAAAATCCTCCTCACTTCCTCAGGTATCTCATCGACATCCTGTATAGAAGTCCTGCCGGCAAGGCTTGTCATAAGCTCATCGGAATAGAAGTTCTGCTCTAGCGCAAACCTCTCAAATTCGTTGTTTATTTCTATTAGGTTTGAGCCTAAGCTTTCCTGCACGTTGCGCATATACACTACCGAGAATATGGGCTCTATACCTTGCGATGTGCCTCCGCTTATTATACTTATTGTGCCTGTCGGAGCGATTGTGGTTACGGTAGAATTCCTCAAAGGCTTATAACCCAAGTTGTGCCATATGCTGTTGTTGAATTCTGGGAAGGGTCCCTTTTCGGCAGCAAGCTCCTCGCTGGCTTTTCTTCCATTCTTGCTTATGAAGGACATTACCTCTTCAGCGAGCAGGAGCGCCTCGTTGCTATCATACCTTATGCCAAGCTTTATCAGCAGATCTGCCCAGCCCATAACTCCTAAACCTATCCTTCTTATGGATTTTGAGACTTCTTCTATCTGCTTGATAGGATAGCTGTTCGCATCTATTACATTGTCTAGAAATCTTACTCCTAAGTATACTATGCGCTTTAACTCATCCCAGTCTACATCAAAGTGGTGGTCTATTTTCTTTACCATCTTGGCCAAATTTATAGAACCCAAGTTGCACGAGTCATATGGGTATAAAGGCTGCTCTCCGCACGGGTTAGTTGATTCTATCGGGCCGTATTTGGGCACGGGATTAGAAAACGTAGTATTCATCCTGTCAAGGAATACGACTCCAGGATCTCCAGTCTTCCATGCCATTGTCACAATAAGATTCCATACCGCTCTTGCATTAAGATACCTTACAGGTTTTCCATTTCTGGGGTTTATTAGCGCGTAATCTGTATTGTTCTTTACGGCTTTCATGAACTCGTCTGTTACACCCACAGAGATGTTGAAATTCCTTAGCACACCTTCCTGCTCTTTTACCACTATAAAATCTAGTATGTCGGGATGATCTACGCGAAGTATGCCCATGTTTGCCCCGCGCCTCTTGCCTCCCTGCTTTATCTGCTCTGTAGCTGCATCAAAAACCTTCATGAAAGAAATTGGGCCAGAAGCAACCCCTCCTGTGCTTTTTACTATGTCGTTTGCGGGCCTAAGCCTTGAAAATGCAAATCCTGTACCCCCTCCGGACTGGTGTATCATTGCCGCATATTTGACAGAGTCGAATATCTCGACTATCGAATCGCCCACAGGAAGCACGAAGCAGGCGCTAAGCTGCCCTAGCGGCGTGCCCGCATTCATTAGTGTAGGAGAATTAGGCATAAACTCAAACGAAGTCATGGCATCGTAAAAATCCTTTTCTATTGCGGCAACTTCGCTATCGCTTTTGCCATAATTCTTTTCTACCCCTGCTATTGTATGCGCCACCCTCGTAAAAAGCTGCTTCGGGGTCTCTATAATCTTTCCGTTAGCGTCCTTGAGGAGGTACCTGGCTGCAAGCACAGTTATGGAGTTCAAGGGGAGCTTGAGATCGTCTTCCGCTATCCCAAGGCTGGCCTTGGCTGAACGTATCTCTGCGCGCTTGTGCCTAAACAGTATATATGACTTTGCTACTGACTTGTCGCTTTCCATCAGCACATTTTCCACTACATCCTGTATTTCCTCGACATCAACCTCATCCTTGCCCTTTTCCTCAAGCCTCTTTACCACTTTGTCTGCAAGAGAATTGGCAATTTTAAGGTTGTCCTGGTCTTCAGCTTCAGAATGCACATCAGAAAAAGCCCTGAATATAGCATGCACAATCTTTTCCCTATCAAATTCCACCTTTTCCTTATTCCTCTTTACAACAAGCTTTATCATTTGGTCACCAACCCCCACTCATAAGCGAGCAATTGGAATTTGAAAAGCAAATTATTTTAAAGCCACTTTCAAAAATCCGCATCTTAAGTATCTAAAAATTTTGATAATTTAATAAATCGAAAAATTTTGGAGGAATAAAAACCTTACTGGCTCCTGCAGAGGAGATCCGGGCAATGCAAAAGGCAACAGCAAAATTTTTTCGGATTTTTTGACACTGATAAAATTTTGCAAAGACACGTTTTTGTATACTTGGTTTTTCTTGAAGGCTTAGCCGCGCTTGCTCTGCCTGCGGTTTTTCGAAACTGCATCGAAGTCAAAAAAGCCAAACCATAATAAGAATATCCCTGCAAATTCAGACAGGTAAAGAAACTCTGGCATGCTTGCAATGTATAGGGTGCCAGCCATGCTTACAATTACAACCCCTAATATTATGCTAAGCATCTTTTTGCTCTTGCTACGCACATAGCTTATCGCAGCTATCAATGCTATTAACACAGCAGCAGGAAAAGTAATGGCGGAAGATGCCGCTACAACAGGCAGTGGCAGTGAGCCGAATACCACGTAAGTCACTATTATGTTTCCTATTTTGGAATTGAACAGGTAGAAAAGCAAAATAAGAGTAGTAAAGCCGCAATAAGAGTAATAAGCTATGCGCGCTGACCTCGAATGCACCAACTGCATTGATCCGAGTGCAAGAAGTTCGACAGTAAAAGAGACTACAAAAAGGTATAATGCTGCGATGCTTTGGCTATATATGCCAATTGCAAACAATACTTCAAGAACCACCCCCAAGGTGAAAAACCACATTCCAAGGCTCCAGAATAGGTAGCTTGCAGCACCAGTTTCTTTGAATTTGAGCGTCAAGAACAATGCAAGAATGAAGCTTAGCAGTGCAATAGCAAGCGTTGAGGAAACCACAACAAGCTGCAGTTCTTGCATGCATGCTCACTTTTTCTTGGCCTTTTTCATTTCAGGCACGGTGAACCTGTTCCAAAACAGCTTATAAAGCTTAAGCTTGTCTGGAAGCTTGCTCAAACCAGGAATAAATGGCAGGAAGAGCAGGATCATAAAAACTGCCATGGCTGTGATGCCATTCTCAAGATCATTCCAAAACGGCAATCCGCTCGTTATTATCTCAAGCCAGTTGTATGGGGCAACCCAATAGCTTCCGATCTGCCACCACTTTCCCCCAGCCTTTATCATGCCCCATTGGCTAGTCCTCAAGCCATACTTTGCAGCATAATTAGACAGGGCACCAGTGTCATAGAGGAAGCGTATAGTATAGGTCTCGTTGAGTGGATTTTGCACTTCGCTCTGCAATACGCTTTGGTAAAGGCCCGTCTGCGCCATGTAGGTCAGCTCCGAGAAAAGGGCTATGGCAGGATTTGATGAATTAATGCCTTTTTGTATCGAGCCGTTTTCTTCAAAATATGAGTAAGCAGATGCAAGATAGGCGTTACGCTCGCTGCTGTTCGCCCCCAAAAGCACACCTTCATAGTTGAAAGAGTGCGTTATGTTAACGTAATAGCTGTAGGGCACCGACACATAAGAGACTGCGGTGTTGAAAGTGTAAGGATCGATAGTGTCCAAGTACGTTGCTGTCCCAGAGCTCTGGTTGAATTCCTGGATTAAGGTCATTGCGATTGAGTCTGGACTGCTGCTTGCCACCTGCTGTATTGTGAGGGGCGCAATATATGGAGAGCGCAATACTATTGCAAATATTAGCACTACTGCAAGCACATAAACCATGCGCCTGTACATGAGCTTATGGTTTGCATCAACAATGCTATAAGGTATGTCGCTTCTGTAAGGCGTGCTAATGCCTTTCTGCTTTACCAGCATGTAATGCACAAAAATGAGCAACGCGAGCAGGATGGGCAGTATAGCAACATGCCAGCCCAAAACCGCAGACATGTTCAGAGGGTTTATCCAATAGCCAAGCCCCATGCCGTTCCAAAGGTCTGCTCCTGCCTTGGCATTCCACTGCGATACAAAGCCGCCCTGGACACCTATACCAAAGGCGTACTCGAGGAAGACAAGAAGCAGCATTACGCTGCCTATCATCCACACTAGCTTCTTGCGCTTAAAAGAGGAGGTTGCAAACTGCACTATCAAGTGCACAAGCATCAAAGTCACAAAAGCTTCAGCTGCCCACAGATGCACGCTCCTGAAAAAGGTGCCCGCAGGAGTAAGATTCCACCAATACGGCCCGAATACAAGCATTACGATTCCGGTAATTGCCAATATGCCAAACAACTCCAGCAGGTATATGCCTATAGTGAAGAAGAAGTTGTTTCCATAGGAAGGCACCTTTTTTATGTAAAAAGACTCTACCATAGAGCGCAAATCCGCCAGGATCGAGTCTTTTTCTTGCCTGCCAATACCTTTGCTTTCTTTACTTTTTTCTTCATGCATTTAAACTCCTTCAAAATTGAAGGGCAAATAAGATTTTTATATCTTTAAAGCAGGGAAGCAACTGCTTAAACAAAAAGTTTAATAGCATCTGCCTTCACAGATTTAAGCATTGCTGAGATGAAATAAAGTACATGCAAGCTGCAAATTCGCTTGCGATATGCAAAATGGCTTGACTATATGGAAGTGGCAGATCCAAAAATTGAGATGATAACTAGGAATGCGGCAGAGATACTTACTGCGCAGGAGCTTGAAGAGCTCGTTTCGAAGAAGAGCGCACCTTCAGTTTACTTAGGCAGGGCGATAACAGGGCCTCTGCACGTTGGGCATTTGGTTTCTATAAGCAAGCTGCTCGATCTGCAAAAAGCCGGTTTCAACGCCATTGTGCTGCTTGCTGACATACATGCAGCGCTTGACGATTTAAAGTCGAAATGGGAGGAGCTTGAGATAAGGCGCGAGTATACGCGCAAAGCCATAGAGCTTGCAGTTGAATGGAAGGAGAAGCCCAAGTTTGTTGTAGGCTCAGACTACCAGCTCGGGGAGGATTACCAAATGGATATTTTCAAGATGTCCACTTTAGCTAGCGTGAAAGTGGCATTGCATGCGGCTTCAGAAGTAACAAGGATGAAAAATCCCAAGGTCAGCGAGCTTATTTATCCGATAATGCAGGCGCTGGATGAAAAGTATTTAGGAGTAGATATGCAGCTGGGCGGACTCGACCAGAGGCACATAATGGCTTTCGCAAGAGAGTATATGCCAAAGCTCGGCTATGAAAAAAGAATTGAGCTCATGATGCCCCTTGTACCTTCGCTAAAAGGACCGGGAGTAAAAATGAGCTCTTCGGTGCAGGGCACAAACATAAAAGTCAATGCATCGGAAGAGGAGATAAAGAAAACGATAGCTGGAGCATACTGCCCCATAGGCGATTTGAAGGACAACCCTATAACTGCGATAGTTACTCTGCTCATGCTGCCTGAAAAAGGAAAATTTACTATAGCTAGAGAAAGCAAGTTCGGAGGAGACCTCGAAATTACCTCCAAGCGGCAGTTCGAGGAGCTGTATACAAGCAAGGCAATACATCCCTCTGACTTGAAGGCTGCAGTATCCGAGTACTTAATCAATAAACTTGCAAGGGCAAGAGACTATTTCGAAAGCAACAGAGATCTTTTGCGCAGTCTAGGCCCGAATTTTGAATAAAGGCATAGCTATTTGCTGTGTAGCCTTTCGGCTATCTTAAAGTACCAGAAACCGTATATTTGAGTATCGAAAGTTAGCGCTATTCAGTATAACAGCTATAAAATACCGTTTATAGAGGGTTTTTAAATTCATATATTCGATTCACGTAGCAGGCACATTATTTACCGCTCTTACTTTTAATACCCCATCATTTGATGCACCGAGAGCAACATCCCGAGTCCTAGCTTAAATT
>JBMFWY010000009.1:0-37267 GCA_049964795.1 Candidatus Micrarchaeia archaeon | reverse complement strand
GGTTTTACCAAGAAGCAGGGCAATATCTTTCCGTTGCATAAGCCCTTCATTTCCATAAATATCTTTTCGCACGCTCAGAAGCTATATAAGCCTTTAATTCTAAAAATTGATACTGATTCTATGGAGATAAGAGTCGGCTCAAGAATAAGGAAAAAAGAAATAAAAGAGATTATACCATTGTCAAATGGCTGGCTTTTGCTTAAAACAGAAGACGGCAAGTCTGGCAGAGATTTCCGTGTCCGGCTCGTGACCTCAACAAGTCCTCTGCGATCTATGGTGCCAAAACATGCACACTTTCTAATAGACCTCTATGGCAAGCTGTGCCAGAATAAAAACGCAGGAATGGCAGTACTAAAGGCAATTTATGAAGTATGGAAAACAAAAGACGTCAAAAGCGCACTAGAAAGATATCAAAATGATTCTGCAGATTTGCAAGGCTATCCTTTAGAATATATCTTGTACGCCTTAAACTGGATTCTTGAGCAGGAAGATATCAACTTTACCGGTAGACCTGAGAAAAAGCAAAAAGAACTCGACGCAATTCTCTCCTCGCTTAGCTATAGCGTTCCAGAGGGAAGGCTTGGGAGTGAACTTGCCATGTCGCTGCTGTGTGATGTCGGTCGTGGGACGCATCCAGTGGAAGCCTTGCTTAAGGCAAACTTGGATATAGTGCCTCGCAGGAAGTTTTAATTAGATACATATAAATATGTATAAGTATTTATTAATGCGGTTTATATGGAAGCTAAAAGGAAAATCACGATAACTATAGATACAGATTTATTCGTAAGGTTCAAGGAAGCGTGCACGAAGAATGACCTGAAAGTTTCCACAAAAATAAACGGCTTGATCAAGGAATGGCTAAACCAAAACAAAAAGTGAACTTATGGACCAATTGGAGCTTACCAAAGCGAGAGAAATAACAGATGCCGATTATAGGGAATTTGTAAAAAAGCACAAATTCATAGTTATAGAGGATACAGAACTAGAAATCGGAGCCCATAATAACATCAAGATATTACAGCCTAAAGATTTTGATATCGAAGTAACTACGGTTTGGAGCTTTCCAAAAAGAGGCAATTGGGCTACCCACTCTTTAAACGCGAGGTACAGAGGCAACTGGGCGCCCCAGGTAGCCAGAAATTTAATACTAAGATACTCAAATGAAGGGGATACTGTATTGGATCCATTTGTGGGATCCGGCACTACTTTGATAGAATGCAAACTAACTGGGCGAAAAGGTATAGGGGTAGATATAAACGAAGAGGCATTAATGCTAACAAGAGATAGACTAAACTTTCATACCTTGAACGATAATTTCCCCGAGCAGAGAACATTTCTTGGAGATGCGAGAAAGCTCGATTTTATAAAGAATGAAAGCATAGATCTTATAGCCACTCATCCGCCATACGCAAGCATAATATCCTATACAAAAAACTCCAACCATAAAGAGGCTGGCGATCTGTCGGAAGTTTGCTCTGTCAACGAATTTTCAGATGAAATGGGAAAAGTGGCAAAGGAATTTTACCGCGTTCTGAAGCCAAATACGTACTGTGCGATTTTAATCGGAGACACCAGAAGGCACAAGCATCAGGTCCCAATATCATTCAGGGTAATGCAGGTATTTCTTGAAGCCGGTTTTGTACTGAAGGAAAGCATTGTCAAGATTCAGCATAACACAAAAACCGCACCTCTTTGGGCAAAAAAATCCGTAGAAAGCAACTTTTTGCTATTGATGCACGAGCATCTATTTGTGTTTAGAAAACCTGAAGCAAAGGAGAAGATGGCAGAGCTTGCAGAAAGTGCAAAATGGTGGTAGATCTAGAATTCCAGATTCAATCATTTAATCAAAAGTTGCTCAAGCGTAAAGCGTAATCGCAGTGCTGCAGCATGAGTATATCAAAAGCAGATTTGGCAGAAAAGCTCAAAGCAAAAGGGCTTACCGAATTCCGGGTAAAGGTTTTGCTCGAGACGCTTAACATAAGGAAAGGAGAAACCTCTACCTACAAGCGCATAGCAGAAGCAATAGGGCATCCGCGCGCTTACAGGGCAGTGGGTACTGCCTTGAAGAACAATCCCTTTCCTGTAATAATACCATGCCACAGGGTAATAAGAAGCGACAACAGCTTAGGAAAGTATTATTACGGAGGAAGCAAGAGGAAGGCGCAGCTCCTAAAAAAGGAGCGTGCGTTGTAAAGCGCCACCCTCCTCCCGCCATCTGTTTCTCCAACCCTACCCAAGGCTGTAAAAAGCTTTTTGCTTATACTGCATTTTAGAGCTTATATTTTCGCGCTCCTGCCCTGCTTCTTCGTACTGTGCCGTAGCGCCATAGGTGCTCCAGCGTGCATACTGCATTCTTAGCGAAGCCGGGAATCCTGCGCTTGAAGCTCCTGTGCAAATGCATGCGAGCTCGCGCAGGCCTTTTCTGGTCAGCTGGAGGGGCTTGCCTACCTCCTCTTTGCTTGCGAAATCAAGCATGCCTTTGTCTTTCAGCTTTCTGAGCACATACCACGCCGTGCTTTTTGGCATTGCATACTGCTCGCTTACGTAGTCAACAAAGCTTGAAGCGCTTATTATCTCATCCTTGCCTATCTCTGCAAGCACAACGCGCTCGCGCTCGCTCAAGGAAGAACCTTTTTTCAACTCTCTCGTTATAACCATTTGAGCCACATAAACACCCGAAAAATTTTATATGGATTTTATGCGGCCAAATGGAGGATATATGGCATGTTATTTGTATTTACGGATGTGAGCCTGCATGCGCTGCCTATGACAAAACTAGACTTCCAGAACTTTTGCAGCACCAGTTGATCCATCCGAACCACATACCCTTCAGAAACCATATTTCTAAAGGCAATCAAACTAAATGATGGCCATTATTATATTTAAATCTTTTGTGCAAGTTGGCTTTGTTAAAAAAGTCAAATCTTGTTGATAAAGTATTGAAATTGCTGATAAAGTCCGACTAAATAAACAAAACCGTGCAAGTTCATTGCTGTTTCTTTCAAATACCTGCAAAACTTATTTAGTTATTTTTACAGATAGCTAATAGGTGGATAACATGGCAAACAAGACGCGCGGCAGGGAAGAAATTGTCATAAATCTTGCGGCAGGAATCGCTATTCGATCTGTTAACGGAGAGGATTTGGAGGAAAAGCCATTGCCAAAAAGTATGATTTATGCACTTGAAAATTTGTTTGAAAAAGACAGTAAAAAACCTGAGTATGCAGAGGTATTATTTGGAATGGCGAAAAACAGGAGCAAGCTGGAAAAGCTCATGGTAAGGTATGAAGACGGCAGCGTCTTGGAGAAAAGCATCGCCGCGAAGGAAGCAGAGGACATGCTGAAGCCGGAAGAAATTGAAAAGGTAGTAAAGCTGTCTAACCTGCTTTTCAGGAGAGACATGGTGCTGGTTCCTTCAGAAAAGCTGGAAAATGCAATCAAGCTGTATAATGAGCTTTCAAGGAAGGAGGAGGATGGCAATGGCAGCAAGCCGAGCAAAGAATTCAAAAAGATTGTAATTGTAAAAGGCAATGTAATAGACCCGAAAACCGGCAAGAAAAGGCCAATAAACGATCAGGACGCTCTCGATTTCCTTTCCTATCTGATTGATGCGTCAAGCGATGAAAACTTTATAATTTCCGAGGAGATGCTCAAGATACTCGACGAGGTACTCCGATATCTTATGGGAGACTGAGCGCGTAGCGCGAAATTCAGTAGCGCCTGGGCTTAAAGTTCCTGTGCGGCCCCGGGCTGCGCTGCCTCCCTCCCCTACTCCATCTGTTTTGTGGTTGTGCCCTTCCTTCGCTTCTTTTTTTCTCTGGCTGTGCTTCTATCTTTCTTATGCTTTCGTCCAGGCTTGCTTTGAGCTCCTTAGCTATGAACCTTTTTGAAAAGTAGTCTGCTTTGAGCGCTATGCTTATTTTTGTGGCGTATATGCGCGCGATTTTGCCGCGAAGGTCCCTTCTGCCACCGCTCACTTTCGGCAGCTTGAAAAGCACTCCGTATTTTGGAGACTTGCTGCCGAACTTTATATGCTTGAAAAGCGCTTTCTCGGCTCCAAGCAATTGTATTGTGCTGGCAGGCATCAACGCCATGCGCTCTAGTGAGCCCGCCTTGCTGAGAAGCTCCGCGGCTATCTTCGGATCTGTCAGATATGTGACATTTGGCATTATGCGTTCCGCAGATTTTGCTATATATCCTTCGAGCGACTCGAGCGTGGCAGCTACACTTATGCCAAGACTCGCGAAATTTGCAAATGCTGCCTTCTCGTCTTCTGCCCATTTCCTTCCTATCGTGGTGCCTATCTTCTTCTCAGTGCTCTCGGCGAGCTGCGTGTTTCCGAATATTTTTGAGAGCCTCTCTTTTGTCGTGCTCCCTTCTGCAAGCGCAAGCGAAAGCTCCATGAGCTGCTTTGGTGTCTGCAGGCCGAGCTCCGGCACATAGATGCCAAGCCATTCGCTGAGCCTTTCGTAAAGCAAATTGTACGACTTGCTCAGCTGCAAATATGCGTTTATCGCTTGTATAAGTGCATACTCCTCGCTTTCATAAGATCTCCTTATTCCCTGTTTTGCATTTTCAAGCATTCTTTTTCTCAGGCTTTCAAAATCGTCCATCCGCAGCACCTTATTCCTTGAAATACGAAACTTCTCCCACAAGATTTATCTCGCAAGCCGCTACAGGCTCTGCAATCTTGAAATTGGTAAGCACTTTGGGATGCAGCTCGCCCAGCATGCCCACACGCCTGCCTTCCACGAATACTCCTGCGCATCTGCCTTCTATGAACGAGGGATTGCTCTCCTCTTTCAGCGAGTATTTCATGCCCAGAAAGCCGAGTATCGCGTTCAGCGCTCCCTGCGCGTCTGCAAAATTAGACTTGGAATGCTCGCTTGCAAAAGCCAGGTTGATTCTTTCAACCGCTTTGCCTGATTCGACAGAGAATACGCTTCCAACTTCAAAAAGCTTCTGCGGCATCCTCTCGTGCGTAGACCTTCCGAGCGCAAGGAGCAGCGAAGGCAGCACCGCCTTCCTGAGCATGGTAATATTTTCCGTCTTGGAATATGTCACCTTTACCACGTCCTTGTCCTCTGGTATCTCCATCTGCCCGAATGAAACCTCCTCGCTTGTCAAGTAATTGTTTATTGCTTCTGAATAGCCGAGGCCTATCATGAAAATTGAGAGCTTGTTGATGTATTCCTGCAGCTCGTTCAGAAGCCCTACCGCAGTGCTGCGCACAGGCATGGGATTTATGTTCTCGTAGCCGAAGCCTATTGCTATATCCTCTATTACATCCTGGTAGTTGAATACGTCAAGGCGATATGGGGGAACTTTGACAAGAAGGGAATTGCCATATTTTGATGCAGGGTATCCAAGCCTATTTGCATACGTAATAAGCAGACTTTCCATAAGCCTCATGCCCAAAGTCCCGTCTATTTTCGCGAGGTTTACCTTTATCTCGCGGTACGGCATCTCCGGCTCTACAACACTTTTCTTCTCGTATTTTATCTCTACAGGGCATATCGCCGCCCCTTGCTCTATGAATGACGCAGCGAGTAGGCTTGCGGTGCTGCGCACCGTCCTTTCAGAAGTGCCTGTCACGTCAACAAGAATATTTTTCGTGTCCTTGCTTATCGCCGTAGCTTTCGAATTTATTATAGGTATAAGCGACATTATCTTTTCCCCGTCTCTCAAATAGGGGAACATTGTTTCTCCAGAAGCCGCGCCAGGTATTGTGCCGCCAAATGCTATGCCTTTCGGATGCAATTTTATTATTTCGCCGAAGCTCATTGGCTTTTCCGAGCCCAGAGGTATGAACTCTCCATTGCTTGCGGCGTCATATCTTAAGGGTCCTTTCACCGCGTCATAATTGTGCAGCCCCATTGCCATTTTTCTTCTTTTCCTTCCGTATGTCTCGCTCAGCTTTTCGGTGAAATTTATCAAGTACTTGAGATGCTGCTCGTCCATACTCACATTCTTTGCTACGAAGGAGGAGATGAACGGGCGTATTTTTTCAACTTTTTTCGATACTGTTATGCTTGTCTCCGGCGAGCCGTTTACAGTGTAATCTGAGCTTGACGGGATCTTTTTGCCGCTGTAATACAGCATGCCGCGCTTGAGCCCGAAGAAGTCCAAAAGGTCAGGCCTGTTTGGGGGCACATCCAGGGAAAGGGTGCCGCCTTCAATCCCCTCTACGTCAAGCCCCATTTTTTCAGCAAGCTCCGCTGCATTTTCTATGCCAAGATCCTTCAAGCTAAATGAAACAACTGCCATTTGCAATAGCACCTTTTAGATGTCAACCCTCGGCCTCTTTCTTAGCCATTGGATTTCATTTTTGTACAATGTAGTAAGCGAATCCAAGTCCATGAAGTGGAATAGGAGCCTTTCAACGCCTCCTCCCCACGCGAGCACCGTCTTGTTGGTGCCGAGCGCCTTTGTTATCTCCTTCCTTATTATGCCTCCTCCTACAAGCTCTATCCAGTCCTGCTTGCTTTCGTCGTAGTACAAAGCTTCAAGGCCAGGCTCAACGAAAGGAAAATATGAAGGCTTGAACTTGAATTTCTTGTTGCGCGGATTGGTGTCAAATCCAAGCAGCTCATAAAAGCGCCTGAGCGTGTCTATCAAGTTCGAGAAGCTCAGCTTGTCTCCTATTATTATGCCATCATATTGTGTGAGCTCTGCAAGGTGCTTGTAGTCTATGCTTTCGTTTCTGAAAACCTTGCCAAGCGAAAACAGCTTGACAGGGTATTCTTCACCTACAAGCTTGGAAAATTTGTAAATGTAGTGCGCGGAAACGCTTGTCGAATGCGTCCTGAGCAATGCCTGCTTTGCTACTTCCTCTCTCCATACATCTCCCCAGCTGGAAGTGTGCATCTTCTTTACCCTCTTGAGCAGCGATAGATCTTCTATGCTTATCTCCTTTGGGTTTGAAAGGAAAAACGTGTCCTGCATCTCTCTTGTAGGGTGGTCCTGCGGGGAGAACAACGCGTCGAAATCCCAGAATGCAGACTCTATGATAGGGCCCGAAACCTCTGTGAAGCCCATGCTCACCCAAATGTTGCGCAGATAGTTGTTGAACTCGCGCATGGGGTGCAGCCTTGCAGCATAAACCTCTTCTGCCGGAGCGTTTATGTTATAGCTTTTGAACTTCACGCTTTTCCACGAGCCGGAGAGCAGCATTTCCTTAGTAAGCTGGTTTTCGCCCTCCTCCTTGAGGCCTTCTTCAAGCATGCGCTTACCCTCTGAAGTTATACTGAGCTCTTCAATCGCATACTTCTCAATTACCTTTACAAGCCCCCTCTTCTGCAGCACCTCTATCTCCTTGCGGTGCTTTTCGGCAAGCTCTCCTCCCGCTTCCTGCGAGCTGAGCTTCCGCAGCACTTCCCTCAATAAATACTTGCCAGACTTTGTCTGCCGCATGCCTTCTTCGGTAAGCTTTGCGAAGCCTCCTTCTATGGCAATCCAGCCGTTGCGCTTTGCCCACATCATCCCTATGCTGTTTTTCACTTCCCCGACTTTCGCGGGGCCTTCCTTCGCAAGCTGCTTTACGAATGCTTCCTCAGGCATTTCTTCGAGGTAGCCCTTGCCTTCTTCTGTGACAAAAAACTGCAGTGTCTTGCCTTTTGAAACCCCTATTGCTTTCTGCTCTGCGAGAGTCTCAACGGCCCAGCGCGCTGCATCGCTCGAGATTTCCGTGGCTTCGACAATATCCTCGAAGCTGCTTTTGCCTCTCTCTTTTAAGAACTCAAGTATCCTGAATTGGTATTCGTGCAATTTCCCACTTCAAAGCAAAAGGCGCGATTATCTTCCCGCCTTGACATACGCGTAGATTATAAACAGAAGTATCACAAGCGCTATGATTACATAGGAGAATATGCCAAGATAGGCATATACTCCTTGAAAGGCTCTGGCAACTTCCTCCTGAAGGCTCTCGGTTATTACAAAGGTAAGTGTGAACTTTGAAAGCGGCTCTCCGTAGAACCACGAGACTTCTGTAACATTCATGTAATTGTTTGTGATGCCGCTTGCAGGCGAATCCGGAACAGGATAGACTGAAGTTATCGAAGCACCCGCAGGTATTACTATGTTAAGCGTTGTGTTTGCCGGCAATACCTCGCCGCTAGCCCCATGCTCAAAATTAAGCACGTTTGGGTTGAAGCTGTATCTGAAAGAGCGCGGGCCTGTTTGCTCCACAGAAGTTACGTTCGGAACATTGTAGCTCATCAGTATGTAGGCTTCTCCCCCGCTGCCTTTTCTTGTTACTGCGCCAGGGAGCATCCTAAAGTTGTATACCCCAAGCTTTGGGTTTATGATGTGCTGGGTCAGCATGGGCCCTATAAGGGACTGCCATTCACTCAGCGTGAGGTTCAGCGCTATCCTGTCTGTGGAATACTGCTGTATCGATTCATTGCTTATATATACAGTCAAGACCTCTTTTACAGAGGCGCTCGTGTTGGGATTGAGCAGGACTGTGGTATTGAGGTTTGTAACAGCATATGAGCCGTATGAAATATTTGTCGTGCTAGCAAGAAGGATTGCCAAGGCTGCGGCGAATGCAACATAGGCAAACGTCTTCAAGATTAAACACCCTTTATACCAATTCGTAAGGCACTAATAAATAATTTTGCTTGGCAGCGGCATTGCGTCCAAAGCCCTTTTTCATTTTTGCGCTTTGCAAAATGCGCAGCTGCTCAAAAAGGCACTGAAATGCAGAAGCCGCACAGCAAAAAAGTGCAATACTCAAACCGCTTTATATCTTTGCATTTCATAATACAAGTGGCAGGCAGCGCAAGCGGTGCGGATGAAAGTATTCAGCTTTAGGAAGATGGACGGCAGGCTCAGGCTCAGGATAGACAATGTCGAGGACTTGTGGGCTCTACAGAGAATCATATTCGAAGGCGACAGGCTCAGAGCGGAGAGTTTCAGGAGGTTCAAGCCTGAGGAGGGCGACGAAGGGGAGATGAAAAAGGTAGTGGCTGAGATAAGCGTCGAGAAGACAGAACTCGACAAAAATGCATTGAGGCTAAGGGCTACGGGCAAGATCATAGGCGGAAAGCCACTCGAATACATAAGGCTTAATACCTACCACACGCTCAACATAGGTTTGCATGACGAGATAGAGCTTGCAAAGCAGGAATGGCCGAAATACATAATGGAAGTTATAAAGGAAGCCATAGAGGATTCGAAAAAGCCGCGTATTGCGATTATACTTGTTGATGACGAGAAGGCCCTGCCTGCGTACCTTTTGGGCTATGGTATAGAGTTCCTCAACGAAATCTACAGCAAGCTGAGCAAGAGGATGAAGCCGAAAGATTTTGAGGAGCAAAAGGAGAAGTATTTCAACGAGATAATAGAGGTAATAAGGAACCTTAATACCGATACTGTCGTTATCGCTGGCCCAGGATTCACAAAGGAAGACATCAAGAAATATATAGAGGAGAAAGGCCTTGCCGAAAGCATAGGCAAAAGGATCGAATATGAAAGGTCAAGCGACACAGAGAGAACGGGGATGTACGAGCTGATGAAGAATGGAAAAGTTGCAAGCATAATATCAAGAAGCAGGGTGCGTGAAGAGTTCAAGCTGATGGAAGAATTCTTGAAGGCGCTAAGCATAGGAAAGGCAAAGTACGGCCTGGAAAACGTAAGATCGGCGATAGAGTCTTATGATGCTAGGCGAATATTGGTAAACGATTCAATAATAGGAAACATAGAAGTTAGAAAGCTGCTCGGCGAAGCGGAGGAAGCAGGCATAGGGATAAGGATAATAAATTCGGACAGTGAGGCGGGGGCCCAACTGCACGGCTTTCGGGATATAGCCGAGATTGAAACGGAAGAAGAGGCATGAGGGAAAAACGCGGAAGGCAAAGCGACAGAAATGCAAAAGCAAAAAGGTGCTTGCATGAATGGGGATACAAAAGCAAGGATTATGTATATTGCAATCTACTCGTTGGGATTTTTCACGGGGCTGAGCGCATACGTGCTTTCCGAAGAAATAAAGGTGGATAATCCAGAAAGGGTAAGATTCCATAGCTTGCAGGCGAGCGCTCTTGGTGCAATAGCCTTCGCGCTGCTTCTACTGCCTTACATAAGCGTGTTTGGCGTTGTGATATGGGTTTATGGCATGTACATAGGCTACTCTGCGGGATATGACAGGGACATAGAGGTGCCTATCATAAGCATGATTGCAAAAATCTACAAATGAGCTACTGTCATGGTGCCAACGCCATAATGGATCTACGGATGCGCCCCGTGGATAGTAAGAAGCAAGCTCGGGTAAACTGCTCACGACTAAAGCGTGTGGGCTTCCTTGTCGAGATTAGGTGAGCCCTATAAGTACTACTCCTAAAAATATGGTGAATACCCCTATCCATCTCAGGAGCGGCACGTTTTCGTTGAGGAGCACTGCCGCAAATAATACCGCGAATATGTAGGCAAGGCCTCCGAAGCTGTATGCCCAGCTCAGGTGCGTCCTGCTGAGAACGTAAAAGTAGAATAGGGTAGATATAAAATACACGATTATGCCCGCAGACATAACCGCGGCGAATTCTGTGCTGCCAAAAGAGTACTTAAAAAGCAGCTGCCCGACTGCCCCTAGTAGGGTGGATATAATTATGAAACCTATGTTTGAGAGTTTTCCATTCATTCGATTCGCCTACGCCGTAATCCCTATTATCGCAACGCCAACAAAAACCAGCAATACGCCTGCGGCTCTCACTGCGTTTATTTTTTCTTTAAGGAAAACCGAGGAAAAAAGGGCAGTGAACACAAAACTGCTTGCAAATATCGGATAAACCAGCGAAAGCGGCGCGGATTTAAGTGCATAAAGGTATATCACCAAGCTCACAACGTAAGCTCCGATGCCCGCAAGCACGTTTCTTCTCTTGAACAAAGCCAGGACTTCGCGCAGGCCTGAAAGAGACTTTGCCATCCCCCTCTTGAAGAGAATCTGTGCAAAAGACGCGATCAAAGCTGCAATAAGTGTTATAAATATAACTAGGTATATATCCAACTAAATACACCGCTGATGATATGAACAGCTTCGTTGCAGTTGCAGTATCGCTCGTAGTGGTTGCGCTTACCATATACGCCATTGCATTATTTATAACTTCTGGGGCAAGCGAATATTTTTATGTTGTAGTGGGCATCGCCCTCGCAATAGGGCTTGTGAATTCCTGGCTTATATCAAGCGGAAGATATGAAGGAAAGGAAGGGCACAAAACGGAGGTTCGCCGCGAAGTACCTGTGGTGAGCCTTCCAGAAGCGAAACCTTCTCCTGCGGGCAAGGCGGCCAGAGCCGTCGCAAAGCCGAAGGGCAAGGCAGGCGGCACGCCCAAAAAGGGAAAATTTGATAATCGAAAAAGTGGATAAGCGAGCAATGCTGCAATCGCAGCGCATGATAGTTTGATTTGCACTTAATGCTTGTGCTTTTTATGGATACTCTAATAATTGCCGAAAAACCCAGTGTAGCGCTCAGGCTTGCGATAGCAATAGGCGAAGGCAAGGCAGAGCGCAAAAGGGGCGCCGGAAGGAGCAGCTATTTCGAGGTAAGTAGGGAAGGACACAAGGTATATATCGCCGCCGCCGTCGGCCATATTTTTACAATAAAGCAATCAGACAACGCGAAGGGGTATCCTGTCTTGAACGTGGAGTGGGCTCCTTCCTATACAGTGAGCAAGAGATCCTTTTACACGAAGGATTACCTGGACACGCTTTCCATGCTAGGTAAGGAGTGCGGATTGTTCATAAACGCGTGCGACTTCGACCTTGAAGGCACCGTCATAGGCACAAACATCATAAGGTACATCTCGAAAGGCATGGAGAGCACGAATACAGGTAGAATGAAATTCTCCACAACGACAACGAGGGATTTGATAAACGCATACACCAACATACTTCCTCTTGACATGAGCAATTTTTACGCTGGGGAAACAAGGCACATACTAGACTGGCTTTGGGGGATAAACCTAAGTAGGGCACTGATGCGCGCAATAAACGAAGGCAGCGCAGGTAAGAAGGAAGTGTTAAGCGTAGGCAGGGTTCAAGGACCGACTCTTGCGATATTGGCAAAAAGAGAGCTAGAAATAGGATCATTCACGCCTGAGCCATTTTGGAGGGTTCTCGCTCAAGTGCGCGGAGTCGGAATGCTGAACGAGAGGGGAGACATAAAGGGCAAGGAAATAGCAGAAACAGCAGCCGAAGAGACTAAGCGCAACAGCAATGGCGTTATAGAATCAGCAGAGGAAAAAGAGGAAGAATTATGGCCTTATCCACCATTTGACCTGACCTCGCTGCAGCTTGAGGCGAGCAGAACAATGCATATAGATCCTTCGATTACGCTTGCCATAGCGCAGACTCTCTATGAGAGGTCGTATATCTCATATCCTAGAACCTCTTCGCAGAAGCTTCCTGCAATACTCAACTTGCCTCAGATACTTTCGGAACTTGCAAAGAACCCTGAATACAGCAAGGAAGCCGAAGTGCTTATAAGTGAAAAGAGGTTCAGGCCAAGAGAGGGGCCGAAATACGACGAAGCGCACCCCGCAATATTCCCGACAGGTGTAATGCCGAAGGGGCTCAGCAAGCAGGAAAGCATGATCTACGACTTAATAGCAAGAAGGTTCCTTGCCTGCTTTGCAAAGCCGGCGAGAGTCGCAACATCGAAAGTTGTGGCAAGGTTCGGGGCTGAGCGCTACAGCGTCTCGGGCAAGAGGGTAATAGAAAGAAACTGGATGGACTTTTACAAATACGCCAAAGTAGACGAAAAGGAGCTGCCCAAGTTCAAGAGCGGCGAGCCCGCAATTGCGGAAAAAGTCGAGGTCAAGGAAATGCAGACGCAGCCTCCGAAAAGGTATACCAAGGCGGGGATAATAGCGGAGCTGGAAAGGAAAAACCTTGGCACCAAAGCGACGCGCGCGCAAATTGTAGATACGCTTTTCAGGAGGGGATATATCGAAGGAGGTAGCATAAAAGTGACGAGCCTTGGCATGGCAGTTTACAAGGCGCTGAAAGACAACTGCGAGATGATAGTTGACGAAAGCACGACGAGAGCGCTTGAAGAAGACATGGAAAAAATAGCAAAAAACGAGAAAAGCGAAGAGGAAGTTATAGATGAGGGCAAAAGGATTTTGCTTGAAGCATTGAAGCTGTTTGACAAGAACATGCCTAGAATAGCGGAGGAGATGAAAAGCAGCAAGGAAGCAATGCCAAAACAGGAGGTTTTGGGCAAGTGCCCTGTTGACGGCGGAGACCTTATAATAAGGAGGTCTAGAAAAGGAAAGCAGTTCGTGGGCTGCAGCAATTATCCAAAGTGCACCAATACTTATCCGCTTCCACAGCGGGCCAGGGTTTTTGCAACCGGAAAAGTCTGCAAAGTATGCGGCGCGCCCATAGTAAAGATCTTGCTTGGACGAGGAGGCGCCTTCGAGACGGATTTGAACCTCAATTGCAAAGAAGGCAAGGCAAGTGCCGAGGCGCAGGAGAAGCATGGGGCGAAAGGAGCTTTGGAAAGCAGCAATTCAGCAAAGGCGAGAAGCACAGGCGAAAAGGCAGTGCTTCGGCAGGAAGCAGCAGGCACTGCCGCAAAAGCCGGCGAGCCAAAAAAGGAAATCAAAGCAAGCACCGAGGCGGAACATGAAGTAAGAAAAGGTAAAAAGGCGAAATCAGGAAAATCGCCAAGGAAAGCAAGCAAAAAAGGCAAGGCGAGAGTATGACTTCAATTTTTTTGCCCGAGCATTATAGAAGGCTTAAAAGAGGGCCGCAAGTAATGCTGCCCAAGGACATAGGCATGGTAATGGCATATGCCGGAATCGGCAAGGACAGCGTTTGCGTAGACGCGGGAACAGGCAGTGGATGGCTTGCCATTTCGCTTGCGAAAATATGCAAGAAAGTAGTAAGCTATGAGATAAGGGAAGAATTCATAAAAATAGCAGAAACGAATGCGAAGAGGGAAGGGGTTGAAAATCTTACAATAGTAAACAGGGATGTAAGGAAAGGAATAAAGGAAAAGGATGTCGATTTGGTGAGCCTCGACATGCCCGAATCAAACAAAGTCGTCGGCAAGGCTTACAAAGCGCTCAAGGACGGCGGCTTCATATTCGGCTATCTTCCGCACATGGAACAGGTGAAGGCATTTGTCAAGGAGCTCAACAGATACGGCTTCTCTGACATAATGGTGCTTGAGAGTATAGTAAGGGATATGCTGGTGAGGGAAGAAGGCATGAGACCTTCGACAAAAGGAGTATGGCATACAGGATATCTGGTTTTTGCTAGGAAAATGGCTAAAGAAAGCCAAAGCTAAAAGCTAAAATATAAGGCGTATGCAAAGCATACGCCTTGGGTGGATGAGAATAGGGTTTTTACAGAAACAGCGTAAAAAACCGTGGTAGTATCTTATACTACCCTATATAAATATTTTGCGGTGTTTTTTGGTTATTAACGTATATGCCTAAAAAGGGTTTTTTTTCACTCTCCAGACTGCTTCTTGTACTTTTTGATGAGCTCAACAGCCTCTGCTATCGCTTTCCTTACGTCTGAAACAGTTCGTGCGCCGGTGCATATCATTTTGCCGTTCTTGAAAAGCAGCAGCGCCGCCTTGGGGTTGTAGACCTTCAGTATGGCGCCAGGAAACTGCTCCGGCTCGTAGTCCACGTCGTGGGATATGCTTGCAAGACCGTAAAGATCAAGATAGGTGTTCAAGTCGGCATTTGCGACTATGTTTACCACGTGGTAAGTGGGCTTCAGCGTGACCCTTTTGTGCGGAGTAGAAACTCTTTCAGCCATTCGCAACACTTTTTGCTTTTAAACAACGGAGGTAGCGGCTTCATCGCGCGCACTCTCCTTTACAAAAAGAGTTTGCAAATGAACTATTAAATAGGTTATGCTGCTAATCCTTATTGCTATTTGACGCTGCAGCGGCGAAAATCCGCCAAAGCAGTGCAAATGCTTTTTAATTGGACATTTTCTATAATAAATAATTAAGGAGATAGCAATGACCATGAAATCAAACGGCATGCTTTCGAAAAGGACAAGGAATATAGCAAGGCACCACAGGCCTTCGAGCCTCGGCACGAGGAGTCAGCTGAAAAAGTTCAGCATAGGGGACAAAGTGGCGATAGTGCCAAAAGGCAACTACAGGGACATACCGCATCCCAGATACAGGGGTAAGATAGGGAAGATAATTGGCCAGCGCGGCGAAGCCTATATAGTAGAAGTAAATGTCATGAGCGCAAAAAGGAAGCTCATAGTGCCTTCACTGCATCTTGAAAAAGTGTGAAAAGTCTATTTTTAGAGCAACAGCATTTATTGTTGCTTTTTGCACAGCGTGTTCAGCTTGTGCACTCGCGCTCAGCGGAATAGGCCAATGCCTGCGTTTTCAAAGCCTCTTCCTGAAAGGTTTCACAAACATGTAGAACCGCTCAGCACCCATAAGCTCGCTTATTATTCTGTCCCTAAGTAGCTTGGCCGGATCCTGAAGCAGTGGAACCCTCCCCTTCAAATCTGCAAAGCTTTCAAAAGGCTTCTTCTCGCGCGCCGTGAGTATTGCTACCAAATGCTTCTTGCCTATGCCGGGAAGAAGCTCAAGAGTGTGCTCGCGAATATTAAGTGGGCCTGACTTATTGAAAACCTCTATGAATCTGTGCTCGTTATCCATTATTATTTGCATGACTACAGTAGGCAGCTCGTTTTTTGCCGTTTGTGTGAGGTCTTCGTAGCTTATCCTTCCTTTTATAAGGTAAATCTTGTCCCTCTCTTCTCTGCCTATGTAAACGCGCTCGGCCAGCTGCAGCGAGACGGACTCCCTGGGCTGTGCCTCCAAAAGCGTGAACCATTCTTCGCCTACCAGCTGGGCAACGGGCTCGGACCTGTTGGAGGACGCCTTTCCACTGGACATGAAGTCTATTACCCTTGCGTACTCCTCGCGCTTTTCTTGCTGTTCTCCTGTTTCCTCCATTCTTTTCACCCTTCACCCTCCACAACAAACATGCGTGCAATCAACGCCAACAGCGCTTCACGCCTTACCTAAAATAGAAAGTATCTTTTCCTTGTCCTCGTCGCTGAAAACCCTCTTCTCCTTTATGAGAAGCTGCGAAAGCAGCACCTTGCTCTTCGGCATGATCTCCAGCACCTTTGCTACCGCGTCGTCGCTAAGCATGCCAAGGCTTTCAAGCTCTTTCTTCAGCTCGTTGTAGTGCTTCTTTTGCACAAGCGCTTTCGCATGCTCGTAAGCGCGCTTCTGCTCGTAAGTCAGCTCTCCAACTTTTCCCCTTTTTTCTATGAGTTCCTCAACATCTTTTATAAGAGCGTTGCCTTTGAACTCGGATTTTTTTCCTATCATTTAACGTCACCTCCTTTAATAGCTGCGCTGCTTGGGCAAGCCATTGCTTATGCTTTACGTTGCGCATGCAGCACTATTATTTAATCTTTGCCTGCTTATATTCTAATAGTTAAGTTTAATAAGGTTTTTGTGTGGACCCAAAAGAAGCGTACCAGAATGTGTTAAAAGAAGTCAAAAAGAGGATAGCGGGCAAGGAGGAGGTAATAGAGCTCATGTTCATAGCCCTTGTTGCAAACGGCCATGTGCTGCTTGAAGGAGTGCCTGGAGTCGCAAAGACTACAATGGCAAAGACGCTTGCGGAAGCCGTGCAAGCGAAGTTCAACAGGATACAAGGCATGCCGGACCTCGACATACGCGACATCATAGGCTATACCTATATTGATGAAAATAAGGAGATAAAGCTAAAGCAGGGACCGATCTTCACCAACATACTGCTTGTGGACGAGCTGAACAGGGCGCCGCCAAAAACGACCACAGCTTTGCTCGAGGCGCTCGAGGAAAGGCAAGTCAGCATAGGCGACCAGACAATCCCATTGCCGAAGCCTTTCATAGCGCTTGCAACGCAAAACCCCCTTAACATAGAAGGCACCACTCCAATACCTAAAGTGCTAGCGGACAGGTTCCTGATGAGGATAGCAGTAGATTATCCAAGCATGGAAGAGGAGCAGGAGATGCTCAGGATAAAGGAAAAGGGCGAAAGCGTAAAGATAAACAATGTCCTTACAACAGGCGACATAGTAGAGCTCCAGGGCATGGTCGACAGCGTAAAAATGGGCGACGACATAGTAAAATACATAACCGAAATTGTCAATGCGAGCAGGAAAGATATACATATAGTAATGGGTGGCAGCCCGAGGGCGGAGATAAGCTTCATGAGATGTGGAAAAGCGAAAGCGCTTATAGAGGGCAGGAGTGAGGTCAACATCGAAGATATAAAGGCGCTTGCAAGACCGATACTCAGCCACAGGCTTGTGGTAAGGAGCACTGGCGGCATAGGAGTAAACGGGGTAATAGACGGCATAATTGCATCGCTGCATTGAGCGCTTGTGCATTGAAAAGCTTGCTTGCAAGCATAGCACAATGTCCCTACTTTTGTGCTCTGGCTCCCAGCTTGTGCGTCTGTTGCCTTCGAAAAGCAGCAAGATTTAAATATATTATGCACTATAAATCTGCTAATGCGAAGGTGCTTATTATAAAGATCAAAGAAATAAGGGCTATGCAGGACAATGTTCTCAGGGCGAAGCTAAACGAGCTTATGCTTGAGATGTTTGCCGAAAAAAGGAAGATTGCGGCAACAGGCGTGCAGAGCAAGGTAGTCAAAATCAGGGAGATAAAGAAAAGCATAGCAAGGATAAACACTGTTTTTAGAGAAAGAGGTGTAAAGGAATAATGGTAGAGATTTGCCCGAAATGCGGATTGCCCAAAGACATATGCGTATGCGATGTCCTTGACAAGGAAACGGAAAACAGGATAAAGGTATACACCAAGAAGGCCAAGTTCGACAAGGTGCTTACTGTTATCGAGGGCATATCGCCGGAAGATATAGAAAATACCTCAAAAAACCTCAAAAGGGTGCTCGGCTGCGGAGGCACGTATGAGGATGGTCTGATAGAGTTGCAGGGCAACCACAAGCTCGAAGCGAAAAAGGCGCTGGCCAATTTAGGCTATAACGAGCAGAACATAGAGGTAGTATAGCGTCACTCCGAGACGATGCGCTGCTTTTTGACTACTACTTTTGGCAAGCCGAAGCCTAAACAAAAGCTTGGCTAGAATTTAAGTATGGTTCGCAGCGCAAGCGCGCTCCACGCCGAGCTTGCATTTAAGCATCGGCGGCAATGCAATTTCCTTCAAGCCCAAGACAAAGCTCAGAAACAGGAAGGCAAAGAAAAGAAAGAGACGAGCGCAAGCTCAAAGCTTGCCGCTCTCGCGTGTATACAGCAGCATGTCATCATACTTTCTCGAAAGCTGGCTTGCTCTTGTGCCATATATCATCTTTACTCCCTTTCTGTGTGCAAGCTCCACAAGTCTCTGCGTTATTATACCATCAAACACTATGGCATTAACGTCTGGCGTATCCTGCACAGCCTGTATAAGTTCGCTTATCGGCTTCTCCACTATCATGCTGTTCTTCGAATCATAAAGCCTTCCTCTCAGCCTGTTCTTGAGCTCGTCCAAAGCACTTATTAGCACTTCCGATACACTTATAGACGCTTCAGGCGACATCTGTATGCTGGGCAGGCTGCCCATTCCCGTAGCGGCGCGATCCTCTTCGCCGTTTTCATTTTCACTCAAGTCCTTTATGCCAAGGCTCCTGTTTGAAGGAGAAAACGAATTGCTTGGGCGCTCTCTTCTTCCTTCTCCTTCATTTCCCTGCCTGTTGTGCGAGAAAAGATTGTCCCTTATCTCGGAAGGGCTTGGTACATGCTCATCGCCGCGTTGTGCATAAGGCGCCTGCCTTGCCTGTTGCGGCGCACTTTGCGTTTGCTGTGCTTGCTGAGGCTGTTGCGCGAATGAATGCTGCTGCCTCGCACCAAATTGGTTCCTCTGCTGCATGCCTGCCTGGCTTGGCGAAGAAAATGTTTGTTGCACCTCTTCGCGCTCATGCCTTTGCTGCTCCGCGAAATGCGGCGCTTGTGCATGGCTTGCCTGCCTGCCATTCCTTGAGACAACCTGCTCTATAGGTATGCGCGAGCGCAAAGCCTTGATAATCTCTTTCCTTGTAAGCTCCTCTACCTCTTTGCCGTCAGGCGCGCGCGCTAGGAAGTCTATTTCCGCAACGTTCATTACGCTGCGCATAATCAGTTCTCCTCCTCTGTCTCCATCAACGAAAAGAGTGACATCTTTCGTGTTGCAGAGCGCGATTATTGTCTGCGGCACGGTTCCTGAAGCGCCGCCTACCGCGATGCAGTTTGTTATATCATTCCTGAGCAGATTGACAACATCAGCCCTTCCTTCTACAAGTATCAGCTCTGTACTTTTGTCTATATCAGGACCTGCAGGAAGCTTCTCCGGCCCATACGTTGTTATCTCGCTGAGCTTTACATCTGACTCGACAAGTTCGCTGAGCTCCTTGCTGTCCGGAAGCTCCGTTTCAAGCAATGTTTTCAGTAAATCTTTTGCCCTGGATATTATCTTTGCCCTCTTTTCGCTTCTTGTATCAACGACTTTCTCTATCTTGAAAGAAGTCTCAAATGGCCCTACCCTATCTACGGATTCTATCGCGGAAGCAAGTATGCAAGTCTCTACCCTATTTAGCGAAGTCGGAAGAGAAAGCTTTCCGTAAGTCTTGCTTTCCGAGGTGCCACTTTCTATCTCTATCCTGCCAATCTTGCCGTTCTTCTGCAATTCGCGCAGGTCAAGGTCTCCTCCAAGAAGCCCTTCTGTCTGCCCAAAAATCGCGCCTATTATGTCGGGCTTGTCTACCATCCCGCTTACTTCGAATCTTGCCTCTATCATGTATTTTACAATGTCTACATATGACTTAGCCATAAAACCAACTCAAGAAAAAGCCGCTCTATTCTTGGATTATGGCTACCACTGCACTTATCTGATCGACTCCTCTTCCGATTTCGGAAAAGGTTTTATTTTTATTAATAAGTGTAATATGTAACATAGCCATCATCATGAATGCGACTTTTTCTCTGGTTAGTACTGCTAAGAAATAATATAAAAAGGTTATGGAAAAACGGAAAAAGTGGGAGTTTGGAAATGCCCGCATTTGCAAGCTTGCGGAAATTCAATTGCAGCTTATTCGCAGGAGGCGTGCCACATAAGGAATTTATAGTTTCCCTCTATTTATCTAAATCGTAATTCATTGGTGGTATATGTGCTAAAGCGCTACAAAAAAGTTTTCGTTGGGCTTGCTTTGGCTACAATCATACTGCTTTTCTTTGCAACTGCATTTCACGGATTCTATGGGGCCGCAGGTCTCGACGAACAGTTTTACAGCATTTACGGCCATATGCTTGAAACCCAGGGGTTTGCCCACCTCATGTATCAGGGCATAGATGGTGTCAAATATCTTACTTACGGCGGCGTTGCACTGTTCTTTTGGCTTTTGGGACCAAGCAATGCCTCTTATATAATGTACGCATCTATCATGTATGCTTTCACAATTCTTGTGATTTTCTTTTTGGGCAAAAAACTAAGCGGCTACACTGCAGGCCTTGCTTCCGCGCTGCTTTATGCGCTTTTCCCTTTGGGGATAGAAGAGGTTTCAAGAGGCGGCGACGATGTAATAATGGCTTTCTTCGCGGCACTATCGATGCTTCTTCTTATATATGCTTTGTATGCAAAAAGCAATAGGAATGCTTATTTGCTGTCTTTATCCGCAGGCTTTGTTGCCATACTGGGCATACTATCCGTTTCTGAAGAAGTATTGAGCTTTTTGCCCCTACTCCTCATATTAGGGTATCTCGTCGTGCGGCATAGGGGAAACTTGCATTATGCAAAGCTATTGATGATGTCGCTGCTGGGTGTGGGATTTGCAATATTGGTGATTATGGCATTCAGCTTTTTCGCTTTTGGAACGCCCCAATATGTGCCTACTGCTCTAATCAACAATTATAATTCTACTACCCAGCATGCGCTTCTTGGAAATGTAAAAGTGTCTCCATTTTATGGCTTGGAGAATTATATAGAATATATGTTTCTAACCAACAAAGCAAACAAAGGGCTTTTTAACCTGAGCATGGCGGAGACAGGCTTCTATTACTACCTTTTGGTGGCAGCAGGCGCTATAGCAATAATCTACAAAGACAGGAAGGCGTCGCTGCCCGCAGTCTGGGTTTTGTCAATATTCTTGTACTTGTGTTTTGGCACCATGAGCTTAACCTCCTATCTTCAGATAGATATGGGCATACCTGTTACAAGGTATCTGCTTATACTTGCGCCATCTGCCACGCTGCTTATAGGCATGGCAATGGCAGACTTTCTTGAAGGTCACCCATTCGAAAAACAAAACAAGGTGAAAAATGCAAAGGAGAAAGTGAAAGGAAAAAAGGGCAAGTCCTATTATATCAAAGTAGCGGCAGTTGCAATACTACTTGGCGCCATTGTGGCGAATGACCTAGTGCAGGTCAATTCTATTAAGATATCTATGTACTCTTACGAATATCCCTTCTACAACATAGGAAAGTTTGTAAATACCTTGCCTAAAGGTTCTTCAATATTGACGGTTGATTATAATAATGCAATGCCTTTACCTATACTTTCATTTACAGATTACAATTACAACATATCCTGGACAGGTATAAACGAACTTAACTGCACTATAATAAAACAAAATGATTATCTAATTACCGTTACGGACAATACGCTAGCCAGCAAGTGCAATCTTGTGTCTATATATACCCAACCGCCATACCCGCGTTACCTGCTCAATCACACGCTATTTAGCCTCTTGGTGCCACTGCCTAATGTGACAACAAACACAACTTATACCGTTTACAAGACCTGATTTGAAATGGCCTTTACCTTTTCCATGCAGAATAGGCTATGCCTTTTATACTTTTGCTAAAAATGCTTTATATCGCAATCGATAGGTGCCCATATGGAAAAAGACGGAGCTAATGGATCTAAGGAAGAAACAGCAAAAAAGGAGAAAAGGCAGGCATACGGACGCAGAAATGCATATATTGCCGCGATAGCAGTGGCAATAATCGCGGCCGCGGCGTTTGCATTCTACATTTTGGATGTTCCAACAGTTGTAGCCGGAGACACTGTAAGCGTATACTATACGGGAAGCTTCACCAATGGCACAGTGTTCAGCACGAATGTCGGCGGAACGCCATTTAACTTCACAGTGGGAGCAAATCAGGTGATATCCGGTTTCCAAAATGCAGTAATAGGCATGAAAGTAGGCGAAAGCAAGACGGTAGAAATACCTCCCAGCGAAGGATATGGGTATGTTAATCAGAGCAGGATAATAGTTGTGCCTATTTCGGTCTTCAGGAATAATACACCAAAAGTCGGAGAGGTAATCACGACTATAACAGGCAGCCAGGGGGAGATAGAAGCTATAAACGCCACCAACGCGACAATAAACTTCAACTCGCCGCTTGCAGGCAAGACCCTCGTGTTTAACATAAAGGTATTGTCGATTAAGAAGCAGTAGCTTTCCGGTTGCGGCAACAAGGGCAATCGGCAGGTGTTTTGCTTTGGCAGTGGGTAATTTGGAGGGATTGGCAGAAAATAGCAGGGCAAGAAAAATATTGGAAGACGCGATGGCGAAGCACAAGGCGCCCGGCGTTGTCGCAGGCACGTTCAAAAAGGGCAGAATCGTTTTTGCCGAAGGCTCTGGCGCAGCAGATCTTGAATTCGGCATTCCTGCCAATCCTGCAATGCCTTTTAGGATCGGCTCGATGAGCAAGGCGTTCACCGCGGCGGCAATTCTCAAGCTTAGCGAGAAAGGCAGACTGAAGCTCGATGACACTCTTGCCGATTTTTTTGGTAAAGTGCCTGCAAGGCTGAAAAGCATAACAGTTGCCGAATTGCTGTCGCACAGTTCTGGAATAGCAGACTATTTGGGCAGAAAGTATTCCGGCTACGTGCCCGGCAAGCTTTTCGACCTAAGCCGCGAGGCGAGCGAACAGGAAATTTTTGAAAATATCTGCAAGCTGCCTGTCGAATTTCGCCACGGCAAAAGGTTTTCCTATTCAAACACCAATTACGCGCTACTGGGCTTTATAATAAAAGAGGTGTCGGGCATTGAGTATTACCGCTTCCTAGAAAATGAGATATTCAAGCCTCTTGGCATGAGCTCTACAGGGGTGCACAGCTACAGGGAAATAGTGTACAACAGGGCAAAAGGCTACGAACTTATAAAAAAAAGCGGAGGTTTTGCAAACGCCAGATTCGTTGCGGATGCATTTGGCATGCTTGCCGATGGTGCATTGTATTCGAGCATCATTGATATTGCAAAGTGGGATGCAGCCTTATACGGAAGCAAGCTGTTGCGCAAGGAATCTATTCAGGAGATGTTCAGCATAAAGGCTCCAATCAAGGGAAACGAATACGGCTACGGCTTTGGGTGGTTCATAAGAAGCGGCAGAGGCAAAAAGCTGGCAGAGCACACGGGAAGCTGGGAAGGGTTTACCTCTGTCATTGCAAGGGATCTGGACAATGAAGCTAGCGTTGCGATATTCTCAAACGTCTACGCAGGCGGCTCGCAATGGATTTTGGGGCCTGCCCACAAGCTCCTCAAATTGCTGGTTGAAGAAGAAAAGAGCTAGCTAGGTTTTTATAGCGGCTAGCCCGTGTAAAGCAGGCAGAATGCAGAATCTTCGCGCAGCGTGCCCCCGTTGCCGTTTTTTATCCACTCTTCATTTCTATACTTTGAGTCTGCAAGCATTCTTGCCGAATCCAGCACCTTCTTTTTTTCCTCATCACCCATGCCTTGATAATTGCCTTCCGAGATCTGGGCCAGCAGCTCCTTGGCCAAATCGGACTTAGCGTGCTCCAAATCGAATGTGCCGCGAGTTTCAGCGCTTATCGATTCCACGCTAGGCAGGATTTTGAGCTCGTCATAATCTCCGGGCCGCATTCTCAAAAGCCTGTTTATCCTTTCGAAGTTCCATGCCCGCATGGCGATAACCCCGTGGTAAAAAAAAGACTTGCCGATTGTAGGATTCTGCGCATGCCCCGCAAGAGGCTTGCCCATTGCTTTTATGCTGTATACTTCTCCTGTCTCTATATTGTCGGAGCCTGAATATTTCGCTATCGCCAAAGAGGCCCTAGAGCCGAAATACCTGTGCACAAAATCCATGGAGCCGAAATCCTTTGTCTGGCTTGTAGATGTTGGGCCAGAAATGCTGTAGGCAAGCACATTTTCATCCACATAGATGGGCTTCCCGCCGCTTTGCCTTCTTGTAACCTCTATGTCATTTGAGCTTCCATAGCCCTGCTTCAGGCATTTTATGCTGTCTGAAATAGAGAGTATTATAGCCGGCTTGGAGAAGCTGTAGAAGCGTATGAATGCAAGGCCCGTCTGCTCGCTGAGCTTTTTAAGGGTTTCGTCTATTGCCATATTGGTAGGCGCATCGAAGTAATCATAGCCAAAGAAGGCAAAAGAAAGGCCTTTGGACGCCAAGCCCGGCGAATTTTGAAACTTTTTGCTTGACTGCATAATAAAACCGCGCAAAGTGTTTGCAATAAGCCTTTAAGGCGCAAAAGTATAAATGATATAGCGAGCAGGTTTTGCATCAGGGTAAAAGGTAAATTAAGGGGAGCATGAAAAGTATCAGGTCGCCGAAAAGAAGCGACAGGCACACTCCGATAAATATGGGCAATGCAAGAGGCATTGCCGCCTTGTATACCGGTATCTTCATTTCTATCTTGAGCTTTTTCATCTCCGTGATGAGCTTTTGATCGACAAGCCTGCCAAAATTCGGTATGCGTTGCCTGAGCCTTTCTATTTCCTCTTTGCTCATCAGGTTAAACGCTATTATATCCCCTTCCTCGAAATCCTTCACGGTTATGTAGGAAATCATCGTGTTGGTCAATGGCTTCTCAAAAAGCATTATGGCTATTGAGACAATTGCTATCAGGGAGAGCATTGCAACTCCCGGAAGGTAAAATCCCGTATAAGAAGACAGGAAGAAAATGAAAAACAGGTATGCAACAGCTATCACCGTCGCTTTTATCAGATCGTATTGCGAAATGTAGGAAAGCAGCGGCTTCTCCGAATTCTTCTTCGCCTTCGGCAGGTAGTATACAAGTATTATGAAAAACGAAGCTATGCCGCTGTTAATTATGAGCGAGATAATGAAGGGCAAGCTTAGCTGGTTTGCATGGTAGAGCAAGGGGATGCCCTGAATCGGCAGGATTAATGAGAGCGCAGCAAATTCCGTGACGTCTGCTGCTCCCAGCTGGCCATACTTGTAAATAAGATATCCCGCACCAAGCACCAAAAGGGCTATACCTGCGCTTTCTGCTATCATCGCGATGTTTAGGTACAGCAAGGTAAGAATCGCGCCGTAGATTACAGAAGCATACGCAAAAGCGCTTGGGATGTTCCTGCGATTGAAAACGTCAAAAAGCATATATATTAGCGATATTGCTATCAAGCTTGCAAACCTCACGATTGTCAGATCCATTTATGCACCTCATAATTGAAGCTATTCAGCAATCGCGCATGCTCGCCATCAAATTCAAATAGGAGGGCAAGCAAGCCGTTGCGATCGAGCCATCAAATCCAAATGCTTTGGAACTTGGAATTAAACGCTTAATAATTTATCGGAAGGAAGCTGGCGCAGCCTATGGATTTAGTGCGTTTCAGCAACGCGGAACAAAATCAGCGCCGCTTTTCACCTCCTGCCTTGAGGATGTGCTCCCCGCTTCAGCAACGATTCTTCCTCTATCAGCAATTCCGCTTCCCTGATAACGCCTTCCCTCCTCGCTCCAAGCACATTGACAATCCAGGAGCCTGCTACAGCTACAATGATGTTCAATGTCAGCGCTATTATCCCTATGAACAGCGGACCCAGTGGAGTAGGATAAATCGAAGTCGTAAGCGTGTGGAAATGGTTTGCAAGCAGGACAAGCCACACGCCTGCTCCTATGCCCACTATCCAGCCCGCGATAAGCGCCTTCCAGTCCAATTTTCTGGAATACAGGCCTAGAAATACCGCAGGAAGCGTTTGCGTTATGATTATACCTCCAAGAAGCTGCAACTGTATTGCGTATGTTGGATTCACCACGAATACAAAGCCAAGGGCTATGAAGATGATTGCGGCGGTAAGCCATTTCGCAAGCTTTGTCTGGCCCTCCTGGCTCAGCTTCTTGAAAGGCATCACGACGTTTTTGGTTAGAAGGTTTGCAGAAGCTATTGCCATTATCGCTGCAGGCACGAGCCCGCCTATGAATATGCCCACAAAGACGAAGCCTACCACGGAAGGCGGAAGCGTTTCGAGGGCGATTGCGGGCATCGTAAGCAGGCCGTTTGCCGCGGAATCAGCAGCAAAGAAAAAAGAGACAAAAAGCCGCTGCCCTTTACTTGACAGTTACCTCCTTGCCTTCTTCCTTGGCCTTCTTCAAGTTTATCTCAAGAGTTCCGTCTTCAAACTTTGCTTCTGCGCTGTCCGGCACAACCTCGCTTGGCAATTGCACGTTCCTGAAATAGCTAGAAGCTGCGCGCTCGCTGAAGTAGTAGTTCTTGCTCTTCTCCTCCTTCTCCTTTTTGGTCTCGGCGCTTATTGTTATCCTTGATTTGTCGACCCTGAGCTTTATGTCCTCTTTTTTGACTCCCGGAATGTCCGCCTTTACTGTTATATGGTCGCCCTCATCTATGAGGTCGATATCCGGCATCTTTGCAAACTCGGAGAGCAAGCGGCTTGGCATGTGGAAAAACTCGTCAAAATACCTGTCAAGCCTCTCCGGATAGAACTCCGAAAATCCCGGCATCAGCCACCTTCCGGTAGACCTATTCTTCCTGGCAACCATGCTATCACCCAATATATAATATGCAAAAACATCTATTTATTTTTTACTTTTGAAGAGGCAAAAAGCGCTTTCGCATGCGCATGCAACTGCCTTCAGGGCTTTCCAAGAATCCGCATTCTCCTTTCGGCTCCAACTCGCGAAACATATTAAATGTTGCTTTCCAAATCCGTACCATGCAGAGCAAGAAAGAATACATACAGAGCCTCCAACAGGACGAAGAATTCCACTCGCAAGTCTATGGCATCCTGGAGAAGGAAGAGAAAAACAGTGAGATAAGGAAAACCCTTTCGCATCTATACATAATAGAGAGGGGCCACTCAGAGATACTTAAGAAGCTTCTAAGGATGAACGGCTTCGGGGTGCGGAAGAGGAACAACTTTTTTCGGATTCTTCTGATAATGATTTCACGCAAGCTGTTCGGCATAGCTTTTACAATAAAACTCATGGAATATAACAAGCTAATTACAGACAAGAAGCTCTCGCTTGCAATGAGGCGGTTCAAGTTTGGGAGAGGCGAAGCTGCGCTTTTGCACCTCATGGAAAAAGGGGAACGCACCGAAGACGTGCTGAGCCATATACTTCTTTCCCTGAGCCCAGTGCTCAACAATATTCGCGATGTAGTATTTGGCATGAACGACGGGCTTGTCGAAGTGCTTGCCGCTGTAGTGGGGTTCAGCGCGGCACTGCGCTTGCCCGTTCTCGTGCTCATAGCAGGGATGCTTGTCGCGATCTCAGGTACACTGTCGATGTCAGGAGGGGCATACCTGTCCACGAAGTACGAGAAAAACATAAGCGCTTCGGGTCGCGGAAGAAAGCCTGGCCTCTCCGCACTCTATACAGGTATATTTTATTTCTGCGGGGCAGCGTTCCCTATTGCGCCTTTCGCTTTAGGCATAGGGGGCTTGTACGGAATTGCCTATTCGGTGCTTCTCACTAGCCTGGTGCTTGCGACTACTTCATCAATAATCGCGATACTTAGCGGCCAAAGCATTGCTAAGCGCGTGGCCGAATCCTTACTTATATCATTAGGTGCAGCGTCGGTCACGATACTTCTCGGTTTCTATGCAAGATATGTTTTGCATATAACGGTCTAGCAGCCCAGTGACACAAAAGCGCAAAGGCATCGCATGCCGCGTCCAGTGCAATTTTCAGCTTTTGCGCAAAACAGTTTTGTATTAACAAAAATTGTCGAAAAGCCACGCAAAGTAATATATAGGTTTCAGCGCAATCTATACTTGTTGCAATAATGTTGCTAATTGTAAGTTGCGTAACGGTGCGCTTGGATAAGAAGGTGATCAGATGAAAAACGATAGCGAGATAGCCAAAAAAATAGAGGAAATCAAGAGGCAGATAGACTCGATAATAAATGATATGTCAGTTCCGAAAAATGTCAGAAGCGCGGTGAGCGAGGCAAAAAACAGTCTCAGCGCCGAAGGCGAATACACAGTGAGGGTTTCAAACGCAATCTACAATATAGACTCGATAAGCAACGACATAAATCTGCAGCCTCAGGCGAGGACAGTGATATGGAATATACTCAGCCAGCTCGAATCTATAAAAGAGAAATAAAGAGGAAAAGGGAAAAAAGAAAAAAAGGAAAAATGAAGTAATGTTAAATTTAAAGGGAATTCGGATGCGTTTTGTGCAATTGCACAATCGCGTAATTTGAACAATGCTGCAGGGGGCGTCGCGTGGAGGGTGAAGAGGCTTATCTGTCAATTGCAAGGAGGCTTGCCAAGTTTGGCATAGCCGTAGCAGCAGACATTGACCTTTCTTCCTCAAGCGAGATAGACATGGAGCTCCTTGTCTCGAGGATAGTCGATTCCTTCTCTGGAGAAGAAGGATTGAAGATCCTTACAACGGAGCGCGTGAACAAGATCGTGGAGCAGCTGAAAAGCGAAAAGGTCCCAAGCACGATAGAGGTATCAAAGCCTGCGGATTTCAATCCACCGTCAAAGTTAGTAGACGCAAATTACTCCACAAGGACTAGAAAGGCTGAGATAACAAGCGGCACGGTATCCGATTTCGTAGATTACTTCCGCAGCAGGCTGAAAAAAATAAAGCACATAATAGAGCAGGAGAGGGGCAGCACCATAACAATAGTGCAGGATCTCGAGTCTGTCTCCAAATTTCCTTCGGGCAGGGAGCTTTGCGTAATTGGAATAGTGCGGAGCAAGATAACAACAAAGAACGGCAACATAATGGTCGTGCTCGAGGACGAAAAAAGCACAGTAAAGGTAATATTCCTCAACGGCACATACGAAAAGAGCAAGCAGCTGTTTGCAAAAGCTTCAACTATAGTTAACGACGAGGTGCTCGCAGTGAAGGGCAAGATTTCGGGCCCCTTCCTAATGGCAAGCGAGTTGATATGGCCTGACGTGCCCATAATAACCCCGAAGCGTTCCGAAGAGGACATAGCAATAGCCTTCGCTTCAGATATACACGTAGGCAGCAAGCTGTTCATGCAGGACAACTTCACGCGCATGATACGCTGGCTTAACGGCGAAGTCGACAAGGCAAAAGAGCTTGCAGGAAAGGTAAAATACCTTATAATAGGAGGGGACGATGTTGACGGCATAGGTATATATCCTCACCAAGACAGGGATCTTGCGGTGCCTGATTTCTATTCGCAATACAGGCTCTTTTTTTCCCTCCTTGAAAAAATCCCCGACTACATAGAGATATTTGTGCTGCCAGGAAACCACGATTCCGTGCAGCTTTCCGAGCCACAGCCAAGTCTTGACACCGGCTTCCTAAAGGACTTCAAGATGGACAATGTGCATTTGCTCACAAACCCGTCCTACATAACGGTGCATGGGATAAACATACTTGCATATCACGGTGCATCTTTGGATTCTATAATAGCTTCAATACCCGGCATGAGCTATGCGCGGCCGGAGAAAGCGATGGTCGAGCTACTGAAAAGAAGGCATCTGTCACCTATATACGGCGGCAACATAATGGTGCCAGGCAAAAACGACGAGCTTGTAATAGACGAGATTCCAGACGTGCTATATATGGGGCATATACACAAGAACGGTTTTGCGACATATCACGGCGTCGATGTGCTCAACAGCGGCACATGGCAGGCAAGGACAGAGTACCAGATAAAACAGGGCCACATGCCGACACCGTGCATACTGCCGGTGCTCGAGGCAAGGAGCCACACTTTCAACATGATCGACTTTAACGCTTGATAATAGTGCGCTTACGCTTGCATAGAAAATGCGGTAACTGGATAAAGAAGCAATGAAGGAACAAAAGAAAAACGAAAAATAGAAAATGAAAAATGCCCAAATGGCAAAACGGCAAAATGATAAAATGATAGAAGAATATTTTGAGGCGCTGCAAAAAGGTTTTGAAAAGGAGTTCGAGATAGCCAGCGCAGCGAGATCTCTTGGCTACGACCCGAAGCCTTTCGTGGAGATAAAGCCCGCGCCGGATCTTGCAAGCAGGGTAGAGGGTATAATAGGCTTGCACGGCTTGGCGGAGATGATCAAGTCAAAGGCTTCAGGCAAGACAAGGCAGGAGCTCGCGTTTGAAATTACAGGGGAGATATGCAAGAGGAGCGATTTCGGTCCAAGCGACTTGGAGAAGAAGCTTACCCTCGCGGTGCGTGTGGGCCTTTCAGTGCTTACCGAGGGAGTGCTCGTGGCGCCAACCGAAGGCGTCCAGGGAGTAAAGATCCACAAGAGCGCGGAAGGCTCGGATTACATAGCAGTGCTTTATGCGGGTCCGATAAGGGGCGCAGGAGGCACCAGCGCAGCGCTCTCCGTTGTGCTTGCCGATTACGCGCGTAGGATTCTGGGCATAGGCGCCTACAAGCCTTCGCAGACAGAGGTTGCAAGGTATGTAGAGGAAGTGCTTATGTACCATTCGATTGCACATCTTCAGTACCTGCCTTCAGAAGAGGACATGAGAGTAGCCCTTGAAAATTGCCCCGTATGCATAGACGGCGTGCCAACGGAAGATGCCGAAGTGAGTGTGCACCGCAACTTAAAGAGGCTTGACGCAAACGGCAAGGAGGAGCTTGTGACAAACAGGGTGCGAGGCGGCGTGGCACTGGTGCTTTGCGAGGGAATAATGCAAAAGGCAAAAAGCGTGCTCAAGTATGCAAAGGCCGCAGGCTTGGACTGGGATTGGCTAAATAGGGTCATAAAAGTAGACAAAAACCCTACGCAATCTGATTCTGAGAAGGAGAAAGCTGTATTCCTGCAGGAAATTGTTGCAGGCAGGCCCATACTTGCATATCCTGCACACTACGGCTCCTTCAGGCTCAGGTACGGCCGCTCCAGGTTTACGGGCATAGCTTCGAAAGGCTTCAGCCCTGCAACAATGGTTGTGCTCGAGGACTTCATAGCACCGGGCACGCAGCTAAAAGTGGAAAAGCCGGGCAAGGGCTGCATAGCAATGCCTGTTGACTCTATAGAGGGTCCGTTCGTAAAGCTAAGCACAGGGGAAGCCTTCAGAGTCAACAGCGCCGAAAAGGCAAGGGAGATAAAGCCAAGGATATCGAAAATACTCTCGGTAGGAGACATGCTTGTCACTTACGGAGACTTCAAGAAAACAAATACCTTGCTACAGCCTACAAGCTATGTTGAGGAATATTGGTACGAGCAGCTGAAGGCCGCAGGCTATGCGGGAGCTATGCCTGAGCCGTCAAGCTTCATGGAAGCTTTCGAGCTTTCAATGAAATATTCCGTGCCCATGCACCCTCTTTACACTTACGAGTTCCAGGATGTTGAAGCGCAGGATTTGCTCAAGCTATGCGAAGCGATTTCGCGCGCCGAGATAATCGAGAGCGAGGGCGAGAAGCCGATGCACATAGCCGAGCTCAAGCTTGGCGAGCCCTCACCAGAAGCGCGCGAAACCCTCGAGAGGCTTTGCGTTCCACATTTTGATTCGGGCGCATATATCTCGATAAAAGGAGGCGATGCGGCAAGCCTTGCGCTTTCTCTTGGCTTCTATTCCGGAAGCGCGGAAGCGCTGAGATTTGATAGGAGCAGTAAGATTTTGGAGAGCAAGGAAGCCAATACACTTGCATTGGTCAACAGCGTTTCGATGTTCAAGGTGATGAGGCGCTCTACCAGGCTGGGTGCAAGGATAGGCAGGCCAGAAAAGGCAAAAGAAAGGCTCATGAAACCCGCGCCAAACGTGCTATTTCCTATAGGCGAATACGGCGGCAAGGAAAGGAACATCTCAAAAGCCTACTCAAACAGCGCTCGCTCTTTCGGGAGCAAAAGCATAGAAGTTGAAATAGCAAGATACAGGTGCAGTGTGGGTGGAGAATCACTTTATTCAAGATATTGCAGGAAGCACAACGCCCCCGCAATAATAGAGAGGGTGTGCAAGAGCTGCGGGCGGCGCGCATCTGAAGATGATGCGAAATGTGTAGCGTGCGGTGGGGAGCTTACTGGATTTGAATCAAAAAATATCTCCCTCTCTGAAGCGATGGAGAGTGCGATGCAAACGCTTGGCATAAGCACGCCTCCTCAATCGCTCAAAGGGGTAAAAGGCCTTTTCAGCAAAAACAAGGAAGCTGAGCCTCTCGAAAAAGGCATACTGCGCAGCATGCACGGCATCTACATATTCAAGGACGGCACCGCGAGATTCGACGCTACCGACGCGCCCATAACCCATTTCTATCCAGAGGAGATAGGCGTGAGTGTTGAGAAGCTCAAAAGCCTGGGCTATTCCAGTGATGCTTATGGCGCGGAGCTTGAAAGCGGAAGCCAGCTTGTCGAGCTCAAGCACCAGGATGTGATATTGAACAGGCGCGGTGCCGAATACCTGCTTAAGGTATCAAACTTCCTTGACGATTTGCTCGAAAAATTCTACGGCCAAAAAAGATTCTACAACGCCAAGTCGATAGACGATTTAGTTGGCAAGCTCGTGGTAACACTTTCCCCCCACACCTCTTCAGGTGTGCTGGGCAGGATTATAGGCTTCACGGATTCCTCGATAGGGCTTGCGCATCCTTACCTTGTCTCTGCAAGAAGGAGGAACTGCGACGGGGATGAAGACACCACAATGCTTTTGCTTGACGCGCTTGTAAATTTCTCGCGCGAATATCTTGCAACTTCAGTGGGAGGAACGATGGATGCTCCTATAATACTGACAGTCAATGTCTCTCCCGAAGAGGTGGATGACGAGGTGCATGCCATGGAAGTTGTGGGCGCGTACGGCTTGGACTTTTACGAAAAGAGCCTTGCATACGCTTCTCCTGGAGAGGTCAAGCTGGAGCTGGTAGGAAGCAGGCTCGGCACTCCTTCCGTGTTTTCGGGGCTTAATTTTACGCACGGCAGCTCGTCCTCGGCGCTCAAGTCTTCTCCCGCGCGCAGCGCATATACCAAGCTCAATAACATGGAGGACAAGGTGCGCGTCGAGTTCATGCTCATGGACAAGCTCAACAGCGTAGACAAGCGCGACGCCGCGAAAAGGCTCATAATAAGCCACTTCATACCTGACTTGATAGGAAACTTGCATTCTTTTTCCAAGCAAAGCTTCAGGTGCATATCATGCAACGCAAAGTACAGGCGCGTGCCTCTCTCAGGAGTGTGTGAAAAGTGCGGTGGCAAGCTCGTGCTCACGATATCAAAAGGCGGCATAATAAAGTATCTTGACATGGCGAGAGGAATAGCAGACAGATACAATCTTGACACTTACCTAAAGCAGACGCTTGAGCTAGTAAAGAAGGAGATAGAGACTGTTTTCGGAGGAGGCGTAGACAGCGAAACAAAGCAGATTAATCTCGCGAAGTTTATGTAAGTGCAAGAAAGCTTCAAACGCAGCGGAAAAAGCGCGCTGCAGAGTCGAAAAGCCAAGCTCGAAGGCTGTAGCACAAGAAGGAATAAAATTCAAAAGAAATAGAAATAAAATCGGAAGAATTTGAATCGTTTAAACTTCAAAGCCCCTGCACGCCTTTTGCTCCCCTGCCCATGCCTTTCTTCGATATCTTGTATTCTGGAAACATCTTTACAAACGTCTTCGGCGTGGTAAAAGCTTCTATTTCAAGGTCTGAAAGAATCCTGCCAAACAGGTAAGACTCCGCCATCGGCTTCGTTTTCGGGTCTTTGCACGCTTTCAGGATCGACTCCTTTACGCTCTTGTCATTCATCCTTGGCAGCACCGCGGCAAGAGAGTCATAGCCTTTTTTCATCCCCTTTGTCATCGAATCCGCAAGTTCGTCAAGAGCTTGCATATCTATTCCGAGAAACTTGTAGAACTTGGGCTCTATCGTTTCCTTTACTGTTGCGAGATAAAGGGATACCTCTTTCGGATCTGTGCCCTCCCTTATGCCTATGCGCTTTATCGCTATCCAGTCCCTGTAGCGCGCCATAAAGTCGATATACTCCTTTGGCTCGTCCATGGTTCATGCACTTTGGACAAGATAATATCCTGCAGCCTTTTCCCTAGCGACGCGCTTCACAACGCCCTTCTGCGCAAGCACTACAAGCTTGTTCGTTATCAAGCCCTTGGGCCTGTTGCACTTCTTCGCTATGTCGTCCGCAGTCTTTATGCTCGTATCCTTTGTGGCGCCGATTTCCTGCATCGCCTTCACTATCAGCTGCTCGACCGGATCAAGTTCTACCATTTTTACACCATGTTACATTTATATTTGCACTTTTACGCGTAACGCCTTCTTGCAAGCAATGCCGGAGCGTGCGTCACTTCTTGGCTTTGAGCTCTTTCCTTCTAGGCCTAAGATACCTGTAGCCGCATTTCCTGCATTTTTCGCTGCCTGCCTTGTTCCTTGCCTTGCACTTCTTGCATATCCAGATTTTTGATATCTCTGCATCAGCGAGAGGAGATTTTCCCATTTTAAAAGCACCACTAACATTTGCAACTTCAAGAGAATGAAGCAATTTATTTTTATAATAAAGGTTAATAAATCTTGCCATAGTCTGTTACGCTGATAGGTTATTTAGCTGTTGTGCTGCAATAATAGAATAAAAGCGGTCGCGCGCAAAGACGAAGTGTCGCTATTTTAAGAATGCAGCGGCAAGCACGCGCGACAATCGCCGATGATTAAAGTGCTTTGATGGATTATCCTGAAGCGGAAAGTGCCGAAAGCCTCAAGGACCTTGGCGTAAAGACAGCGCGCAGGGGCTCAATCTTCGTTTCAGGCAAGGTGGTAGGCGCACTTGTCTCTCTCGCGCTGCTGGTATACCTTGCAAGAGTGCTAAGGCCAGCAGACTACGGGCTTTACACTATAGTAATATCCTACTCCCTCGTTCTTGGTATGGGAGGCAACTTCGGCATGGGGGCAGCTTTCAGAAAGATGCTGCCCGAGAGAATAAGAGACTCGGAGGCCATGAAAAAGATAATAGCGAACGGCATGTTCGTTTCGCTATCGGCCGCGTTTGCGATAGCAATTGCGGGCATAGTGGTATCACCCTATGTTGCCACATACGTTTACCATAACTCTTCCATCTCCTTGCCTTTGATGATAGCAGCGGCAAGCGTCTTCCTTACAGTTCTTTTCAACGCTGCGGTTTCGGCTCTTATAGGGATGCACAAAGCGGTTGATTCCACTATCGCAAACCTTTCATACGCCGTTTCACAGCTTTTGCTTGTTATACTGTTTGTTTCCATGGGCTACGGAGTGCTGGGCGCGATTGCCGGTTACGCCGCTTCAGCAGCGATAGGCGCAATCGCTGCCTTGATATACCTTGCAAGGAGTATAGGCGCTAGGCTTGGCAAAGTGGAGATGGCAGCGATAAGCGAAATAACAAAGTTCTCGATGCCAGTGGTGGCATCGAATGTTGCAATGACAGGGCTTATGAACTTTGCTCCTTTGCTCCTCGGAGTTTATGCAACTGCCACTATAGTGGGCAACTATGGCATAGCGCTTAAAGGCTCGCGCTTCATAGACCTACTTGTTACCTCAATAACCTTTGTGCTGCTTCCAGCCTTTTCAACAATGCTCGCTAGCAAGGAGATGAGGGAAAAAGTCGAGCACGCGATAAACAGCAGCATATACTACACCTTTTTCCTCCTTTTGCCGATTATAGCATACATGATAGGAAGCGCAAAGCCTCTTGTCTTCCTGCTGTTCTCACATTCCTATGCATACGCTCCAATTTATCTTTCAATAGCGCTTGCAGGATTGGCAATAGAGGTAATATGGGGCGTGGCAAGCACTCTTGTCATAGGCCACGGCAATACAAGGCGCTTTATGCAGTACCAGCTCACAATAGTTGCGATAGAGCTGGCGGCGCTTCTCATACTCACGCCACTCTACAAGGCATACGGAGCGCTCACTGCGATCTTCATAATATCCCCAGCGATTGCAACGGTGCTCTACAGCCACTTGCTAAGGAAAGAGTTTGGAATTAGGGTAAGTTTCGGAAAGCCCGCAAGGATCGCAGTTGCCGCGATACTGCTTGCGATAATAATGGCAGCTGTATCCTTCTATATGAAGGAAAGCTATCTTGTGCTAGTGGCAAACCTTGCTATCGCATTGATTATCTATCCCGGATTGGCAGCGGCATTAGGGGCGATAAGCAAAAAGGAAATAGCTTTCATGGCCGAAGCTTCGAAAGGTTTTGGTGCCGTAGGCAAGCTTTCTTCCGCATACCTCTCTTACTTCAGGCTTTTCGTGGTGAAAGAGAAGGTATCGGCATAGGTCCAAGCTTGAAATCGATAGGCAGGCAGAAAGCCCTGCAGCGCAGTATGCCTGTGAAAGAATTTGTAATCTAAAAAGAAAGCGTTATCGGTTCTAATTCAAATAAATTCAAGATCCAAATAGGTTCAAATAAGTATAAATATGTAAACATGCCAAAGACCTGAGCGGTGCGAAGATGTCAGAAAGCAGAAGGGCGGATCATGAAAGAAAGATCAGCGATTCGGAATTCATAGACAAAGTAACAAAGGAAGCGTTTGAAAGGAGCATACCATACGGGGTATATAAAAAGATATATAAATGGCTAAGGAAATAGAGCAGTTGCACAGTATAGCTTCGGATTATTCGGGAAATGCTATTTCAGTAACACAAACCCTTTTCCTTTCATGCACTTTTGATTGCCTGCACAATAAAAGTATATAAAAATATAGCGTCAAAAGTATATGCGTGCCCTGGTAGCTCAGTGGTAGAGCGCCTGTCTTGTAAGTAAACTTCTTGGAAAGAAGTTTAATCAAGAAGCGCAGGAAAACAGGAGGTCGAGGGTCCAATTCCCTCTCAGGGCTGGTCTTTAAAGAAAACACTAGGTAAATTTAAACTGACAATAAAAACTTTTTTTGAATGTATATCATTTACCTCATCTCCCTTTCTTTAATTGCTCAAGCTGCAAGGAGCCTAAGCTCGCTAGCTAGTAGCTTCGCAGAAAAGCTATACCTGCTGCTCATGCTTATGCTCATGCTGATGCTTTTGCTGTAGTCGATTTTGCTGTAGCTGCTTGCACTAGTGCCCATACTTGTGCTTACGCCTATGTTGTTTTAGTGGCTTGTGCTCATGCATGTGCTTATATCTGTGCCGCTTTAGTTGTTTTTGTTGTAGTT
>JBMFWY010000008.1:0-39466 GCA_049964795.1 Candidatus Micrarchaeia archaeon | reverse complement strand
GCAGAGCAGCTATATCTATGGGGAATTAGGCAGCTATTTCGGGGCGAATAACCCATTTACTGCAACTGCATGGGCTTATATCTCACCAAGTGTAAACGGCCCAATATTTGGCGTTACTAGCTGCCCTCCGGGAGGATGCTGGAATATGCCTTTCCTAAGCGCTGATGGATTAACTGTCTTCGGCTGGATCTGGGGCGACAATGAATTGTCTTATACTTTGCAGAAGCCTGGCTGGTACTTTTTAGCTATTACTTATAACCCGGCAGGATCTGGAAAAGAAACACTTTACATAAACGGAATAGATGTTGCTTCTGCAACTGGTGCTTACTCTCCTTCTGGGGCAACAGATTACTGGACAACATATATTTCAGGAGCCAAGCCTACTGGTGTTAATGATTACCTATACGGTGAAATCTCAAACATCCAAGCTTATTCAACTAATTTGACTGCAAGTCAAATAATGCAACTTTACCAAGAAGGTATAGGCAGCGCACCAATTCCAAACGCCGGCCTCGTTAGTTGGTGGCCGCTCAACGGCAACGCTAACGACTACTCTGGCAATGGCAACAACGGCGTCGGAACAAATATTGCTTACACAAACCTCAATGGCTATGTCGGAAACCCCCTGCAATACGGCGCAATATATGATCCTTACAATTATAGCACTGTGGAAGGTTTCGGCTGCAGCAACTTCGCTTTATGCAATTCTTCTAAGCTTTATCTTCCTAATGTTACTATAGGAAATTCTTCTGTTATAAATGTAGACTACTATGTTCCTATAACAATACAGAATGCGCAGACAACTCCTACGCCTGCTCCCTTCCAGCAAGTCGTTACAGTTGATAGTCAGGCGTATGCGGCTTACGAAGCTGGCAATCTACAAAACGTCGAGTTCTTTTATCCTAACGGGCAGGTAATTCCTTCATGGCTTGAAAGCGGCAACAGCAACACTTCTACCAGCACGGTATACTGGCTGGAGCTTGCAAATGGAATACCTGCTTCGAGCACAATAACCATTTACATGGGCTTTGCGCCCAAACAAGTAAACCTGCTCAATAAATATATTACAGGGGAAGCAGCTCAATTGTCACCTATCTACGGAGAATATGATGATGGGGCGAGCGTGTTCAATATTTATGGAGCATTTGGGAACGGGTTTGATGGGTGGAGTTCACATGTTGCCTACGGTAATTTCATACCCAAATTTATATCTGCAATAGGTGCCATACAGCTTATAAATAATACAGGGGAGGGAACAGAGCTATTCCCTCCAAATAATGGCAGAATACCCAAAATTCCTATGATAGTAGAAGCGTCCTATCAACAAAACATGTTCACATCTTCTGGATCTACTAGCGATGGGGACAATATGGGTCTATTTGGAAACACAAGTTCATTACAAACTATAAGTCTTTGTGGCAACAGTGGCGGCAATCAGGTCGGTGCAGGAGCGTCTTATCTACAAACGGAACCAATACAATCATCAACGTGCTCTTTTGGGGCTGGTGTGGAGGGCAATGGTGTGGCCAACGCAGCTTCTGGGCCGAGCTATGTGAATGGGTACTACTACTGGTATATGATAACAAATTCTATAGAGACAAAAGGAGGTTATTTGCGTTCTACTACTGCTCCCTATAACTTATCCTATTTGGGGAGTTTATCTTTCGTACCATCATCTCAAAACGCAACTTACTCTGTAGGTACTGCATTCTCTTATCCTGATTTTTCATTTGGCGCAGGCTCTGGCGGCGGATATATGGATCAGTATGTATATTGGATAGTTGGCAGGACATACCCGCCCAACGGCGTCATGCCAACTGCAACCGTCTCGTCAACAGTTTTCTCTGCCCCAACTTCTTCCGGCATACCTACTTTTGTTTCTCCGCCATATCCAAAAAGTTCATACGCCGCCCTTGGCATAACTGGCGCTACTTTGCCAAACGTCGCTAGCTTTAATGGTCAGAATTCAAATGTTACGATAAGCACAGCAATACCCCTTTCTAACTCACAGATAACAGTATGTGCTTGGATAAATCCAACTGTAATAACCGGCACTAGGCGCGAGATTGTAGGCAATGACAACACAGCAAGCGACAGTTTCTTCCTTTCATTGAACAACAACGGCAATTCAGAAGGTGATTTTTGGGTGCATACTGGAAGCGGGTGGTTTGGACCTGTAATCACTCCTGGCCCTGTGCCAACAAACTCCTGGTCGTTCCTGTGCGGAAATTGGACAGGCAGCGATGAGTATATTTACCTTAATGGAAAGGAGGTAGGGGGGCCTGTCACAACAAGCAACACAATTTCTTTGCCTATGGGCCTGCCGATGACTATAGGTTCAGATGCAGGCACGCAGCGCTGGGACGGCTACATGGCTGACGTTTCTATATACAACGTTTCTCTTTCAGCACAGCAAATCGAAGATCTGTACTTGAATGGCAGCGTTCCCAATGTAATGCCTGCGGCATATTATCCTCTCAGTGGAGGCATCAATGGGCTTTTGAATGTAACTCCCAACTTGATATCCTCTGCCTCCCCTGGCTATTTGTATGGCATAAGCGCAGGGGTACCCTGCAGCAGTTCAAGCGTATACGATGGGGCATGCGGAGTCAACTACGCAGCGCCATGAGCATAAAAAGAATAAAATAAAGAATAAAATAAGCGCCTAGGAATTGCAGGCAAATTTTTTATTCCGCTCTGTTTCTCTATGAATTGCTCGCGAAACCCAATAAAAAACAATCAAATCAGACACTGCCTATGCTGGAGAATATCGCTCCTATTAGGTTCTGCACTACTAGGTATATTCCAAATCCTGCGACTATGAATATAGGCAGATAGCGTATTCCTTTTATCGTCGAGCCTGAAGATATAGCGGACATTATCAGGCTCGCAAATCCTGTTATGGTGATGATCGCAAGTATGGAAAACTCGTGGTACGTGTTCGGGCTTATTTTCGGCGGGCTTGGCTTGAGAAAAGACACTCCTGTAGTGGGCAAGCCCCCTGGGTTCTGCGCAAGTATCCCCTTCCATACCGTGTCCGTTACCACAATCATCTGGCTTGTAAGGCCATAAAGCACTGGCGCTGCAATCAGGCCTGCGAATGCTATGAAGATACTGTACATGAGAAGCTGCCCCGCAACTTCTTTCTGCATAAGCTGCTGGTTTCTTAAGTCCCTGCTCAGCTGGTCCAGGAGGTCGGCCATTGCACCCCCAAACCTTACTGCCTCTAGCATCATGCGCACAGCATGCTGCAGCTGGAACGAGCGGTATTTGCCTGCTAGCTCGTTGAGTGCGGTGTCAAGCGTCTCGCCACCAAGCACTCTCCTACCCATATCCTTTACGTCATCGCTAAAGAACTTGAATTCAGGCCTTGCTGCAAGCAGAAGCGCCCTGTCCAGCGCAATTCCGCTTCTCAAGTTAGCCGAAGCAATCTGGAAGTAATCTGGAAGCATCTGTTCAAGCAGCGTCTTCCTCTTGTCTATGAAATACTGCAGCACCATGTATATCGCTGCTATGTATACGCCCGCGCTAACAAACGCAAGCACTATGTCTACCGGCATGGAAAACTTAAGAGTGTATAAGGCAAATAGTGCAATTACAAATATCGCGAAAGACCCCACTATAATTATCTCGAGCAGCTTGTTTATGCTCATCTTTATGCCTGCAAGGTCGAGCAGTTTCGAGAACCTGCGCGCAACTTGCCTCGAGACAAGCCTTTCAAAGTTAATCTGTGGAATTTTTGGCATAAAATCACATGCTGAAAGTAGGCCTCGAACCTGTTATTAGCTTCAGGAATATTATCTGCAGGAAAAATATTCCAACAAGCGCAGCGTACAAGGTGGTAGTAGTTATTGTAAATATGGAGATGAATGTGGTGAGTATTGTTACTACGGCAATTCCCATGCTCGGCAGTATTATTCCGAAAAGCATGTAGAACATTGCAATCGCGTTGAGCCTTTGTCCATATCTCCTTAATTCTATTACTCTCTCCTGGGTGAGCATGTCTATTACGCTCTGCAGCGCCGAGATCACGTCGGCCCCAGCCTTTATGCTCACTGAAGCCTGCAGCATTATCCTTCTGAAAGATTCACTTTTTGTCTCGGCAATTGTAGTGTCTATCGCTTCTTCTAGCGGCATATTAAGCTGCACTCTTTCCACTATTTTTGCAAACTCTTTGCTTGCATCTCCATAGCCCGTGCTTACGGATGTTATTGCGTTGTAGAGAGGCATGCCGGACCTAAGCGAAATTATCATATCCCTTGCCGCGAAAAGTATGTCGCGCTCCACGTTCTTCGCAGATTTTTTGCCTTTCTGTGAAGGGAAATTAAGAAACGAGCCCAGCGCAACATAAAATATTGCAATTCCGAGCATTGCGCCAAACACAACGCTCGACACTGTGCTTAACCCTATCTTGATAAAAAGTATTATCATTGCGACTGCTATTGCTATCGCTACCATCACAGACGCTATGATCATTCGCTGCACAAATTCAAAGACGCTGGATTTTATGCCCTGCTCCCTGAGCGTAGCCTCCAAGCCCTTGTGCTTTGCGGCCATGCCTTCTACATAATGCTTCCATTTGCTCCCCTTGCCTGCTGCGACGGGTCCTTGCATCTGCGCTTTTTGTTGTGGCATTGCCATAGCGGGCTTTGGCTGTACCTGATCTTGAGGCTTTTGCGCTTTCGTGTCAAAAAAGCCAGGAGTTTTTGGCTTCTTTCGAAATGCTAAACCCAGTTTGCTCGGCTTGGGCTCAAGCGCTATGCTCTGGCCGCCAACGTTCACAATCCTGGGCTTTTGTTTTCCAAACATCCTATCCTCTTTTTAAGCACTTCATCTGTTTTGCAGAAGAGCAATCGCTTCTTCGAGCCTTTGGTTTCTAACTTCCACTAGCGACCCTTCTATCTCGCTGCCGTTAGCCTCTGCCCTTTTCTTTTTTCTCTCAGCTTTTTCAACTATGTCGTGCAGCCCGAATACTTCGAGCTTTACTATCTCAAGGTGCTCTTCATCAAATATACCTTCCTTTATCCCTTCTATTACTCTCTCCAGCTCTGCTATCTGGTCTGTAAGCGAAAGGGTAGGTAAAACCAAGTCGCTGCTCTTCGCCCTTGGCTTCTTAATCTCCTTTACCTTTGGAACAATGCCTGAGATTTTATCCTTTATCTCTGCAAGGTCTTTCTTTACCTCTTCTTCCTCCCTTGCTATAGGGGAGGGATTTGAATATTTTGCCTGCTCGAGCCCTGATACTACTATATGCTCTTGCACTTCCTTGTGTTCTTTAGGCTCTTCTTTCTGCTTTTGTCTACCTGTTTCAGTGCTTTCGATTAGCTCCAATAGCTTTGAATAGCCGTTAGGGACTTCCTTCTGGTAAATCTCACCGGATAAAGCGCGATCGATATCAATGACAATACCTTCATCGCTTTTCCCTTCCGCTTCGGCAGATTGTATAAATTCGACCAATTGCTGGTATTGCATAGAGGAGCTTTCAGCCAAAAACATCACGTGAAAACTTTACATTATTTCTTACGACATCAAGCACTTTACTCTTGTTCCTATAATAATTTGCTATTATGAATCCGGCATCGTCTACATCAGTTATGTCATTCCTGACCATGTAGTCCAAGACTTCGCCCTTTTCGGCGATCTCGGCAGCCAAATCCTTCTTTGTTATGCCTGCGTAAAGGGAAAGAGTTTCTGAAAGCCTTGTCATTTCGCTTACCTGCTGGAAGGTATCATCGTGCATGTTCCATCTGTACAATACGTTAACATCCCCTGTCCTAAGTACCTCCCCAAATTCAAGGACTCTTCTTATGCCTTTCATCCTGTGCCTGAAAAGCACGACTATGCCTCCCAATGCATTAAGCGTGATCTTCGGCGCGTCTATTGGCGGATTGGTAATCCTAATTATTGTATCTTGGGCATTATCAGCGTGTATTGTGCCGTAAACGGAATGCCCCGTGTGTATTGCTTCGAAAAGGGTCTCTGCGTCTTTTTCCGTCCTTATTTCCCCTACTAGCATTATGTCAGGCCTTTGCCTTAGCGCGTTTATCATCAGGTCATAAAGTGTTACCTCTCCCTTGCCCTCCGGGTTAGGCTGCCTTGTGATCATGGGTATCCACTGCAAGAATCCCGGAAGCGTAAGTTCCCTTGTCTCTTCTACTGATATTATTCTTCTGTTTGCAGGGAAGAATATACTGGAAGCATTGAGAAAACTTGTCTTTCCGCTTGCCGTTCCTCCAGATATGAGCAGGCTTATTTCGTTTGCTATGCATACCCAGACAAGCGAAGCAAGCTCTATGCTAATAGTGCCGTTTTTTATAAGCGCAGGCATGGACCACGGGTTTTTACCGAATTTTCTTATGGTGATCGTATTTCCCGATTGGGAAATGGGGTACAAAGTGGCGTTTACTCTAGAGCCATCAGGCAATTCAGCGTCCATCAAAGGAGAAAGGTTGTTTATCTCCCTGCCTACTCTTCTTCCTATCTGCGAGGCTTGATTATAAATCCAATCTTCTCCGCTCGGCTTTATGTTTGTCTTGCACCATCCATATATCTTGTGAAAAACCCATATTGGCACAGTGCTTCCGTTAGTCGCAATTTCTTCCAGATTGTCGTCCGCAAGCGGCGCTTCCAAATCTCCAAGGCCGAGCATCATTATGAGTATGTATGAAGTAAGGATGCGCTTCACGTCGCTTGTTGTGCCAGGCAAGTACTTGTCAAGAAGAACGGAGCTAGCTTCTATATACTTGTTGTTGAGCTCTTCAACATACTCTTCATTTTCTATCCTAGAAGGGTCTATCGGAACCATCGAAAGCAGCTCTCCTCTCAAAGAGAGCAGAAGCAGCTTTGTAGCTTCGCCTATACCTGAAAAGGTGACTTCATAACTTGGCACAAAGTCGCTTTGCTGCGCTATCTTTATGTTTACCATCATACCTCTTACATTAAGGTCGTATTGGTCAAGTATCTTCTCTTCCTCAGGCATCGTCTTTTCCCCCTTCCGACTTTATATTTCCAGCTGCTTTGGTTATTTTTTCACGTATACCATCAACTTTCTCATTAAGGCTTTTGGCAGAGTTGGAGAGCTCATTAAGTTTTTCAGCTTTCTTTGTAGGAGTCAAATCAGTGGCGACAGCAAGCGCCTTTACCATTTCGTAAAGCTTTGAAGCCTCGCTCTTTGCACTTTCCAATTCTTTTTCAGCAACAGCCAAGTCATTCTTTGCGTTGGTTATAGAGTCATATATTTCTGCTACTCCTCCGAAAGATTTTTTCAAATTGTCTACGCTCGAGTTGAAGTCTTTAAGCTCTTTTTCGAACGAGCCTATACTTCTTTCTATCTCCTGCCTTCTTGTTGAATATTGGTCGTTGAAGTATACTTTTGCAGAGTTAATCTCCTTTATATATACATTTTTCTGCTTGTTGAACTGCTCTATGCTTTGCATTACCTCCTTTATCTCTTTATCATATGTTGCAAGCTGCCTCTCTTGCTCTTTTATCTGCTCTACCGCGATTTTTACCTTTTTGTTGAGGTCTTCAAATTGCCCATTAACCTGCTTTTTAAGCGTTTCAATCTCCTTCTCTAAGTTCTTCCTTATGTTATCTATGGCTTTGTCCTTCTCCTTTAATATTGTCCCGAGCTCGCCGTTCACTTCGCTTGTGCTTTTTGTTGTTTCTGCTATTTTAGCCTGAAGATCCTCTATGGTTTTTGCCACATTGCTTGAAGAGTATCCGTTTATCTTTGCAATAAGCGCGTCTAATTCCTTGTTTATCCTTCCGCTTGTTTCCTCCACTTTGCTGCTTGCTTCTTGTATGTACTTGTATTGAATATTCACATTTTCATACACTTTGTTTATCTCGTTGAGCCTCTGCTGCATTTCTGGTGCTTTTTGCCTGAATACCGTTTCGGCATTGCTGGCGGAAATTTTTGCCGCGTCTATTATATCTCCTATTTTATCAAGTTGCTTCAGCTGCATGGAGACTTCTTCCTCGAGCATGTCTCTTTTTGTCGCTATCTTTGTCTCTACTATCCTGCTGTTCTCAGGAGACAGTGTTATAGGTTCCACAAACATTTTGCCTACTCTATAACTTATCTTTATGAGATTCGCCTCCTCGAGGATTTTTGCCCATTGCTCTGCTATTGGTTCTGCTATTCCCAAAGCCGAGGCGGCAGTGCTTATTTCTATGGCCGTGCCTTTCGACTTTATGAATTCAATGAGAGAGTCTATCGATGTTTTTACTATTTTTGAGTCTTTATCCCCTTCTCCTGCCATTTAAGCCCCTTCTACAAACCTAAAATGCAATATACTAACAGAATAAATCAATAAATACTTATAGTTTTTTTGTTTTTCTGGAGCCGGTTAATAATTTTTAGTAAACAACAAATGCCTTATTCCGTATTAACTTTCGAATTAAGCGATGAATTGGTTGCATGCAGCTTCCTTGAGAAGCAGTTCATCGATATGCCCCTTCTTGAATTTAGAGAGAAACGTATTCACCGAACTCACCATTAAAAAAAGAAAAAGGTCTTTTATATGCCCTAGGCTGCCGCATTTGTTTTTCCCTGCATGTATTCTGATGGGCTTCCACGCTTAAACAACTGTTAGTCATGCAGATTTAAATTTTGCCTTGCAATTTCCATGTTGCCTCAAAAATCAATATACGCACCTTAGTTTTTATGCCTTTTAAAATAGTAAAAAAGGAAGTTGTCGAGCAACATTGTCTTTCTGCCAAATCGCAATGAGCTGCTACCCATCTAAATTGAAAACATGAAAACTCAGAAGCCTATGCCTCTGTACATTGTCGATATAAAATATGCAATTATGACAAGCATTATTATGTAAGAGAGCGGAAGCCCTGTGAATAGGTACATAAGTGCAAATATGCACAACATCGAAACAGCATAAATCTTTTTGTTCCATGCAAGAACCTTGCTGCCGTCGAGAGGGTATGCAGGCAGCATATTGAAGAAAGCCAGCAATATGCTTACAAACATGACAAAGTAGAACATTGAAGATACGTAGCTCCCCGGAGATGCAAGAAAGTAAAGCGCAAGAAATATAGCGAATATGGCAAAATTCACCAGCGGTCCGGCAAGCGCCACTATTCCCATTTCCCTCTTGCTGAAGTTGTGCGCATATATGACTGTAGCTCCAGGTATGCCAAGCAGAAAACCGAATGCACCCGTAGCTATCGTTATAAGCAAGCCGTTTCTTGATGCTTTGAACCCAGCTATCGCGCCGTAGTGCTGTGCGGTGAACTTGTGCATAAGCTCGTGCAGCACAAAAACAAGGCTTACAGCCACAAAGGCCATTGGCAAGTAGTATGCGAAAGCCTGGGCAAATTTGGCAGGGTTTGAAAAGAGGGAGATGATTCCGCCAAGCCTACCTGCATAGACAATAGCGAATGCAAGCGTAAGAGTCAGGTCTGCGATTACGATGTCCTTGAGCTCCTGGATTATTGCGACATTTTCGCGAATTGACATGGAAAATATTTAAGCAAGAGGGTATAAAAATTGTTGCGTAAAATAATTAGTGCAGATGCAGTTTGTTGGATAGCTCCATCGTCTAGTGGACAAGGACGGCAGGCTCTGGACCTGCAAACGCCAGCTCGAATCTGGCTGGAGCTATTTCTCAAGCCTATTCTTCGCTTTGAATTGCAGCACAGCAATCTTTTTATAAGCTCATTCAGATACTTTAATCGCTTTAGGTGCACAGCCATGAAGCTTCAGATAAGCGACCATGTAATAGTTTGTGGGTACGGCACCGTGGGGGAAAAAGTCGTAGAGACTCTTCTAGGCAAAGGGGTGAAGTTTGTCATAGTGGAGACAGATCCGCAAAAGGTTGAAAAGATAAAGGAGCTTGGCTACAACGTCATAAGCGGCGACGCTACAACCTCAAAATCGCTTAAAGAAGCGAGCATAGAAACCGCAAAAGCGGTTGCAATCGCGATGGACAATGACGCGAAGGATCTTTTTGCAGTGCTTACCGCAAGGGATCTCAATCCAAAAGCTTTCATAGCCACTCGTGCGAATGATGCATTCGTAAAGGAAAAGCTTGTCGAAGCAGGGGCGGATTACGTGGTGTTGCCGCAGAAAAGTGCAAGCAAGGAAATACTTAACGAGATACTCAAAAACAAATGAAAGCAATGCAAGCATGCTCATCTGGCAGCAGAGATGTCTCGCTGATTCAATGCACATTGCTCCGCTTGTGCTTCGGAACGGCAAGCGGAAAAAGGGTTTGTTAAAATGGCTGAGGAAAGTGTAGAAGAGATAAAGTTCGGATGGTTCCTGCTATTCCTGCTTCTGCTTCTTTCTCTAATACCCATACTTGTGACATTCAATGTAGTTTACGGCATATTTCACAATGTCTACGAAGCCCTTTATACTATAGCATACGTTTTCTTCAATGCCAACGGCGTAGATCCTTTTGCCTCAATCTCGGGCTTCCTACCGCTTTTTAGCAGCAATTTCGACCTTCTTACAACGCTTGTGGTAGTAGACGGGTTTGTTAGGATAGTGGTAATAGGTTTCCTGATAAGCATATTCGTGCAGCTGATTACACGCATAGACATACGCTCCAGGTTTTTACTTCTGAAAGCGCGGCGCCTTAAGCACCATGTGATTATCGCAGGCTACTATGATGTTGTGGAAGATGTGTGCAAGTCACTAAAGGACAAGGGTATGGATTTTATAGTAATAGAAGAAGATGAAAAGAAGCTTGAAGTAATACAAAGCCTTGGCTACCAATTTATCAAAGGTGATTTCACCAAGGACAGCGTGCTGAAGGGTGCGATGATCGAAAAGGCTAAGGCAATAGTATTCTCATCAAAAGACGATTACAAAAACCTCTTTGGGGTGGTAACCGCGCATTATCTAAACAGCAAGGTAAAAATAATATCAAAAGCTTCGCAAGAAAGCTCAGTCACGAAGATGCATAGGGCTGGAGCAGCGCTCTGCGTTGTACCTGAAATCCTCGCGGGCATAGAGGCAGGGGATTATTTGTCTAAAGCGGGTGCTGTGCCTGTTAGGCGCATTGGTGTTTAGATGGCTTCGATAGGTCAAAGGGAGGGCATGCTTGTGTCAATAGCATTGCTGCTATTCCTCGCTTCGATGCTTCTCGCCTTGCTGTCTGGCATGAGCTTTGCGCTCGCATTGGTATGGAATTTGCTGAATGTGCTTGGTATTGCCTACTCCGCGATGCACATCAGCAACATAAATAATCCATATCTTGTCGCTGCAGATTTCGCAGATTCGATAATATTTGTATTGCTTGCATTTTTCCTGGCAAGCTGGTTTTATAGCATAATCAAATCTATAAACATAAGCGACAAGCTTGTAGCCTCGCACATAAGGAGACTCTCTGGGCATGTAATAATTACCCCTTACAACAGCTTTGCAGAAGCGCTTATTAGGGAATTGGATTCAGCAAAGGTGCGTTTCGTCGTAATATCTGATGACAGATCAGCAGTCGATGCCTTGAGGAACCGCGGCTACACCTCAATTCTTAGCCCAATCGGCTCTGTGGGAGCGATGCAAATCGCCGGCATAGAAAAAGCCTCGCATGTAGTGGCTTGCAGCAATGACGACACGCTCAATACCCTAATAGCAGTTACCGCAAAATCTGTCAACAAGGGAATTAAAGTAATATCTCGCGCGAAGAAAATAGAGAACCTTCCAAAGATAAGCAAGGCCGGTGTTTCTAGGGTAATACTACCTGAGGAAAGTGCCGGAGATATGATAGGCAAGGAGATACTAAAGCGCGCGGTTTTCTCCTGAGCCTCGGATGGATGCCAAGCACTAAAAACTTTGCGCGCTAAACAATGGTTATAATAGTTATTATACATTATTGTCTATCTTGTTTCACTTAAAATTCAAATGGTGGTTTGGACGACAGAAGCGGGTGCAATGCAGCATATTAACCATGAAAGCAATTCCAGAAGTTTTAAGTTCCTAGGAAAATACAAAGCGTATATTTTTGCCTCGCTAGTGTATTTGGCGCTAGCTATGGTAATGTTTCCTGCAATACTAGCGCATCCTTCTACTGTGGCCAATGGCGCAGGCGGAGACGTTTATCAGAATCTTTGGAATTTGTGGTGGATCAAGTACGCGCTGTTTAACGGCAAAAACATTTTCTATACAAACCTGATATTTTGGCCTCTTGGCGCAAATCTTGTCTATCAAACAATGTCGCCAATAGCGGCGCTGATTTCGCTTCCTTTTCAATCAATAAGCACAGTATTCGCGTTTAACGTGCTATTTTTCCTTTCCTTTATGTTGTGCGGACTCACGATGTTCCTGCTTGCAGACCACATAGTAAAAAACAAGTACGCGGCTTTCATCGCGGGTCTTGCCTTCTCTTTTAGCGCCTTCCACATAGCAAGCGCCTTTGGTGAGCTGGACCTGTCTAATTTGGAATGGGTGCCTCTCGCGTTCCTTTTCTTTTTGATGATAGCCGAAGAAAGCACCAAGCACAACAAGAAGCCTCTCCTGCTCTCATCGCTGGGTTTAGGCGTTTCTTTGATGCTTGTAGCTTTTATGAGCACCCCAGAGATGCTTGTCATAACTTTTGACATGTTGCTGGCTGTGCTGGCATACTACATGATTAGCAAAGAGCACAGGCGCAGCGTTTTGAACCTGAAATTCTGGTCTGGGATTGCAATAGCCATAGCAGTAATGCTTGTTACTGGCGCATGGGGCTTCATACCAATAGCTCACACGCTCTTCAGCGGTTCTTCCTCAGGTGCCATCAATTATCTAAACGCGGTGCAAAATAACGAAGTATGGAGCGATGACCTACTCTCATTTTTCCTACCAAGCTTCTATAACGGCATATTTAACACGCTCTCTCTTTCTTACTTCAAGATATACGCTCCGGACTTGGGGCAGAGGGTATCATATATAAGCTATACTGTATTACTACTTTCTGCTTACGCCGTATACAAGAAAAAGAAGGGCACAGCCCTTTGGCTTACACTAGGCGTGCTATTCGGGTGGCTATCGCTCGGACCCTACCTGCAGTTCAATGGTCAGCTAACCTCTTTCCCAGAACTGTTCCTGCTTTACCACCATATTCCGCTGCTCAATATTGTAAGGGAGCCCGCGAGGTTTGACTTGGTACTTACAATCGCCACTTCGATGCTTGCAGCGATTGGCGTAAAAGAGCTACTCGATAAGGAAGGCACGATATCGCACAAGCCAGAAGCCCACCAGAGCGGCAAAAACACCATCTTTTCAAAACAATTCTTAATAGTAGGTATAATATTCTTGCTATTCATCGTTGAAAACAACGCGTTTCAGACAAACGCACTTTTGACATCGTACACTTCTTCTCATATTTCAGTGCCAAAGCTGTACTATGAGCTGAAGAATGTAACTGGCAACTTTTCAATTTTGCAATTGCCTGCCCTTCCAATCCAGACAAGCTCGTCGCCAGAACTGTATCCTGGCATGGAAGAATACTTCGCCTCAGTTTCGGGCAAACCTACTATAGGCGGATATGTGACAAGAGGCAACACGACAATGCAGCTTTCGGTATACAATATACCGCTTGCAGTCCAGTCGACGCTTCTCGCGGAAGGCGTAAAGAGCTCTTATCCCTCGCCAGTAACTCAGAACCTGGGAAACGAAACACTGATGACTCTATTCAATTATCAAGCCGGCTTTGTTGTAATATTGAAGAATGCATACAACTCCTCACAACTTAACACACTTTTGCAGTACACTACAAGCATCTTCGGTGCTCCTGTATATGTTGGCAACAAGACTATTGCGTATGATACAGCAAACGCCACAAGGGCAAACCTGTTCAAGAGTTATGTCGCATATCCCTATCTACTTTCATGGACTCCTGAAACAGTGCCGATAAACGGTAGTGCCCAAATAGTATGGGTGCCAATTACGGGCAATTCAGAACAGGGCGTAATAACAGTATATGCACCATACCGCACAAACTCATCGCTTTCCAAAGCGCTGGCAGGCTATACGGGGACTATAAATACAACAATAAGGTTCGAAGCATTTACAAATTCCGGAAATGCAAAAGTTTACATTGCAAAACAATACGGCAGCGGCTACCAGAATATCGCGCAAGCCAACGTGACAAGCGTACCGAGATACTACACCGCAAACGCCACGCTTATTTCAGGTCCGCAGGGCAATACTCTGCTATTCTATCTTCCTCAAAACTATACTTTGGGCGGAGGCGTTGTATACTTTGACAACATAACGTTTTCAAAAGCTTAAGTTATTATTTAGTGAACTACACCTCTTCTGCGGACATGGCTTCTGCCTTGTTTAGCGGTTTGGGGCTTCTCGCTTCAACGGCAATGCCCGCTTTCGCATGCGAAATGCTTCTCAGGTAATTAAGCAGACCTTTTTTTTTAAGGCGTTGCGTAATTCCCCTTATAGAAGTTTGGCAGCTTTACCTTCTATAAAATTTCGACAAACTTTGTTTGCCGATAGGAATCCTGCTCTAGTATTGCGCAAATCTAAAATTCGGCGTCATTCAAATAAACAGCTTCATTGTTAAAGCACAAGTGCGACTGCCGGGATTTGAACCCGGGTTGCGGCCTTGGCAAGGCCGTGTCCTACCAGGCTAGACTACGGTCGCATTTGTTAAAATTACACAAAATATATTTTGAAAGATTTATTATCCTTGCGCTGGCATTATTGCAAACTTTCAAACGCAAAATTGCGACTGCCGGGATTTGAACCCGGGTCATTGGCTTTCCTCTCGAAGCTGGAAGGCCAGAGTCCTACCAGGCTAGACTACAGTCGCATCGGCACGCAGTAAGATAAGTTTGAAAACAAATAAATACTTATCAATTGCATCATGTTCTTGTTTTATAGTGCTGAACGGAGCACTGTGCATAACATTTGCAGTTTTCAAATCAGCGGAATTTTATAGCTTTTATTGGCAAACTCCCATTATTTGCGTTTTGCCTTAAAAATTTTGATGATAGAAATGAGGTTCAGCTTGATACTGCCTATTTACAACGAGTGCGAAAACCTGCGAAAAAACTTTCCTGCAATATATAAGGAACTGAAGAAGATAGGAGACTCGGAGGTTATAATAGCCGAAGATGGCTCCAAAGATTGCACGAAAGAGTATGCGCGCAAATTTGCGAAACTTCCAAATGTCATTTTCCTCTCTTCTCCAAAAAGGCTTGGCAGAGGAGGCGCGCTAAAGCATGCAATAAGCGTTGCACAAGGCAGGGTGATAGGTTATATGGATATAGACCTTGCCGTTCCATTACCCTACTTGGCCAAGGCAGTAGAGATGGTGGAAGCGGGCAATCCTGTGGTTGTGGGCTCAAGATATTCAAAAGGATCAAAGGCTTCCAGAAGCCCAAAGCGGCTCATCGAAAGCGTAGTATTCAATATTCTGATGCGCGTGCTGCTGGGCTCTAAGATAAGGGATCACCAGTGTGGCTTCAAATTTTGGGACTCTTCATTCATAAAGAAGGAGTATAAAAACATAATGGATAACCACTGGTTCTTCGATTCAGAAATGCTTGTAATAGCGCAGAGGAAACACCTGAAGATTTACGAGATGCCTGTTGAATGGAAAGAACAAGAAAACACAAAAGTGCGATCTTCAGACCTAGTATACTTTGTGAGGTCCATGCTTGATATGCGTGCAAGGCTCAAAGCCGGAAACGCAATAAAAAGCAGAAAAACGGAAACGGAATAGCGCTTCATCCGGCGCGGAAAAATAGAACAATGCGCAAGGCAACGGCAAGCAAATGCACAAAATGCCTTGCGGATAAACAAAAAATAAAAAGGGCGGCTGCTCCCTTTACTTGTGGCTCCTTCTCTTTACTCCTCTCTCCTCGTTGCTATTATTATTGCTGCTGCCCCGAACTTCATCCTTCTTTTCTTCGCGAGCTTTATTGCCTTTGCTGCGTACTCAGCCGCTTTTTCACTCAGTACTGCCTTCAGTGCAGCTCCTGCGGCCCCGTCCACTTTTATATCTCCGCTCTCGAATACTTCCGTGAAGTTGCTGTCTTTCAGGGCATCTATCATTTTTTCCCTTATCTCTTCCCTTGTTAGTTCCTTAGCCACCCTCCGCTCATCTACAACTTCGGTTTTGGCCATTTCCCCCACTTTATCCCATCTCCACCTTTTTCTTTTTCTCATCCCACTCTTTTACTCGCTATTAATTCCGTAGCTATTCATATTTAAAGCTTTTGTGGAACTTTCTAAAAGCTTTCTAGAAAAATTGTTCTTCTATTTATAAAGGTATCGTTTCAACAAGCTACTGTTGTTGTATTGCAACCTTTATCCTAAAGTCAAATTTTTTAGTGGTGTTTTCCCCATACACTCCAGAAGTGCTCCTTTAACCTTTTTATCTCCTCTGGATCCTTGGTTATTGATATCTGCTCCAAGTTCTTGTGCGTGCCGCCAAAGGTGAGATTTGCGCTTCCTGTTATTGCTTCTTCATCTGAAATGTAAAGCTTCTCATGTATGAATAGCTTGTCCGAAACTTTCACATGCAGATTCTTTCTTTTGCCTTTTTTGGCAATCACGATTGCGAGCAGCACAATTGTCAATGCAATAGTTAGCACAGCAAATGCCTCGATTTTAAAATAAAAAAGGATTGCAGAAAGAGCAGCAAAATAAGCTATAGGCCTAACATATGCGCCGCGTCTTCCACGTGTAAACAATTTCCATGCCTTTGCATTTATCTTAGAGTTGGATATAACAAGATACACTTCCTTTTTGCCTGCTTGTTTCCAGAGCATGTTTGCATATGAAGGACCTATAAAAGGTGTTATGATAAGGAGCGTGCCAGTGCCTTTGCGTATAATCCTGTCTATATGTTTATACGTGTCCGTGCCCTCATAGCTTTCTGCAACATGTGCATTTGCCAAGGGTCTCGCCATGCATTGAAGGGAATCTATAAAGATATTATTCTTGAAGATATAAGATATAATGCCTTGTTGCTCTAAGCAGCGAGGTCGTCTTTGCATGTATTTCAATTGCCTAATTCAAATCTGGGAAGCAGGAAGCTTTTGAAGGTGCAGTTATGCTGGACATGAAAAAGAACGAGGAAAGTGTTTTCAACTATTGGGAGCTAAGCCGTGTATACGACAGGATAAGGGAGCGCAATAAAAGCGGCAAGAAATACTATTTTTTGGAAGGTCCCCCTTATGCAAGCGGGACCTTGGGCTTGTACCATATCTGGGTATACGCTATAAAAGACATAGTACTCAGGTACAGGCGCTTTTTGGGCTACAATGTGCACGACAGGGCGGGATTTGACGTGCATGGTTTGCCGATAGAGCACAAGGTTGAGGAGAAGCTTCAGCTCAAGTCCAAAACAGAGATAGAAGAGAAAATAGGCGTGGGGCGTTTCATCGAAGAGTGCAAGGAGTTTGAGACAACCAATGTAAAGAAAGCGATAGCGATAGCAAAAAGCTTTGGTATATCCCTTGATTTTGCAAATCCCTACCTTCCTAGCAGCAAGCCCTACATGGACAAGGCATGGCAACTTTTCAAGAAGTTATACGAGAAAGGGTTAGTATACAAGGCGTACAAGCCCCAGCTCTATTGCCCTCATTGCGAAACTTCGGTCACTTTGCAGGGTGCAGAGATAGAATACAAGGACGAGACCGATCCTTCCATATACGTGAGTTTTGAAGTAGCGCCGGATGAAAGTCACAAGTTTGGCTATAAGCTGGATCTGCCAAAGGGCTCGCGCCTTCTTGTGTGGACTACTACGCCATGGACATTACCCGCAAATATGTCCATAGCCGCAAATCCGAAAGCGCTTTATGTTGCCGTTGAAATGGAAGGCAATACATATATACTTGCAAAAGACAGGCTCGACAATTTCGTGGCCGAATCGGGCAAGAATGCAATAGTAACAAAAGAATTCTACGGAAGCGAGCTCGAAGGCCTGCATTACTTGAGTCCCCTAGAAAAAGAGGTTCCTGCACAGGTCAGGCTAAGAAAGTACCACAGGATTTTGCTTGACGAGAAATTTGTCTCCCTCTCCGAAGGAACCGGCTTGGTGCATGTTGCCACAGGCCACGGCATGGAAGACTATTTGCTCGGGCTGAAAAACAGGATTCCTGTTTTCTCAGTTCTGGACCAATTCGCAAGGTATACCGCGGATGCAGGAAAATTCGTGGGCATGCTCGCTCCTGCAGAAGCGAACACAGCATTGATAAAAACACTGGAAGAGAAGGGGGCGTTGCTTTTCTCCGGTACGGTGCGGCACAGCTATCCCCATTGCTGGCGCTGTGGCAGCAAGCTTGTCTTTCTCTCTTCCGAGCAGTGGTTTATCAACGTTGCGAAAATTAAGAAAAAGCTGCTTAGGGAAAATGAAAAAATAATATGGCATCCGCAGGAGGCCAAGAAATGGCAGGCGGAAACCCTGCAAAGCTCCCCGGATTGGGTCATATCTAGGCAAAGATACTGGGATATACCAATACCGATATGGTCATGCAACAATTGCGGAGAAATTGAAGTTATCGGCTCCGCAAAAGAGCTTGCTGAGCGTTCAGGAGCTTCGGAACCTTCGGATTTGCACCGACCTTCTGTTGATGGAATAGAATTTAAGTGCCGCAAATGCGGGGGCACAATGCATAGGATAAGCGATATTTTTGATGTATGGTATGATTCTGGCATAGCGCACACCGCGAGCCTCAGCGATGAGGAATTCGGAAGGCTGTTTCCTGCAGACTTTATAACAGAGAGCAAGGATCAGCTTAGGGGGTGGTTTTCAACCCTTTTGAAAACATCCGTAGGCGTGTACGGAAAACGTCCGTTCAAAGAGATAATAATAGGGGGTATATTCCTCAACGAGCGCGGAGAAGAAATGCACAGGCACCTTGGAAATATAATAACTGCAGAAGACGTGCTGAACGAATTCACTGCGGATAGCTTCAGGCTGTGGTGCTCCAGCCATCCAAGATGGCAAGACATCCGCTTCAAGAGAGGAGAGATCGAGGAAGCGGAAAAGAACATACTGACCTTGTACAACATAGGCAATCTGGTCAAGGAGTTTGCCGCCCTTTCTAATGTGGATTTAAGAAGGATAAGCAGGCCCTCAATCGGTAAGCTTTCAGAGGAGGACGCATGGCTGCTTTCGAAGCTCTATTCCCTTTCAGCAAGCGTTTCGAGGGATCTCGATTCCTATTCGATAGACACGGCAGTAAATGCGGTAAGGGATTTCCTTATAGAAGATTTCAGCAGGTTCTACCTGAAGCTTGCGAAGCAGCGCGCCGCAACGGCAGGCAAATCAGAACGCAAGGCAATAGCAAATCTTTCCTCCTACGTGCTGAAGAACGCGCTAATATTGGCTTCACCCGCAATACCCTTCTCGTGCGAATACATATATAGGGAGCTATTTAGCGACGGTGAAAGCATTTTCGAGGCACAATGGCCTCGTATCCCAAAGAAGTATTATAACAAGGAGGCGGAGGAGGATTTCAAACTTTTGAAGGACATTTCCGCTTCAATACTCAATCTCCGCGAGAAAAACGGCATAAAGCTGAAGCAGCCGGTGAAGGAAGCTGTAATAGAAGTCGACAATAACGCCGCAGTGGAATCCCTTGCGCGTCTCTCTCAAATAATAGAGAAATATGCAAATGTCAAAAAGATTTCAGTAAGGGAAAGCAGTGCCTCTTCGGTAGAGATAAAGCCTGTATTCCAGAAGATAGGGCCTGAATTCAAATCAAATGCGCAGGCTATAGCCAAAGGTATTGCAAGTTCAGACCCCCAGAAAGTCTTGGAGGAAACAGAAAAAACTGGCAGGTTTATTTTAAGCATCTCAGAAGGCGTTTTCGAGATAAAGCCCGAGCACTACACTATCGTCAAAAGGCATCTGGGCGAGAATTCAGCGCAGTTCGGCAAAGGTGTTGTGACAATTGATACTTCAGTCACGGAAGAGATAAAAGAGGAGCTGATCGCGAGGGAGATAACAAGGCTGATTCAAGCGATAAGGAAAGAAATGTCGCTCACAAAACTTGAAAAGGTCGATGTTGAAATAGCGGCAGACGAGGCGATAAGAGGATCAATAGAGAAGAACATCGAAAAGATAAAGGAAATTACAAATTCGCGCAAGGTGCTCTTCCAGAGCAGCATTTCGGATTCAGCCAATGCAAAGGAGTTGGAAGTAGAAGGAGGAATAATCAAGATTGCACTCAAAAAATTGCAGCAATAGCAAAAGCAGATTTCGCGTAAACCAGAAATATTAAGAAAAGGAAAAACTAAGCAAACCAAAATTGAGTTATACCTTTGCGACTATCTGCACAGGAACCTGTTTGTGCTTGTACATTTTCCTTTTTTCCATGTCTGTCCAGCAGTCTTTGCAGATTACTAGATGGATTGTCTTTGTAGAAGTTTGGGAGCTTTTTATGCAGCTGTTGCATATCTTCCTCCCGCAATAATTGCATACGTCATACCTGTATATCTCGCGTTTGCATCTCTCGCACAAATATGTCAATCAAAACACCTGGCCTTACACTTGAAAATAACAAAAGCTTATGCATAACTTTAAACAGTAAGTATTAAATTTTATTAATCCAGATACATAAGCGTTTGTAGATTTATTGTCTCGCAAATATTTATATACTCTGCGGTTTTACCGCAGCGCGGTGCTCAAATGTATTCTCCGGAGGTAGAAGAACTGTTAAAGCGCAACGGCATAAAAGTAGGCGATGTAATACGGTTCTCCTCGAACAGCATGGAAGGTGAAGGGGAGCTTATGCCTCGCAGCGAAGCGGGGAATCCCTCAATATTGGTAATAAAGCTCAAGAACGGCTACAACATAGGCATAAAGGCGGCAGGGGCAAAAATAGAAAAGATAAGAGAAGGTGAGTCAAACAGCGCCTCTTTTCCTACCCTGAAATTGAAGCAAGGCAAAGGTCTGCCCAAGGTAACACTCATATATACAGGCGGCACGATCGGCAGCAAGATCGATTACAAGACCGGCGGAGTATATATGCTTTTGAAGCCAGAAGAACTTTTTTACGAAGTTCCAGAGATATCCGGTATTGCCGACATAAGTGTTGTTAACTTAATGAGCATAGCAAGCGAGGACATGTCCCCAGTTGAGTGGGGGATAATGGCAAATGCCGTCGCAAAAGCTTTTGAAGATGGTTCCCGCGGCGTAGTGATAACGCACGGCACAGACACAATGCACTACACATCCTCCGCATTGAGCTTCATGCTTAAAGGGCTAAACGGGCCGGTAGTGCTTACCGGGGCCCAAAGAAGCAGCGACAGAGGCTCAAGTGACGCATTCACAAATCTTATAGCCGCTACGGCATTGGCAGCCCGCTCCAACATAGCGGAGGTCGGCATATGCATGCACGCAAGCCCTTCTGACGGCAAGTTCTCTTTTCTCCGCGGCACAAAAGTGAGAAAGATGCATACTTCACGTCGTGACGCTTTCAGGCCAATAAACGAGCTGCCTCTTGCCAGCGTAAATCTTGGCGAGGATATAGAAATAAAGTACAGAGAAGGCTCCTATAAAGTTACGCAGGAGAAATCAGAGAAGCTGGAGGTCTTGCCAAATTTCGATAGCAAAGTAGCTGTTCTAAAGGCCTATCCCGGCTCAGATCCCGAGATTGTAGACCATTACGTAGAGAAAGGATACCACGGCATAATAGTCGAAGGCACAGGCCTAGGTCATACTCCAGTATCAATAAGCCATGAGGGCATGTCATGGCTTCCCCATCTCAAAAACGCAGTGGAGAAAGGGCTCATAGTCGGAATGACCTCCCAATGCGTCTATGGAAGGGTAAATCCAAGCGTATACAGGAACCTGAGGCTGCTGAGCGGTGCGGGGGTAGTATACTGCGAGGACATGAACGTTGAAACTGCATACGTAAAGCTTGGCTGGCTTCTTGCAAATTTCGAAAAGGAAAAGGCAAGAGATCTTTTGGGCAAAAATATGGCAGGAGAGATAAAAAGCAGGAGCATGTTTGACGAGTTCCTTGCATAACGACTCGAAGGCTTTAAAAGTGTTGAAAATGGAAAGCGGCAAAGATATTGATTACAAGGCTTTGGGCTTTGCATGCGGGCTTGAAATTCACCAAAGGCTCATGACCCGCGAGAAGCTGTTCTGTTCGTGCAGCGCTACCTTGAGCGGCGAGGAATCTTTCGACCATCATATTACAAGGACGCAAAGAGCTGTCGCCGGAGAGCTGGGTGAGATAGACAGGGCGGCAAAGTTCGAAGAGGAGAAGAAACGCGTTTTCAGGTATGAGATAAGCAATTCCAACGCTTGCTTGGTTGAGATCGATGAAGAGCCGCCGCATCCTCTGAACATGGAAGCCTTGGACATAGCGCTTTCAATAGCTAAAGCTTTTGACCTTAAGCTTGTGGACGAGCTGCAGCCCATGAGGAAAGGCGTTGTGGATGGAAGCAATCCCAGCGCATTCCAAAGGACAATAATGCTAGGCAGCGATGGCAAGGTGGTACTAGGCAGCAGGAGTGTGCCCATCTCGATGATGTCGCTGGAGGAGGAATCCGCAGGCATAGAGGAAAAAAAGGATGGAGAAACAGTATACAGCACTAGCCGAATAGGCATCCCGCTTGTAGAGATAGACACCGACGCAAGCATTTCCTCGCCTTCAGAAGCAAAAGCGCTAGCCCTTAGGATAGGCACAATACTGCGCCTTACAGGCAAAGTGCAAAGGGGCATAGGTTCGATACGCCAGGACGTCAACGTTTCGATAAAGGCCGGCGCGCGAGTGGAGATAAAGGGTGTGCAGGAGCTTGAAAGGATGGACCTGCTCATAGAAAATGAAGTCAGGCGCCAAGCAAAGCTCGTTGAAATAGCCCAAAGGCTTAAAGCAGCAAAAGCGGGCGTGGGCGAAGCTGTTGATATTACCTCTTTGCTCAGCAATACAAAAGTAAGGGTTATACAAAATCAGCTCAAGGTAGGAGGCGTCGCTTTGGCATTCGCAATGTGGAAGTTTCGCGGGATCGTAGGGGAAGAATTACAGCCTGACAGGAGGCTAGGCAGCGAGATAAGTGACTATGCCAAGATGTATGGAGTCAACGGCATAATACACAGCGACGAAGACCTTTCCTCTTATGGTTTTGAAGAGAAGGAGCTTTCGGCGGTGCGTTCTGCGCTTTCTATAGGTAGCGAAGATGCCTTTGCCATAATCTCCGGAAAAGCTGAAAATGTCAAAAAGGCGGCCGAAAGCGCGATTAGGCGTACAAGGCAGGCAATGGAGGGCGTGCCGCTTGAAACGCGCGGCGTCTTAAACGCAGAGCTTGGCACAACCCGCTTCCTGCGGCCGCTTCCAGGAGGCTCTAGGATGTATCCAGAAACAGATTTGTATCCTGTAGAGATAACGGAGGAGATGAAAAAGAAAGCAGAGGCAAACGCGCCTGACTTTGAAAAGGAGCTTGCCCTTCTAGAAAAGCAGGCAGGAAAAGAAAATGCCGAAATGCTTGCCCTTTCTTCAAAGCTTCCGCTTTACAAGCTCATTGTGCAAAGCATTGTTAATCCTGATTGCAAATTCGTTTCAAATGTCCTTCTGCAAAAGTTCACCGAATTGAGGAGGAACGGCTTCGATGTCGACTCGATAAGCGACGAAAAAATAGTGCAGGTTTTTTCGGAGTACTCCAAAGGGCATGTGACCAAGCAGGGCGTGGAGGAACTCCTTAAGCGGCTGTCAAAGGATTCAAATGCAGAAGTAGAGGATCTAATAAAATCTAAGGAGCTCGAAAGGATTAGCGGCAAGCAGCTTGAAGAAGCGGTGAAGAAGATTATTGCTGAATCTCATCTTTCAAGCAGCAATGAGGCGATAGGGGCAGTAATGTCAAGGATGCGCCTCAATGTGGATGGCAATGAGCTGAACGAACTTCTGAAAAGGCTTTTTCAAAAAGACAAAAAATGAGCACATTTGCTCCTTAGTCAAAGCAGGATTCCCCTTCTCTTTCCTATGAGAACATCGTCTTCGATCCTTACTCCTGCGAATCCAGGCACGTATATGCCTGGCTCATCACTGAATACCATATTCTCCTTGAGCACTGTTTTGGAGTTGGAAGAAATTGCAAGCCCGTCATGCACGTCAAGCCCTATCGAATGGCCTAGCGAATGGATAAATCTCCCTTTATACTTGCCGTTTCCAAAGCCGTCTATTATGCTAGCTGCAAGGTTGTGGGCGCTTGATGCCTGCTCGCCTTCACGCATCAGATCCAGCGCATCGTCATGTGCCTTTTCAACAACGTCCAGCATCTCTTTCATCATGGCATGCCTTTTGCTTGACTTATCCGCCTTAAATATGAATGTCCTTGTCATGTCAGCGCAATAATTTTTGTACTTCCCGCCTGCATCTATCAAGACTATCTCGTTTTCCTTCAGTTTTGTATTGTCCGGAGAATGATGTGGCAATGCCGCATTTTTTCCGAAAGAAACTATTGTATCAAAAGCAAGGCCTTCAGAGCCTTTCTCCCTGAGGAGGTATTCAAATCTCCCTGCTAGCTCTACTTCGCTCATCCCCTCCTCAAAATATTGGCTTACTTCTCCAAAGGCCTTTTTTGTGATACTTATAGCTTTTTTCATAAGCTCTATTTCTTCGCCGCTTTTTATTGCTCTCGCTTCAGAAAACTTTTTACCTACATCAACAAATTTTCTTACCTTTCCAATATTTTTAAATTTTTTGTAATACGCATAAGGCATGCGCACATAGTCTATCCCAACTATTTTTCCTTCTAGCATCCTCCTAAGCTGCACTTCAAAGCTTCCAACATCGCTTATTTGGTGCACATGGATGCGTTTGTTTCTTATTGATTGCTCCACAGCCGTTTCATACTCTAGTTTTGAAGTGAAAACATGGACCTCAAAAGGAGTTGCAACCAGCGCGGTATCCTCGAATACACCTCCGTAAAAGCCGGTCAGATATAGAAAATTGCTCTCAGCCTTGTCGGAGTTGTATAGCAGTAGCGCGTCTGCTTCAACCCCGCCAAATATATTCTTTAGTCTTTGACCTAAGATATCCATAATTTTTACTTGGCTGTAAAAAGCTATTAACTTTTCTAATTTTGCCGTATGCGCCATATGCAATTTTATTAATCTTTACGTGTAACTGTTCATCGTGGAGACTTTAGAGAGGCTTAAAATGATTAGGGAGTTGGAGACCTCTACCCCAGGCGTAAAAAGGTCAGAAATAGTTTACAAGCACATGAAAGATCCTGCGCTGCTTAGATATTACTACAAAATGAAAACGCTCTCTTCGATTGGAAGTACTGAAGTGCTTGGCTCTTCCCCCACTGATCTGTTTGTTGGGAGATACAATTATCCAAAAGTCTTTATCGGTCCATTGCTGCCTCCGGAATTCGGCGATACCTCTTTGCTGAGCACTCCAGAGAGATGGAGGTACATGGATATAGAGAAAATAGTAGAAATGCGTTCAAAACTTGTTAGGGGAATGCATATATCTAACGTATACGATGTTGAGAAAGGAAGGCTTGAAGAGCAAGTGCGCGATCTTGCGATCGCAGAAAGGCCCGCAGAAGCAGAGGTAAAATTTGAAAGCAAGCCATTTGTCAAGATTGCTCTTAATGATGAGGTGGAACCTTTTGGCCCAAGTGCTGTCATGAAAGATTTTGAATTGTACAATGTCAAATCTGACAAAAAAATAGAGAGTAGGTATTACGATGACGCAGCGACTGCCACTACTTCATTAAAAGAGCTGTACGAGCGCGGCGTTCCTGTTTCGAAGCTGCAGCGCGCTTTTTCCGCTGGGGTTTTTGGACTCAAAAACGCCAGAAAGTTTGTTCCTACAAGATGGAGCATTACCGCGGTGGATGACACCCTTTCAAAAGCAAACCTTTCTGAAGTCAAATACCAGGAACCTATAGATGCCATACGGGTCTTTTACAATTCGGCTTTAGACAACAGATGGCTGATATTCTTTTTCCCAGGCTATTGGCAGTATGAATCAATAGAGGCGTGGTATCCGAAAACGATCTGGAACGACGGCAACCAAATAAGCATGTACTCTTCCTACGAAGGATACAGGGGCAGGAAGACATACGCCGAAATAGGTGGATGCTATTATGCGGCTCGCCTTGCCGTAACCGAGAAATTGCAGGAAATGAACAAGCAAGCAATGGTTTTGATACTCAGGGAAACTCACGAAGGCTACGTAATGCCTGTTGGTGTGTGGAATGTAAGGGAGCATGTGCGCCAGACACTTAATGCCCAGCCTACTGTGCTGGAAGATCTATCTCAAGTGTTTGAATACGTAAGGCAAAAGCTTGCAATACCACCTAAAGAATGGATAAGGAACAGCACTATCTTGAAAAGCCTGCTAATGCAGAGGCGGCTTTTTTAAGCTCTATCGCAAATCAAAAATGTGCGTTCGCGAGCTTTACATTATGTGCAGTGTCAAGGGGCCGGCATAGTTTGAGTCTGGTGCTTTTATGTAAAGGGAAACTACAAAGCTGCTTGCATCATTTATCAAAAATGGTAGTTTTGGTTCGGAGCCTTCGAATTCAAAAGGTTTGTCAACCGTTATACTCTCGACTTTCGTGCCGTAGTCAAGTATCTTCAGGAATTGGATATTCTGCTGGAAAATCTGGTTTTTCGGAATATTAAACATATTCATACTTGATTCGGCAACAATCTCCTTCCCTATTGCTTTTACTATAACGCTAGTAAGCTCAAGGTGGACAAGCTCCTTGCTTTGCTCTACAAATTCCAGCGTCATGGGTCCCGAATAGGAATAATCCGGCGCTTCTATGCTTATCTTAAACTCCACTCTCTCCTCAAGCCCTATTTCCCTTGGCAGTTGCGGTTCTATTGATATTACCTTAAAGGGCGGCAGAGCGTTTATGCTTTTTATCTTCACCGGCTCAAAATCTCCCGCTTTTATTATTCCTGCATCAACAAGCGCATTTGAATAGCGCCTGTTTGTAAAAGGCACAGTGACAGTAAACACCCTCCCCTTCGCTTCCACTCCTTCGGTGCTATGTATCTCGCCGTTATATTTAAGGTTTATCTGCGTTATAGAAGCCCATTTTTTCCTGCCAAATACGTTAAGCTTCATGCTTATCTCCCGCTTCTATGTTATGTTTAGGCTCTTTATGCCTTGTACTTATCAACAAATTCTGAAAAAAAGTTCTCTATATGTTCTGGGTGTCCTGCGCTTATGAGTGCCCCTTCGCCCTCTTTTATTCCCATTATATCCCTCACAAACTTCCTTTCCTCATCGTTGATATTTTCCTTATCATAGTCCGCGCATATTATAAGTTTTTTGCTGTAATCTGTTCCCTTCGCTTCTTCTATTAGGTTGTTTAGTCTGCTGTACCAGCCGCTTTCCACTTTTACTGCAAGGACTCTGCCGGATCCCTTGAGCGTGTTGTACATTAAGCTGTTCCTGGTATTTACAAAAGCGCTAGTTACATCATATATCATAAAGTTGGTCCGCTTCTTGCTCCTGCTAATGTATTTGCCTCCTTCAAGGTCGATATGCTGTATAATAAGTCCTATCGCAACGAATAATGCTATGAGCAGGTAATACCACTTTATTGCCTCTCCTAGCAAAAGGAAGGCGAAGACAAAGGTAATAAAGGGCGATAGAAAATAGAAGTTGGTTACTACTGTGGTTTTTTTCATTCTCAAAGCGCCATAGTACATGAAGCCGGTAAAGACATTGTACACTATACCAACGTAAAGTATTGCGATCCACGACAATTCATTTGGCATGACAAATCCTGCGCTTTCCAGTTGGGAGAGGAACAGAATCGCGAAGAACAAGAAGCCGGCAACATTGAAAATCAGCATTGTGCTCTCCATGTCAAACACATAGCGTTTGGTCAACGTGGTTGCAAGCGCACTTGCTATTGCGATAAGCAGTACCAACCCTATTATAGAAATATTCGAGTAAGACAGCTGCAACCCTCCAAACAAGAATGCAGCAAAGAAGCCCAGGAAGGTCAATCCCAACGCCGCGATTTGTTTTACTGTAATTTTTTCGCGCAAAATTATTGGAATAAAGAGAAACATAAGTATAGGGTAGGATCTGTAAACAGCAGTAGCAAGAGCCGCGCCTATGAATTTTTCAACAAAGGCGATACCGTATTCAAAAGAGATATAATTCAACAGCCCTATACCCATGACTATTGCAAGATCCTTCCTGTCTTTTATTAAACCTGCCAGCGTATCCTTCTTTCCCCTAGCGAGAACAAATACAAGCGAGGTGGGCATTGCAAGCATATAGGCCATGAAAAGAAATTCCGATATGCTTATATTATTCGCACCAACATCAAGCGCGATAGGCACAACTGCGCCTGTGAGCAAAGCAGCGACAAGATAGATATTTGCAAGAGTCTTTATCTCCACAAGCACACCTCATCAGCAAATTTGCATTTACTTCTATAACTTATATACTGGGAAATTAATTTAAATCTTCCAAAATAAGAAATTATTACAATATTATGTTGTTATTTTGATAAGTATAGCAGCAAGCAGGGTTTGGGTGATAGATTGGCAAAGACCTATGGAAACGCGCCTATGGCAAAGAGGGGTTCAAGAAGCATAGACTATCATGTTCGCAGCTCCTTCAACTACGTGCGCAATCCATTGCTTAAAAAAGTTACACGCATGCTTTCCGAGAACTCCCGCGCAAATATTTCAGAAATATCCTCCAAACTTGGCGTGTCAAGGAAAACAGTTGCGGATAAGATAAAACAGCTTGAAAAGGAATACAATGCAAAATTCGTCCCGGAATTTAGCGAGCAGGCCCTTAAGCTTACAAGCCCTCATCTTACTTTGGTTAAATTCGCAAAAGTGCCCGATCTTGAAAAAATAAAAGAAATCTTTTCCGAATCTGAGATACCTCAGCTAGTAGCAACAATAAAAGGCGATTATGACCTTCTTATATACTCCAACTACTTTTCAAATTTCGACTATGCGAAATGGGACAAAAAAACAAGAATACGCCTCTCAGAATATGACGCAGTTTGGCGAACTTCGGAAGTTGTTCACAAACAATTGGGTTTTTTCCCGCTGCGCAACGAAATAATACAAAAATGCGAAATTTCGGAACGCTACAAAAAAATGCTTGCAATGTTAAACGAAAACTCGAGGATAAGCTTTGCCCAACTCTCCAAAGCGATGGGCATGCATTTCAATACCGTAGCGTACAACTTTAATAGGTTGCTAAAAAAGGATTATATCAAAAGGTTCACGTTTCTGATGGATGTGCCAAAAGACGTAACCATAATGACCTTCTTTGCAAGCTATTCAGTCAAAGAGGGATACGAAGCCGCTTCGGCAGAAGCAAGGAAGGCTTTCGTAGACGATGATTTAGAACCGTTCATTAGCAGGTATCTAATTACCGCGCCTTTGATTGGCAGCTATGATTTCTTCACGATGGGCGCATTTGACAGCGAGGAGTCTGCGCGAATCCACGATATACTGTATCACAAGAATTTGTTCAAGGATTTTAAGATCAAGCTCTTTCATGGCGTAGTAGACAAGGTGCTTATAGGGAGATTGCCCGTGAGAAATATTGACACCAAAGCTGAGTATAAGACTTTATATTGGGAATAGGAGTCACAGGTTTTTCCAAAAACTATTTAAAACGTCCTAGCACAATGTTTAGCGTATTTTTGGCTGTTTTCTGACATTTTTGGGTTTGTGGATAGGGCTTGAAAGAAATCTTCAATAAGGTAAATACCATGACACATGTGCACATGCATCCAGTACATGAAGACAAGAAGAGTAGCTGGATTGTAAACTTTTATGTAGTCCTGCTTCCAAAAAAAGATTGGAAAAAGTAGGTAAGTTTTATTTTTCGAAATGGATTACCCTGTTCTTCTCTGTTTCTTCATTAGAGCATAGAAGCGCAACTTTGCTGCTTTCATGATAGTCTACAAATTTGTAGCCCGAAAGCTCAGACAATTGCCTTGCAAAATCAAGTATCTCCTCCTTTCTCGGCATCTGCTCGTATGTAAGGTGCCTCTCTTCGCCCCTGGCGCCTCCAACGTACACAAATCCTTTTACCTCTATATAATCGGGTTTCCCTTTCTTTATTAGCTCCGCATAGCCTTCCGGCCGTATCATGTTGAGCCCTTTTACCAGGGTAAGCCTAAAAACTCTCCTAGTTTTGAGAGTTGCGAAAACTTCTAGGAATTTCTGGAAATTTTCCCAAGCATTAATGATCTTCGGTCTTACTGTTTTTTCATATATCTCTTTGTCTGGGGCCTGTATTGATACGTAAAGCTGCGTGGGCATTACGGTAAGTGCTTTGAGGGCGTTTACCATGGTTCCATTTGTAACAAGGAATGTGCTTATCTTCCTGCGATGGAAAGCTTCAAGCAAGGCGTTCATGTGGGGGTAAAATAGCGGCTCTCCTGTAAGGCTTATTGCAACATGGGCTGGATCATTAGCCTCTTCCCACCTCTTTTGGTCTATACTTTCGCTGCCTTTGAAGCCGCTTACAAGCTTCCTCTGCTCTATTATCAGCCCATCTACAATAGTATCAGGATCATCCCACGTTCCAAGAGCGTTGAGCTCGTTCCATTTTATACCAACTTCCTCAGGTATTATCCTCCAGCAGAAAGCGCACGCAAGATTGCACCCTATGGCAGGAGTTGCCTGTATGCATCTCCAGCTTCTTATTCCATAAAACTGGCATTTGTAGCAAACTTTGCCCTCTTTTTTCAGGCTGCTTTTTGTATACTCGCAAGCTTTCGTAGCAGAATGCCTTCCAACAAAATGATAGCCTTGTTTTTCCATCATTTTCCTGAGCGGATTTGGCACTTTGACTTCATTCTCGCTTTCCTCATTTTTATGTCCCACGCCCTCTATCTGTTTTGCGTATTCTGCCTTCTCCATATGCAAAAACCTCTTTTAGTTTTTTATTTCGCTGCAGCTTTGGCATTCAATGCATAGTGCCTGCACGCAAGCCAATATTAGACTAATTCTAAGGGTATGGACAAATAATAAATATATAATATTAACTTTTAGTTAAGCGTGATTGGATGCCAACGTTGTTCAAAGAGGAATCTAAGCATGATAGAGCAATTGAAACAGCAGAACACAAAAGTGACAAGTATAGAATTCAAATGGATGAAAACAGTATCACAGTATTTTCACATTCAAAGCTGTTTTTTAATCGCGAAGTAAAGATATTCAAAATTTCAATAGAAGAGGAAAAAGTCAAATACTTTGGAAGATGGCTCAATACCGAAATACCTATCAATAAAATTCCTAAAGGCGCTTTACCCTTTGAAACTGAAAAGATTGATCTTCTAATCGAAGGAATTATTATCGGGCTAAAGGAAGAAAGCTCTAAGTTGCTAAACTATTACTTAAAGTCCAACTATTTCGCAGCCATCTCGCAGTTAAGCAGCAATTCCTCTCCATATATTTCCGAACTGCCTGTTACCTCTCCATATAACGTCGAAATAGAAAAACTTTCTAATTTTGTTGCGTATTTGCGCAAGTGACTTCCATTCCCTATCTTTACAAGCGGTATTGCTAGTTTATATATTACTTTAACCTACGTTCTAGATAGGTGCATTAAACAAAAGCGTACAGTCGCTTTTACTAATTTTCCTATTCTTTTCCGGTGAGGCTTTTATTCTTCCATCCTGCATTCAATACCTATGCATGCATATCTCTTGTTCAAAACTTTTCCTGTTAATCTGATAAGGTGGTAGATGAAAGGATCTAAAGCCAAGAAAGTTAGGAAATTAAGCAAAATGGGTTGAGAAGATAATGCTTGAACTAAGCTGCAACAGATACACTAATCTAGTTTGGACAAGGAGTGTATAATATTAGAGGTTGACAAAGTATTAAGACATAATCGAAAGAGGCCAGAGAAGCAGGATAGTATAGCCATCAAATACGCGGATGAACTTGAGGTTTGCATACCAAAGCATCTTAAGTTTGGTCCCGATTTTTTAGCGCATCTTTAAGGCAAGGAATAAAAATATATAACTACAAATCTTTGCATAGTATTGTGAGGGTGTGCATCTGCCGAGTTTCAAGGAAAAGAATAGGTCTAAAGATAATTCCAGGGCTAAAGACCTGTATAATCTGTTCGAAAAGCTTGCAAGCGGCATATGTATAGTAGAAGGCTTGCACGATATACATGCCTTGAGCTACGTTTCGGAAATCCTCGGAATAAGCATAAGCGCGATAACTTATGACAACTTTATGAAAAATGGCATAAGCGGCGAGCACGGCGTTCCTGTTTACGTTTTTACCGATGAAGATTATGGAGGCAAACTGAAACAGGCTTCTATAGTCAACAAGCTTAATTCTATGGGTCCTGATGTGCAGTACGATGTTGTTACAGGAAGGCGCATACTCTACCTCCTCGGAGTAAAATGCGTTGAGCAAGTCAAAAAACCGCTTGAAAACGCAATGAGCGGGTATATCTGAGCGCATTGCGCTTTGCGCAGCAATTTGCAGGCTCGCAGGACTTTCAAGAGCAGGTTTTTATTTTGTTTATACTAAACACTTATACTGCTTCGAATCAATCTCTGCTGCGAATGGCGTTACTGGAGCTATCATTATATAGTTTTGAGTGGTTGAAGTGCGCATAGGAATAGTTTCTGATGTTGCCTACCCCTGGGTTAAAGGAGGTCTTCAGGCAACCGAGCATACCGAGGCGGAAAACCTGGCGAAGGAACACGAAGTACTATTCTTCACGCTCCAATTTCCGGGCATGAAGGACCACTTTTTCAAGGACGGCATACAATATATGTGCGTTGAAAAAGCGAAATTAAGTGATCTTTACGTAAATGGGCACAGGTCTGTGGGCTTAGCAATTAAGTTTGCGCGTGCATTGCCAAAGGCCTTATACCAGCATAAATTGGATGCACTCTACGTAAATACCATGCCTTACCTTCATCTTCCCGCAGTAAAAAGATATGGCTCAAAGACCGGCGCCAAAATAATATTCGATGCCATAGAAGTTTGGGACAAAGGCTATTGGTCAAAATACATAGGCGTGATAAAAGGCACGCTAGCCTACTATTTTGTAAGAAAGGCGTTGGCTGGAGCTGATTACTATATAGCAAACTCCAGCACAACCGCTTCAAAATTGAGGAATATGGGAATTGATAGCAAGCGCATACGCGTTTTTTCGCCAATAGTCGATCTGAAAGAATTGAAAGCTTATAATGCAAGCAATTGCAAAGGCGACGGTACGGTAGTATTCGCAGGGAGGCTTATAAAGGAAAAGAGGGTAGACTTGTGGATAGATGCAGTTTCGAAAGCACATGAGCTCAACAAAAAGGTAAAGGGTCTTATAATAGGAGATGGCCCAGAAAAGGATCTGCTGTCAAAAGCTATAAAGGAAAGGAATGCCTCAGAATTTATAGAGATTAGGGGCTTTATGGAATCGAAGACGGAGCTCTATAGAAAAATAGCGAGTTCCTCCGTTTTCCTAAATATGAGCGAAAGGGAAGGGCTCAGCGCAATATCAATAGAAAGCGTAGCATTGGGCACGCCAGTATTGCTTCCAAATTATACTCCCATACCAAAGGAAGTAAAGAAGATGTGCTTAGTAACGAGCACTGCTTTGCTGCCGGAAAAAATAGCGGAGATAGTGGATTCAAGGAAAGGCGATTTCATAAAAAATGCAGATGAAATTAAAAGTTTCGATACTGGGCGGATAAACAAAGTGTTCTATAGCTTAATTGCCGGTAAGCATGCGGCAAAGCAGTAAAAACGTTTCTAGCCTGTGCCACTTTTATCCGGCTTTTGGATCTAGCCAATATAATTTAAAAATTTGCATGCAATAGATAACAGCTATCACATGACCAAAATATTTAAATCAAAGTGCGCTTAAAATGCCCGTCAATTTCAAAGATGTGAGTGTAATACTTCCGACTATAGAGGAGGAAGGCGTGTTCTCCCTTGTGAAGGAGCTGCGCAGGCTGATGCCAGAATCAGAGATAATAATAGTGGACAAAAGCAGCCCGGAATACAGGAAACGCCTCGAGTCCACGGGTGCAAAGATAATATACCAAGAAAGCAAGGGTGTAGAAGCAGCAACAATGGAAGGATTCATTGCTGCAAACGGCTCTATATTGGCAAATCTCGATGCGGACGGAACATACTCGCCAGAAGATCTTATCAAAGCAATAAATTATCTGCACGAAAAACATCTTGACATGGTTCTGGGCAACAGGTTTCATGAAAATACCGATAGCAAAGCAATTCGAGGCTATCTCTCGTTCGGCAATAAAAGCATAAATAGAATCTACAAGACTATGCACGGCATAGATATTCACGACGGACTTACTGGAATATTCGTGATGACAAAAAAGGCTTTTGAAGCAATGAAGGATGCAGAGCCTTACCGGGCAGGGTCACTGTTTTTCGTGCTAGAAATAGAAAAGAAAGGTTTCACAAAAATAGCAGAGATTCCAATAAGTTACGGCTTGCGGCCTTCTGGTACAAAGTCAAAATTGGCTAAGTCAAAGCTGCTTTACGGGCTTGGAGTAGCAGGCCACATAGTGCGCACCGCAAGGGACTATTCCCCCTTGCTGATATTTGGCAGCATAGGCGCAATTTTAATACTAGCGGGATTAGTGCTCGGCGCCTTTGTCATAGCTAGCTATATAAGGACGGGCCTGCTGACTGAAGTGGGCAGGGCATTGATATCTTTTATGCTGGTGATAATAGGTTTTCTATCTATAATTTCTGGGCTTCTTCTAGACCTCTTGCTACAGATAGCGAAAAAGATGGACAAGCTGTGACGCTTCTTAATGTGCGCTTACTCGCTTTGATTCCTTAAAAACTTCTCATAAGGCGAATTGGAGAATACTCTCTTCTTAATGCTCTGCGTCGATTTCTTTTCAAGAATCATGAATTCTTTGTCATTGTTTCCTACAAGCAATACCTCTGAGCCTTTTACTACATTTTCGTTATTTACTATTTTCGATGAAATTGTATCTAGAAGCTTTTCAGACCAGCCACTTCCCAATATGTTAGACAAGTAGAAAAAGTACCTTCTTTTTTCCGAATAGTCAGTCAGTTCACTTATTGCATCATTTATGTCTTCCTGTATGTACTTTATCTTTTCAGCAATGTCACCGCTTACTCTCATCTCGTCGATTACAGATCGGTAGAACATGCTGTTGCTTTTGTCTGCTTTTGTCACTTTTGTATAATATTCGAAATCTGCCTTGCTGTAAGCCGGATTTTCCTCCATTATTCTTAGCAAAAGCTTGAATCTTCCTATGCTATCTGCATCCTTGTCAACAATATAGATATGTTTTGCTTTTTCGCCGAAGAGATGTACCAAGCGCAAAGATTCTGTAGCACCGCCGCAGATGAGCACAAGGGCGTCAAACTCCTTGACCTTTTCTTCATTCGCAAAATTATCCAAGTACAGGTGCTCATTTGATACAGGATAATTTCCGAAACCTATCGATAACCTGTTTATCTCATTTCTGATCTCTTTGCTCTCGGTTTTTGGATCAGATCTCGTCAACGTGTTCATAAAAATTCGCAATAATATCTATTCTCTGTTTTCATATTTATAGCTTTCTGCAGGGTTTGAAGAACAACTTTGATTTACTATATCGCAGATATTTAGTGGGGCTGTCTATATAGATGCGATATGCAGGCATGCCTTTATTGAAAGTCAGCTACTTCAAATGCTGTAGAGCATTTGCTACAATCTATCCTCTTCGCGACACAGAGCAAAACGACCCTATAGGATTAGAGATATGCAAGCAAAACAATCATGCAATGAGCGAAGCAGATCTAGTGCTGATCTATTGGGATCCTGAAAGCCAGGGTAGCCCTTTCGATTTTGGTGTTATATTTGGATTCTGGCATACTTCCGGCAGGCCGAAGATATACCTGCTTAATAGGGAGGAAATAGAAAAAAGGCTGCTGAAATAGGCAAAAAGTCGTTTGAAAGGATGCTTTTAATTATTGCAGAGCCATCAGACTATCTAAACATAGACAAAATTAGCGCAAAGCTTAGAACTGAAAAAACAGAAAAAGAGTGAATGCTATACTATTTTCTGCTTTTCCTCCTCCTTTTTCAATTTTAATGAAGCCATAATCATGCTTGCGTAAGACCAAGCCAGCTTTTGTATCGGCTTGTAGCCGTTCAAGGCGTAATAGTTTCCTTGGTCGATGCTTGGGCTTGCGGGGTTTACTATCTCCTGTTCAGGATAATCTCCATTATAACGGCTTTCTATATAATCAACAATCTCTTTTGCTTTTTCTATTTTTCCATTGCTTGCATAATAGCTGGCAAATTCAAGCCCGAGAAGTAGCCACCTTCCACCAGTAAAATATATGTCGCCGTGAAAGCGGATCGGAAGCGCATTACCTTCAAAAAGCGTGTCCTCAATACCTTTAATTGTTCGCTCTTCTAGAGATTCAACATTAAGGCTCTGTGAACTTATTCCAAAATAGTTGAATGCCAATATCTCAGATCCGTCAAAACCTCTTGCCAATTCAGGCAATTCTGCAAAAGGCTTTTTTTCGCTATAAAGCATCCCTCCATTTACAAAATACTTTCTTATGAATCCCAATGTGCCTCTGCCGTAGTATTTTGTTTCAAGGTTATTTACCTCTTCCCTGCTCATTTTTATTATGTGGTTTTCTGCAAGTTTCTCTGCAAATTTGAATGCAGAGTATATCGCTGCAACATCATAGACATGCAACATATCTGCATTTATCTCCCACATACTTGGGCATTCAGTGATGTATATCTTGCCTAAGTACTCCAGCATGCTGTCCATTCGTTTGTCCAAAAACTCCCTCTCTTGCCTGTCCAAGCCAACGCAATCCTGCTTCTTCTGCAAAGAGAGCAATATCAGAGGTATAGAATCATATTGCATAAGCCAGCTGTGCCTTACATTTCTCTCAAGAGTATCATCTATTATCTTGCTTTTGAAAAATTCGTGATCTTGCCCGCATCTTGAAGGCATATGGTATTTAAGATTGAAAAAATCCGGGTCTTCGTAATCCACTCGCTTAAATTTTTCAATATTCGGAATAAAATGATCGATGCTCTCGATATTGAAGTGTATTATTTTATTTGCAGCTTGGAGCGCCATTGAAGCAAGTTCCCTGTTTGCCTCAGAAGCAAAATTATAATACTCTAGAAGCGAAACGGCAACCCAAGAAGAATCCCTAAACCAATGGGGCTTGTACCAATTGTAGTCTTTTGCGGCAGATATATACCCATCGGATCCTATTTCGTTTATAAGGTGAGAGGCTGCCTTTGCTGCTATTGTCGAATAATCAAGGCTTTTATCCTGTTCAATTTTTTCCGATCTCTCTTTGTAAGCTATAGTCAAATCCACCCCATTTTTCCAAATAAATATTGCCAATGCTTTAATAAATATTTCTATTCTTCGAGGTGCTTTCCACAAAGCACACACCAAAGCACTAAAGTATTCCTGTTTCTTAAAAAGGTTTATAAGAAATAGTAGCCAATCTAGCAAATAGGTTAAAATGACTGATGAAACTTATAGCAACAAGCAAGAAAAAAGTTTAAAAAATAGCGAGCTTGTGCGCTTGGCAGTGTTCATAATAGCAAGTGCAATTTTGATAGTGATACTATATTCCTTAATTGAATATTTGAACTTAAGCAACGACCTTAAGGCTTGGGTGCTGTCGCTTCTTGCTCTTGTGTTTGGTATAGGAATAACTTTGCTTATTTCACATGCTATAAAGGAGTATGTCCTAGCAAACGGCGTGAAGCAAGAAGCAGGAACAATATCCGTGCTTTTCAGCATTGTTTCATATTCCATAATTGCGATCATTGCCTTGTACTTAATACATGTCAACGTAACAGGTCTGCTAATAAGCGCGGGCTTCTTGGGTATAGTACTCGGCCTTGCAGCGCAATCCACTTTAGGCAATATCTTTTCAGGCATAGCAATGATAATCGCAAAGCCGTTTGAGCCAGGTGACTACATAACTGTGCAGACATGGCAATACAATAAAATGCCCTCCACCTATCCCCACGAGGAATTCATTCCTGGATATAGTGGTACCGTATCAAAGATAGGCCTTCTTTATACAGAACTTATCAGTGATGCGCGTTCGCCTCTTTATGTCCCCAACGGCATACTTAATCAGGCTCTTGTAATAAACCATCACAGGGCAGCAACAAGCATATTGAGGTTAAAATTGGAACTGGGCAACGAAGTGAAATTTGGCGCAATTAAGAATATTATTGCTGAAGAACTCAAGAAGCATGAAATAAACGGTAAAGATATCAAAATAGTAATAGGCCATATATCCAGCTCAACTTACGGTATATCAGTTACAGCCGTGGTAAAAGGCGGCAAGGTGGATCTAGAGAAGTTAAAGAGCCTTCTCCTAAGCAAAGTTCTTGAATCCACTACCAAACGCAGTAAATAATGGCAGAATACCAATTGCCTCTTCCAAAAATAAGAGAGACACCAACAAAAGGGGCAATTCGATGAGGATATACTACGCCCATCCGATTCCACTATACGGCACAGCTTCTGAAGTTGCAGAATTAGAGTTGATAATGCGCGCTTTTCCTGGAGCCAAGATCGTAAATTCAAAAAACCACCAGCCAACCGGATCTAACAACAGGATAAAGCACTTCAAGAGCCTTGTTAAAGGCTGCGACTGTCTGATTTTCAGCAAATTCATGTGAAAAATTACTGCGGGTGTTGGCATAGAAACCAATTATGTGATCGATCTAGGCGAAGAAGTATATACAATAGAAGGCTAAAAGCCCAGGCGCGTGAATAGCACGTCAAAAGCTTTTCATACAAAGAAACCCTCAAACTTATAGGAAGAGCGTAGTCAGGCCCAAAGCGATCTTGGCGGTAAGTAAAAATGGAATCCAATAACTTTCACGTAATCCTCAAATAATATTAGTTAATCTAATATATTTTTAGTAATCACTGATCAAGCAGCAGAGCCTAAGCAATAAGCTAGATATATCAGAAGAAATTGCAAAGTTAAAAAGCGAAAAACCCTAGGGTTGCTATGGAGACGATCCGAAAATTAAATGTGTACTTAAAATAAAAATTTGAGATCAAAATTGCATAAACGCCAGAGTATGGGTTTCACTATTTTTAAATAAAGCCGGAATTGCAGTAAGGCCTAAATATGTCAAAATTAGTGTTTAAAGATAACGCAGCAAAAACACCAGCGTTATCATTTTATATTCTAACTTAGTATTAGTTAATCTAAAATTATTTTAGTATTCTTTAGATTTCGTTTTCTTTGCATGTTTCTTGCTGTATCTATATTTTATCGCGTGTCTAGAGATCGTGCAACCTAGCGCAAATACATGCAAATTTTTGTCGTCGAAAGCATTAAAATGCTTTTTTCCTAATAATAGCTACCTTATTACCCATTGCGCAGAAACGCTTTTCAATAAAATGAAAATAAGATATACTAATTCCATAATATTGAGCTAAAAAATGCCTCTCGAGGAAAAGCTAATTTTTTGCTGCTCTTTTGGCGCTCAATATGGCTTGCTTAACCAATAAGTCTTGTTTTCCATAAATTCGGAA
>JBMFWY010000007.1:0-42515 GCA_049964795.1 Candidatus Micrarchaeia archaeon | reverse complement strand
CATATCCGTTTGTGCCACCATTATTCCCTAATAAAACTATTGTCTGGCCTACTGTAGAATTTGTATTGAAAAAGACGAATATAGTAGTGTTTACCACTGCTTCAGTTGGTAGAGGGGTTGATATGTAGCTGCTCTGACCGTTGAAGCGTGCTGCTTCTCTGCTTGCACTGCCTATGGAGAACATACCTTCGTTTGAGCTTGTGGCAAGCTGAGATTCGCCGCTTTGCAGGTAGGACGGAGAAGACAGCGAGGGAAAGTAGAAATTATTTTCGAACGCCTGCTTTAGCGGAGAAATGTTGAGCAGTTCCAGGTTCTGACCGCTCAAGAGAAGCTTTGTGCCGTTCTGCAGGTAATTGAATATGTTTGATTGCGAAGAGTATACAAGATACGGCTTGAGTGGTGTAGTAGAGTTGGGCGTATATGTCACAAGGCCGCCCATGTTGCAGACGCTTTGGTTTATTCCCATCGCGTTTGAAGTTGCAAGTATATAGTTAAGATTCCTGTACTGCAAAGGCACCGAAGTGCACGTTACGCCCTGAGGCTCAAGAAGGATCGTGCCATAATCAAACATGAAAGGCGAAGTGCTGCCTTCATTTGCTGTTACGCCTCCAACCACAGTAGTGCTAGGATAATCGAAAGAGGCGCTTATCCGCGTTGGATTGGCCTCCTCCGCGCTCAGCAAGTCGGTTGTGCCGTTCAATGACACGCTTGCCTTTGCGTTTAGAGGATATGTGAATGTGCCTTGGGATGAATTTATTACTGCAAGAGCAGTATAGCTTGCATTTATGGAAAATGGAGAGCTTTGGTATATGCTGAGCGTGCCGTTGGTTATGCTGAGCTGCAGATTCTGCTGCAGCGCTTGTGCTGTTATTGAATTTACGAAATAGGACAAATTTGAGGCGCCCATGTAGCTTTCCGTAACAGCATTGCCGAAGAGCGTGCCATTATTGATAAGCGAAGCTAAAGCGGATGCTGTGTTGTTCACAAAATAGTCATGCCTTAGTGAGGGAGTTGACTCATATATTGTGAGAGTGCTTAAGGACCTGCTTAGGCTGTCATGCAAAAATGCGGACAAGCTTGTTGAAATTGTTTGAGCAAACGCTCCCGAGTTGAGTATTACCGAAGCGGATGTGCTTACACTGTTGTAATTTATGTTTATTACAACATATATTATGAGCTCGCTCAGCATAAGTAGAAATAGGATTATCGTGACTAGCGTGAAGAGTATGCCTTTCCTTCTTGGCATCTTTTCCTTTATGGTTTTTGTTTTCATCTCCATACTACCGCGCTTATATTATAAGGCTTGCTTACGCCGTTCACGCTGATGCTTAGCGGGACGCTCCCCTTGCTGACCTGATACGCACCGGCAAGGCTTCCCGGAAGATAGCCGGAATTTTCATAGCTTATGCCATGAGGTATGCCTGCTTCATTGTTTCCGCTGTAGTCGTTCGCGTTGCCATCAAGAGGATACCATGCAAGAAGGCCTTTTATATTTAGCGGCAAGCCATACAGGCCCTGCTGATATATTTGGCTTATTTGCGATGGAGAGAGCGTCTTGTTATATACTTGTACGTTTGCGATGCTCCCGTTGAAAGCGTTGCTGTCGCATTGCGCGAATTGCGTTCCTATTGTAGCTGGAGGATTGCCTGTGTAGTTGTTTGTGTTTACGTCTTTTGTGCTTATGTTGTCTATCTGCCAGTAGTAATCAGGGTATTTTACTGCCACCGCTATAAAATACCAGTTATTGTTGAAAATCGAATAGGGCAGAAGTGTGCCGCTCGAAGTATCTGCAGGGCTGCACCTGTGAAGCACTAAGCACGTGCCTGGAAGGCAGCTGTTCTGTATCCCAAAGCCTTGATAACCTGAAAAAGAGAATACCGCTGTCGTCCACGAATGGCTGAGATTCTGAACACTGCTAGGCCTAATCCACATTGTTATTGTAAAGTTATAGTTCTTTCCTCCTATGGGCAAAGACGTGCGTATGAAGCTGTTTGAATTGTATGGACCGCTTGACCATGTGCCATTGAAAGTGGCAGTTTGCAAAGAAGGAGCAAAAGAGCCGTTTATGAATATTCCGGTGTTTTGCGAGGGTGATATGCTTCTGAGAATCTCACCTGCACAGCCCCCTTCATTATTAAGATAAAATTCTGCAAGAGCGCCTGCAACGCTCTGGTTCGATGGAGCGCGGCATGTGCCAAAAGCATAAAGATTGCTTCCTGCCGCTACGTAAGCATTGCCGTAGGCAAGGGTTATGCTGGCGTATTTGTTGTAAGCCGAAGAGGGAAAGGTAAAGTTCCATATCCTTGCGCCGCTTGACAGCGAATACGCGTCAAACTCGCTGCCGCTCGGCATTACATACACATATTCGCTGCTTGCAGAAGGAGTAGCATTTTCTGAATCAGGCTGCAAAGATGCATAGCTTGCAGTGGCGGTAGAGAGGTTGAAGCTGTACAGCTTGTCTGAAGTTTCGGCAAATACGTCGCCGCTTGATCCTGCAATCCCTCCAAAGATTTGCGAATCCAATGCAACATTGTATTTTTGCACGCCTCCAAGAGTATATCCTTCAAGATTGCTTCCACTACCTACAAAAATAAAGCTGTCATATATCGAGGGGGTAGTTACAGGTGAAGTAGAAAGGGCAACCATCCAATTCCTTGTTAGCACGTTGCCGCTGAGAGCATAAGAAACCAAATAGTTTTGAGTTCCTGAAGAAGAAGTAGTTGCAACAAATTCGCCGTTTGCGTATGCGGGTGCTTGGGCTTCGTTTGGAAGTGCGGCGCTTGCCGCGATAGAGCCGTTTTCAGGATAAGCAAGATAAAGGTCATAGCCGCTTCCAAAGGCGAGATAATTGTCATCAAGCGCGATAGGCGTATCTACAGAAATGGCGATGTTGCTGCTCCACAGCCTCGCGCCGGTAGAAGCGCTGACAGCGGTCAGATATCCGCTTGAATTGGCGTATATTATTGTGCCTTTGTATATTACTGGCGAGCCGAGGAAAGTGCCACCAATAGATACAGGAAATCCAGAAACTAAAGAGCCAGTGGTTGCGTTCAATGCGTACAGCTCAGAACCTGCTCCAAATGCGACCACGCCACTGCCTGCAGCGATAATCGGTACTATATTGCTGGAAGCGGTAAAATTGTACAAAAGATCCAGGGCCTGCGGGCCGTATGGCTTGCCTGAAGAAAGTGATGAATTGCCTCCAAAGGCAGGCCATGCGAAATTGGAGCTGCCTGTCTTCGAAGCGTAAACTGCATATTGCGAGCCTGTAAGCTGCCCGATTTTTGTGTTTAGAAGGTTTTGCAATATGCTGAATGCTTCTGTGGTCTGGGGCTGCGAAAGATTGGGAGAGGTAAAATGCATGTAAAGAAGTATTGAAACGCCAACGCTTGCTACTATAAGAGCAAACACCGCGTCAAGCGTAAAGATAAACCCTTTCATGCTTTTCATTCTACACCACTGCAAGAGGCTTGTTGGTCCATACTATTACATCCATTACCGCTGGCGAGCCGTCCACTACTACACTCTTTTTGACTACGTAAGTAGTAAGAGCTTTTCCCTGCGATGGGCTGCTTCCTATTGTTATGTTGAACGCAGGCCCTTTTATCACAACATAGTATTCGTAAGCTATGCCGAGATAGGGCTTAGTAGCTTGGTAATTTGCATTTGCCATTGACATGAATGCGTATATTTTCTGCAAAGAAAGCGTTGTGCTGCCAGGCCTTGAAGCAAGACCTATACTCACTGGGCCCCAAGTGCTTGGATTGGTTGTGTTTACAAGACCTGCCCAATCTGATGGAGCGCCAGGTGACATCAAGGTTTGTGCAAAAGTAGAAGCTTGCAGCTGCATAAGCGTTGCTCCGTTACCGTATGCAAGCGAAAGCTGCGAATTGACTCCGAACCACGTAAAGGTAAGTATAGTCAGCGCCACGCTGAATATTATGATTGAAAAGATGAGGTCAAAGCTCCAAAACTGCGCTTTTAGATATTGCATGATTTCAACCTAATGGGATTGTAAGCCTCTTGTATTGGGGCAAACCCTGCAAGTAAAGCTGTTGAATTTGAGATGAAGAGAGGGCAGTGTTATAGATTTGGGCGTTAGATATAAAACCGTCAAAATAAAGACCAGAGGTAGGGAAGTAGCCAAAATAGATAGGGCTAGAGCCTCTTGCAATCGGACTTGATGTGGCTGATTGAATTAGCCTGCCGTTAACATAAATTGAGATAGTGCCACTTGTATAATTGTACACTCCTGCTACATTCTGCATTGTGTTCAATAGGAGAGGAGTATATGCGCTGCTACTGCCGCCGCCGTCATTGCTGAATTGCAGTAAGGGGGAAGACGGAGAACCCTGCTCTATCATATATGGATAACCCGTTCCAATATTTGCTTGACCAAAAATCCCTGCATTGTTTGATTGCCATGTGTTTGGATACATCCATAAAACCCAGGTGAAGCTGTTTGTGGAAAGCGCAGAAGTGATTGGAATTTGTATATAGCTGTTCTGCCCGTTGAAGCTTGCTATTGAATAATTGTTGCGCATGCCGAATCTCTGGTTTACAAAAGAAACATTGTAGTTTATCTTTCCATTGTTTCCATTGCCTGAGTAGTCGTTCGCGTTGCCGTTGAGAGGCCACCAGCCGACCAAGTCTGCATTATTCAAGGGCGCGCCGTTGATCCCTTCTTTGTACAGCTGAGTTATCTGGGCTTGAGTAAGAAATGAGGAGTATAGCTGGACATTTGCGATGCTGCCGTTGAAGGTATCATAGCCAGAGCCTTGCCACGCGTCATCTCCTATATAGTAAGGTAGCTTTTGCGCGAGCGAAAGGGAAACAGGAAGCTGTTGCATTGCAAAAAGAGAGTCATTTAGATAAACTGATGCCATGCCTGTCCTGGCTGTGTACTCTGCAGTTACCATTTCCCAAGTACCTTTTGGAAAGGAAGGCGTGCCTGCAGGCCAGCTTATGCTGGAGCCATTTACGGAAAGGATGGCGCACCCATAGCCTAAAAGCTGGAAGCCTGGTCCGGGACCTGGCCAATCACCAAATATGCCTTGGCAATGGTTGGCAGTTGCACCCTTGTAATAGATCCATGCCACTATGCTAAAAGTGCGGTTTGCGGGTATGCTGTATATGTCTGTATTGTTTATAGTGACAAACCCGTCTTCTATGTTGTTGCCTGTAACCCCCGCGAGGTCTCCAGGAAATTCTGCTACTGCGAAATTGGTGGAATTTTCCATTGACGACCATGCATAGTTAGAAAAATCACCATTGTTATAATTTGCACTCAGGTCATATGCAGTGCTTCCTGCACCTATATTCAAAGGCCACCAGCCTACGATGTTTGCCTCGCTTGAGTAATTGCCATTGAAAGCGGTAATAGTGACGTTTGCTAGCGAGGGGCTTGAAGTGTTAGCGTCTAGGATTGCGGTAGCGACTCCGCTCGAATTTGAATAGGTTGCAAAGTTGCCTTTTCCGGAACCGCTAAAATTGCCATAGGTAGAGGTAAATCCCACAAGGTCTCCTGAGGCGCTGGCGCCGTTTTCATTTTTGACTTGCGCAGTTATCTGGGCAACGCCGATATAATTTATTTTGTAAGGCGCTCCGTTGTTTCCATTGCCTGAGTAGTCGTTCGCGTTGCCGTTGAGAGGCCACCAGCCAAGCAGGCTTGCACTTGCGACGGGTGCGCCGCCTATGCCTTCTTGGTAAAGTTGCTGAACTTGCGAAGCCGAAAGTGCTGTGCCATATATTTGCGCGTTTGCGATGAGACCATCCCAAAAATCGGTTCCACTTGCGCTATCCCATCCGAGTAAAGGCGTTGAAGTTGCGCCTGAAGTTGGAGTTGAAGAAGTATATACGCTTTGACCGTTGACATAAAAAGCTATTCCGGAAGGGCCGAAGGTCATAGTCACAAGCACCCATTTTTCTGCAGGAATCGTATACCCGGAGCTTACGACCGTTGCTACACCCCCTTGCTCCACATAGCCGGCCAAAACTCCCGGGCTGTTTGTGAGCAGCTCAGCAGGAACGTTGTTTACGCTACCTATTATCCTAGAGTTACCGACCCAACCGTTCGAATAAACCCATGCCGAAAATGTGCCAGAGGATACTGTATTGACTGTTGAGGCAGCAACTATGTAGCTATTGTTGCCGCTGAATTCTGCTGCCTTTCCTATGAAGGTAGCGTTGGCTTGGAGAGTGCCTGCAAGAGCAAGCGTAGAAACAGGCTGCTCATCTATGTATATTGTGCCCTTGGAGTTTGCAATATAAATTGTGCCTTTGTATGCTGGTAGAGAATAGAGCGTGACGCCGTTGCCTGTTGCAATCACAGTACCGTTTATAACTAGATTCCTGGCGTTGCTAAATGCCTGGGCGCTTACTGTTTCTTTGCCTATCTGCATGCCTGCTATAACTACACCTGTGCTTGACAACGACAAGTTGTATGGCTGGGTGCTTATGGCTGAAGGCAATGGTATAGTAGCGGAATAGCCATTGCCTGAAGCTAAGGCAGTGTCTATGGCAGTAGAAACAGTCTGCGAGATAAGCTGCATCGAAGAGTAATCCTGCGAAGCCAAAGTTGAAGCCCTCTGAGTGGCAATCAGAGCGAAAATTATAAGGAAGATTAGCAGGACTAGAGAGTAAGCAATCAGAAACTCTAATGTTATCTGCGCCTTTCCCCTAGTTTTTCCTTTATTATACAAATCTACACCTTGCTTGCTGGCAGCTAGTTTGCACATGCTTGTTCATACCTTTTTGCATTGATCGATTTTGCGGATTTGCTCTTTGCGCGAGGCTAAATACTACCCTATTGAATATTCACTAATAAAAACTTTAACCTTATCTTGCTTATATATAACGCGGTGTTCATGGACTTGACATATTTGCAGGGCAAAGCCTCCCGAGAGATAGCGGAGTCGCTTGCAAGGCGCGGCATAAATTCATTCACTCCCCCGCAGGAGCTTGCCTTGAAAAACGGTCTTCTTGAGGGCGAAAACATTGTAGTAGCTTCGCCTACGGCCAGCGGCAAGACCCTCATAGCAGAAATTGCCGCGATAAACACAATACTTTCAAAAGGCACAAAAGCGATTTACGTTGCGCCTATGCGTGCGCTTGTCTCTGAAAAATTTGAGGAGTTCAAGAAAAGCTACCCTTACATAAAAAGCGCCATTTCAATAGGGGACTTGGACTCAAATGACCCGTGGCTTGCAGAATTCGAGCTTATATTCATGTCTACGGAAAAGTTTGACAGCTTGATCAGGCACGGAATAAACTGGCTCGATTCGATAGGGTGCATCATCTTTGATGAAGTACATATGATAGGCGATGCTTCGCGCGGGCCGACACTTGAACTGCTTATTACCAAATTGAAGGACACGACAAGGTCGCAGATAGTGGCGCTGAGTGCAACAATAGGAAATGCAGAGGAGATTGCGGAATGGCTTTCGGCAAAACTTGTAAAAAGCGACTACAGGCCTGTGCCGCTGAAAAAGGGAGTGGTAAGCGGAAAAAGAGTATTCTATATTTATGAAGGCGGGCAAGCAGAGGAAGAGTTAAACTCTAACGAAGAGCTTCCTGAACTTATGGTTGTAGAAGACACCCTCCACATAAAAAAACAGGTGCTGGTTTTCTACGCTACAAAACGCAATGCTGAATCTGGAGCCACAAGGATTTCAACATTGGTAAGCGGCAAGCTAACAGAAGAGGAAAAGAAGAAGCTCGCGGAGCTTTCAGAAGCGGTAATGAATGTTTTGCAAAGGCCTACGGAACAATGCAAAAAGCTTGCCGCGCTTGTAGCCAAAGGAGTAGCATTTCACCATGCAGGCTTGCTGAACGAGCAGAGGTGGCTCATAGAAGAAGCATTCAGGAGAGGCTTGATAAAGGTAATATGCTCGACAACAACGCTCGCGCTCGGAATAAACACGCCTGCGCATACGGTGCTTGTAAAGGACACAAGCAGGTACAGCAACGGATACGGCTCTGAGAGGCTTGGCGTCAACGAGGTGCTCCAGCTTTTTGGAAGGGCAGGAAGGCCTAGCTATGACAAAGAAGGCAGGGCACTGCTCATAGCCAAGAGCAAGGAAAACGCGAGAGAGCTTGCGGAACGCTATATTGAAGCAAAGCCCGAGCCTGTTGATTCAAGCCTCGGAATGGCCCCTATAATGCGCATGCACGTGCTAGCCTTCATCGCAGAGGACTTCTTAAACAGCGAAACGGCGCTTGAAGAGTTCATGCTCAAGACCTTTTATGGCTACCAGTACGGCAGCAGCAGGCACATAAGGGAAGTCGTAAGGGAAGTGCTTCAAGACCTGGAAGACTGGAATTTCATAGAGGCACGCAGCAGCAAATTCTTCGCAACACGCATAGGAAAAAGAGTAAGCGAGCTGTATATAGATCCGCTTTCGGCAAGATGGATGATAGAGGCGCTCGGCAGGAAGCAGGATTTGCTCGGCTTGCTATACATGCTCGCGAACACGCTGGAGATGAGGCCTTACGTGCGAGCAACCGAAGAGGCGGAAAGCATGTATGTGCACTACAGGCACATGCACAAAGCGATAGAGCAGGACTATGAAGAATCGGAGCTTGGCTACTACGATCCGGTTGGTGCCTTCTCTACAGCGCTTATGCTATACGACTGGATCAACGAGGCAAGGGAAGACGAGATTATAATGAAATATTCAACTACCCCAGGTGCATTGTACTCCAAGCTTTCCATTGCGGACTGGATAGCCTACTCTGCTTCCGAGCTTGCCCGTCTGGTTAAGGCAAGCGTTAGGGAGATAACCGACGTAAGGGTAAGGATAAAGTACGGCATAAAGGAGGAGCTGCTCGACTTGGTAAGGCTGCAGCAGATAGGTAGAGTAAGAGCGCGCATGCTTTACAATAACGGCATAAAAAGCGTTGCGGAATTAAAAGAAAACAGGGAAAAGGTTGAAAAGATACTTGGAAAAGAGGTAACGCAAAAGGTTTTCGAGCAGTTTATTTGACAGTGGAATTCCGCAAAACAGCGCGGCAAGGGAAGCAATATAAAGCAAACTGCCAAATCTAATCAGGTGCTTTCTTGTACATCTCCAAATCTACAGCTAAAAAAATACTTAAGGAAGCAGGGGCAACGCGCATAAGCGACGAGGCGCTTGCAGCCTTTTACGAAAGCATAAACAAGATTGCATATGAGATAGCTGGCAAATCGGTTAGCCTTGCCAAGCATGCAAAGCGAAAAACCCTTGAGCCTTCTGATATAAAGCTTGCCTATTCCTAGGAGCAATTATTTGACTAAGCATGCAAGAAGGTATAAAGCGCAGCGAGAGCTTGCCTGACAGGCTTATATAGGCACGCCGAAAAGCCGCAGTATAACAAAGGTGCCCACTGCGGGCAAGCCAAAGAGCGCTGCCGCAAGCAGCACATAAGTCTTTATCTGAATGCCCATGCCGAACACGTAGTCCAGCACGAATATAGAGACTATGCCGAGAATGCTGTTGGCAAGTATTCCAAAAAGCAGCTTCAATATTGCCTTGCCTATCTTGAATATTACAAATAACACAACTGCTATGAGCACGAAAAGTATTATCTCGCTCACAGTTGCACTCCCAAGACTTATCCCGAACACCATTGAATCTATTACATATCTCTGGCAAGATAAAAAAGGCTTTCGGTATTTTTTCGTTTTGGTGTTGGAGATGCCAAAGATTGCAGGCTTAAGCCACGCATGCGTGCTCATCGCCATATAAAAATCTATAAATAGTTTGCAGGATAAAATTGGAACGTGGCAGGCGGGCAGCTTACCGAAAGGAGGAAGCTCCCCTCGTACCATTTTCATGCACGCCTCAAGGGCGTATTCGGATCAGAAACGAAACCGCTGCGGCGCACAAAGCGATGACACTACGAGCGCGCCGGTGCGGATGAAACGTGCCGATGTGCATGGCGTACGCAAGGCTTTAAGCCGCTTAGACGAATGCTGCCTAAAACAAAAAGGGGGCTATTGCCTGCCACACTGCTTCTCTCTGGCAAAGCCCTCCGTGCTTATAGATTATAACAAAAACAGGATGGCGTTGCCCAACACCTATTCGCATAAGCCAAAAATTTTATACATAATAATAGCATAAGAAGCGTAAGAGACGCTATACTTAGGCTTTATTGATGCTGCAATATTTTTCGCACCCGCTTTGATTTTTTAGGCAATTTCGCGGCTTGCAAAGGTATAAATATCTCCTTTGCACCTTTTTATTGCGATTAAAATGTTCGCTACAAAAACCGCGGAGAATAAGGGAGAACAAAATCAGGAGGAAAAGCCTAGAAGAAATTTCATTTTTTATGCGGGCGTTGGCATGCTGTCTACTGCCGCAGCGCTTTTCACTTCGGCTGCGCTCATACCTGAACATAATCTCAGCGCACCTGGATACTTTGTAATGATGGCAGGTGCGTTCGTCACAGGAATGGGCATCGTATTTAATAGGATAGATTTGGAGATCCAGAGGAAGGAATCCTAAACTTTGCACAACTGCGGCCTTGCCAATCAAAATAGCGTAGCATGCATTACCTATGCTGCTATGTCTTCCTGTTCCTATTCCGCCATTCCTTCGATGCACATCTAATTAGATAGCGCTTCTGCAACGCATAGGAAGCGGCAAAAAACAAAAAAGACAAATGGTGGCGGGGGTGGGGTTTGAACCCACGGCCTCTAGATTTCTCGTCATAGCCTTTTAGGCTCATCACTCATAATTCTTTGATATGAGTCTAGCGCTCCACCAGGCTGAGCTACCCCGCCGAAAAATCCACGCATTTGCGCGAATAAACACAGCAAAGTATTTTGAAAAACAATCTATAAATAACTTCATACGTTTATTGCGCAAGGCAGGTTTTAAACTATACGACTACTTTTTTATTGCTAGACTTTGCTGCGATGCTTTTGCGTAGTAATGGCATAGGCTATTTAGAGGACACTCTTCGCATAGCGGCTTTGTTCTGCAATAGTTCTTGCCCAATTCGACAAATTGGGCGTGAAAATCCTTGTAAAGGCTAAGCTCTTTTGGTATACTAGATTCGAAGTAAATGCGCAACGCGTCATAGTCTACATCTTCGCTTATCGCGCCTCCGGTAATCCGCGACATTGACCTGCGCGTGTATGCATCGATCACAAAGACGGGCTTCTCTGCGGAATAAAGTATTATAGAGTCCGCAGTCTCCTTGCCTATTCCATTCAAGCTCAAGAGCTCCTTCCTAAGCTCTTGCGGATCTTTTTCAAAAAGCTTGTCCAAGCCTTGATAATTGCGATAGATGTAGGAGCATATGCCTTTCAGCCTTGCGGCTTTCTGCCGGTAGAATCCGCTTTGCCTTATGAGCTTTTCCAGCTTGTGCACATTTATCCTTGCCAAACATTCCAAATCAATGCAGTTGGCTTTCTTAAGCTCGGCTATCGCTTTCTCTACGTTTTTCCAAGAGGTTTGCTGCGTAAGAACTGCTCCTACGAGTATTTCTAGCTTTGTTTCGCCTGGCCACCAGTGAAGGAAACCGAAGCGCTTTCTCAACGCCTTGTACAAAGAAATAGGATTCTTGGACGCATAGGCAATGGCAAGCGACTTCCGGAGATCGGTGCTTTTCAGAGCGCTATCTCTCCGCTGTCTATTTTCTTTATTACCTCTTTCGGGTTCTGGCCTTCGCATGTAACGCCCATGCTCTTGCACGTGCCAAGCACCTGCTTCACGCGCTCTTTTGTGCTTTTGCCGTAAAGCTTTGCTTCCTTGAGGGATGCAATTTTCTTCACTTGCTCCAGCGTAAGATTTCCTACGGTTTCATCTTTTGTCTTTGCGCCGGAGGGAATGCCAAGCTCCTTTAGTATAAGCGCGCTTGTTGTGGGGGAACCTATTTCAACGCGGTACTGTTTTGTAGTATTGTCTACATATACCTTTACAGGTATCTTTATTCCCGCAAAAGCTGCGGTCTGCTTGTTGATCTCTCCTACTATCGCACTTATGTTCACTCCTAAGGGCCCGAGTGCAGGGCCGAAAGGCGGACCGCTTGTTGCCTTTCCCCCTTCCACTAAACCTGAAACTACAACTTCTGCCATTTTCACACCTTTTCGCTTTCTGGCACATGCGCCTTTTCGACAACTCTTGCTGTATTGAGCTTTGTTGTTATTGGAATTGGCACAACGACATCCATAAGCTCAACAGTAACGTCACCTTTTGCTTCGTCAACCTTTATAACTTTTGCCTTGTAGCCCTTGAACGGCCCTGAAACAAACTCGATTGTGTCATCTTTTGCTATCTCAGGCGCAAGCGTCTTAACTTCTATCAGCTTGTTGACCTCCTCTTCCGCAAGCGGCTTTGGAAGAATTCCGTGTATATTCTTCTCCTTTGTTATGAAGTTCCTGCAAGCCATTTCATCTTCAGCTTCTATTATTATATAACCGCGCATCCCTTCTACCACTATTATAGAGTAGATTGTGCTGCCAAACTTGCTCGCCTTGTTCTGCAGCATGTTTGCTATGACGCGCTCCTGCCCCGAAGTCACTTTTGCTACGAAATACACCAAAGCACCTTTTAACCTTTAGATTTTATGATGCAACAGCAATCATGCACTTGTACATTTGGCACAATTGATTAGATGCAATGCAAATTGCGATGCAAATCTATTATATTGTTGCGGCAAACAATAAATAAGCTGGTACTATGCACCCTGCCAAAACCCCATTCGTAAAAGTGCACAAAGAAGCTGCCGAAAAGGCAAAAAAGCTGCTGATGCGAAATGGGCTTATCGACAGGCAGAGATATGTAGAGCATAGCTCAAGCTATGTCTTGTTTCCTGTGTTAGATATTGAAAATGAAAGAATTAAAAAGCTTCTTGAAAGAGAGGATTTGCGCATAGTAATGCTAGGAGGTAAGAAAAAACAGGCAAGCCAGGATTATTACAGCATATTGAAAAGCAGGATAGGCCAAGAAGAGCTGAAAAAACTTGTGAAAGGCTACGATTTGCTTGGCAACATAGCGCTTGTAGAGATTCCAGAAAGCCTTAGCAAGAGAAAGAAAGATATAGCAAAAGCAATACTTGAAGCAAATGCGCATGTGGAGACTGTGCTTGAAAAGGCAGGCCCTGTGTCTGGCAGGTATAGGACAAGAGAAGTAAGCTATATTGCGGGAAAAAGGAGTTTCATAGCAAGATACGTAGAGAACGGCTGTACGATGCTGTTTGACGTAAGAAAGGCGTTTTTCTCAAACAGGCTATCATACGAGAGATCCAGGATAGCAAAAATTGCCAAGGATGGAGAGAGGGTAATTGTTATGTTCGCGGGCGTAGGGCCTTTTGTGCTGGAGATTGCAAAAGCCCATAGGAGCTCGCACGTAATAGGCATAGAGCTGAACAGGAGCGCATATAGCTACATGAAGAGGAATATAGAGTTAAACAATCTCAAAAACGCAAGCGCGGTATTGGGCGACGTCAGCAAGGTATACAAGCATTATCTAGGCATTGCAGATAGGGTAGTGATGCCTTTGCCAAAATCGTCAAAGCAATTTATAAAAGAGGCTGTTGCAGTTTCCAAAAAACAAGCTATGCTGCACATCTACACTTTCTGCAGGATAGGCAAAGGCAAGGAAGCGGCAAAAGAGATAGCAAAAGAAATAAGAAAGCAAGGCGCTGAGGCTTCGCTGAAATTCATGCGCGTCGTTAGGCCGTATTCTGCTGTTGAAGAGGAGGTAGTGCTCGATTTCTCCATATCAAGATAGCGAAGAAAATGCGCAGCGCTTCAGAGGTTTTTCTTCGCTGCGGCAAGATCGAGTATGCGCCTGTAAGTAGAGGGATGCGTTGAAAAGAGGCTTGCGATGCTCAATGCATGCCTGCCTTCGGAGCTCTTTGCTTCTTTTATAAAGCGTTCCACATCCAGCTCTGGCAAGAGCTTCTTTACATCTTCGGCATGGGCCTCCAGCTCGGCTATGTCTTTCCTTGCATTGAAAAAGTCTACTATGTAAAGGCTGCGTGCAGGCGCGGAGCTTGGCGTAGTGCTTACTGCCGCGGTATTGCTTGCAGTTATCTTGATAAGTGCTCTTGCCAAATCTTCTGGCTTCCTTGTGGTGCTAGCCGAATGGCTGTCTGCAAACGACTCGCGCGCCCTTGAGAGCGAGAGCACCAGCAGCTGCGCTACGAGGTAGACAAGAAACGCAGCAATGCCGATCAACGCAATTGCTGCGCCATTGTTTCTATTTCCTCCATAACCGCCAAAGACGCTCCTGAAGAACAGCTGCTGCGATATCATTAGCGCCAGCGCAGGTATGAATGCTACTATTGCCATTACAACTATGTCTGAGTGCTTAAGATGCCCTATCTCGTGTGCTAGCACTGCTTTGAGCTCCGAGTCATTTAGCTTGTCCAAAAGGCCCTGGTGGATTACCAAGGTAGCGCTTTTGACTGTCCTGCCGAAGACAAAAGCGTTTGGCTCTTTTATAGGGGCTATTGCAATTTTTGGCATTGGCACGTGAGCCTGCTCTGAAAGAGACTTTACCATTTTCTGTATATCGCGACGTTCGCCGGGCTCAAGATAGTGCAGGTGCATTCCAAGCTTCATCAATGAAGGTGAGAAGTACCATTGTGCCACGAAAAACAGCAGGGCAAAAATTATTATGGCGCTAAACCCTAAACCAAGGTATAGCATTATCGCATATATTATTCCAAACCCTATTGCGAACACAAGAAGCAGGGTTATATACATCCTCAGCTTTAGACCAACAACACTTGTCATAAACAGCACCTTTTGAAATGTATGCAAGGCTCAAAGGCAGCTCTTTGATATGCAGCTAACCTTGATTCTTGCAAATGCACAATAGCAGTATCAATAGCGCAATTCAATTATAAATTCTTTTGCGCTGAGTAAGGAACAGGTACAAAAAGAAGGGCAAGAAGCGGAGAGCCCTCACAAGTTTAAATAATCTATCTTGGTATAAATCCATGTCCTGAAAGTTCAAAGCAGGCAAACGAAGGCGAATATTACTCAAAACATACGCTGAAGGCTATAATTTATAAAGCAAAGCCTGCAAGCAAAATATCAAAAATGTGGTGCGATGGCCATTGAAGGAGTAAGCGAAGATAACAAAAAGCTTGTAGAAATGTTCGGCGCACACAGGCTTTCCGAGATAAAGGATTTGCCGGATTTCTACACTTTCAAAAATGGCTCGATATACTCGCATAGGGATTTCGACATTTTCATGAAAAATCTAGATAAAGGAGAAAAGTCTGCTATAGTATCAGGTTTGAATCCCAGCGCGCAGCTCCATTTGGGTCACCTGCCTCTTTTCGAAACAAACCTTTTCTTCCAGCAGAGATTCGGAACAAGGATATTCGTGCCGCTGTCAGATGATGAAAGCTACGTGTCAAGGAAGATAGAGACGCAGCAGGAAGGATTCAGAAATGCAATAAGGCTTGCGAGATCGCTGCTTGCGATAGGATTTGACCCTAGCAAGACCCATTTCATAATAGATCAGGTATATACGCAGATATACAATCTTGCAATAAAGTTTTCTAGGGGTATAACACTATCAGAGATAAATGCAGTATATGGATACACAACCGACCAGAATGTAGGGCTGTATTTTTATCCTGCGGTTCAGGCTTCCCACATTGCCCTGCCGCAGCTGTTTGGCATACCAAACGTTCTTGTGCCAATAGGCCCTGACGAAGATGCGCACATAAGGGTATCAAGGGATGTTGCTGCAAAGTTTGGATTCAACAAGGCGGCAACGCTCCACATGAGATTCCTGCCAGGGCTTGATGGAGACCCCAAAATGTCAAAATCCAAGGGAAATGCAATATTCCTTCTTGACAGCGAAAAAGAGATAAAAACAAAAGTAATGAAGGCGTTTAGCGGGGGCAAAGTCAGCGCCGAAGAACATAAAAAACTAGGAGGAGACCCTTATGGCTCTTATTCGCAGACAATAACAATAGAGAACAGCTGCTAAATAAGTGATTTTAATATTAAAAGGCAATAAAAACCGATCTGATTTATAAAGTGTTGTAAAAGCATAAGGTGTCTCTATGAATTATGCGCTTAGATGCAAACAATGCGGAATTGAATACGCTTCTTCTTTCGAAAAGCAAACATGCGAAAGATGCGGAGGCATACTTGAAGTGATATATCACGAAAAGCAAGGAGAAGCAAGGAAGCTAACATATGCAAAAAGTTTTTGGGATTTTGAACCTTTGCTTCCGAATGGCAAGTATAAGCATTTTGCAGTAGGCATGACAAAGATTGTGCCGAGCAACGATAATGACAATCTATTTTTCAAGTTCGAATTTGACAATCCTACGCACTCTTTCAAGGACAGAGGTTCGGTGATAGAAGTTGCAAAGGCAAAAGAATATGGCTTTGATAAGATTGCCTGCGCCTCTACGGGCAACATGGCGTACTCAATATCATATTACGCAAAGCTTTATGGGATAGAAGCTACTGTTTTCATAAGCAAAGGCGCCAATAGGGACAAGCTCATCGACATAAAAAGCACCCATGATGCCGAGCTGCACTTGATAAATGGAGACTTCACCGCTGCGCAAAAAGAAGCTGAAAGATACGCGCAAAGAAATGATGCTTTTCTTGGCGGAGACTACTGCTACAGGAAAGAAGGGCAGTCTACTATTGCATATGAATTGTTCTTGCAGGCAAGAGACGCCAAAAATATAATAGTGCCTGTTGGAAACGCAACGCTATTTACTGCGCTCTATAAAGCCTACGCCAGAATGAAAGCTGCAGGCCTAATAAGCACAATGCCAAGGCTCTTTGGCGTAGAAGCAAGCGGATGCTCGCCATTGTACAAAGCCGCAAAAAATGCAACTGAAATAAAATATGAAAAGCCGAAGACTTTTGCGGATGCGATAGCTGTAGGGTTTCCCACATACGGCAGCGAAGCAATAGAAGCGGCAAGGCTATCTAAAGGAGAATTTATAACAGTAAGCGACAAGGAAATGAGGTCAAGCCAGCAGGAAATATACAAGGAATATGGGGTTAAAGTTGAGCTTGCTTCTGCAGCTGGGCTTGAAGCTTACGAGAAGCTGTGCAAAAGAAACACAATAGGAAAAGAGCAAACCGTAATAATACTCAGCGGTTCCAACATATGAAGGGCTTTCCAGATGATTATTCTAAAGGTGTTTTTGAATGAAAATAGCGATAGGCACTACGAATAAGCTTAAGGTTGACGCAATAAAAGGCGTGCTTGGCAAGATATTCCCTGATGCGGAATTTATACCAACAAAAGTTGAATCTGGAGTGAGCGAAGATCCAAAAAGCGAAGAAGAGGGCATAAATGGGGCCTTGAACAGGGCGCTGAAAGCTATGGAAATTGAGGGTGCAGACATAGGCGTTGGACCGGAAGGAATAACAGCGACAAACAGCTATGGAACTTTTGTTTATGGCTACGTTGCGATAGTTGACAAAGCAGGGGCAAAAGGGATAGGCGCAAGCGCGCAAGTTATGCTGCCGAAAAGAGTAGTGGAGCTCATGAGTGCAGGCAAAGGGCTTGCAGAAGCTATGTCAGAGCTCTCCTCAAATAGCAAGGAAGAGATTAGAACCGAGCTTGGCACAAATGGCATACTTACAAACGGAATGTATGACAGGAGCAAGGAGTTTACGGATGCTACAACATGCGCTGTAGCAAGGTTCGTAAGCAAGTTTTATGAATAGCAAAGGTATGAAGCAAACATGTAGGCAATCTACGTATTAAGGCAAGCACGAATTAATAAGGCTCTCAGCGCCCTTGCCGGACTGACGTCGCAGAGACTGACGCCCACAGCTTTGAATAGGTAGAGAAGCTTTACAAACGTAATTTGTCCTTTTGTTCGTCACGAATACAACATGCTGCCAGTTGTATTGCCACTCCCTTTCACCAACATTTTTATTTTTACAGTCTCCACTAGCCATGATTACACTTCGGCGGCGAAAATCCGGTCGCGTGATACCGTGACCACTCGCCGTTAGAAGGAATATGATGAGAAAAAGTATATTTATTGCAAAATCATACCCTCGACGAAGTTGAGGGAATTCTCTCAGGTATTAATATTGATAGTGGTAATGCTGTATGTGGCCAATTTATGGACGTGCATCCCCAAGGTGTATGCTTTTGCTTGACCTAGCTTAATCCATATACCTAATGCTACAACTAGTGCCTAATTTTATTTGCTGGGCTCGTAGGAAGTGGCATTTTATGTAATGATGCTCCTGAAATCGCATCATTCATAAACCAAAGATTTAAAACCTCTGCAGGTATTTCTTCTGGCAGAACACCTTTGATTAACTTGTCAGGTACGTAGACTCTTCCAAGAGCATCAACACCTATCTTGGCGGAATAGCTCTGCTGCGTTTGGACTTCAACAGTGTCTGCGTGTTCCCTAGCGAATTTAATTACTGCTTCAACAGTCTCCTTAAAGCTCTGAAGAGAAAGTACTACAACCGCTTTCTTAAAATGCCCTTCATATTCTAGAGATGTAAGCCTCTTTGGGTAGTCTACATGCGCTAATATCTTTTTGTCGTTGTCAATTAGGACAAGGCCTACGCACGATCCAATACCCCATGTTTCCATTCTTTCGAAATTAGTTTCTGAAGTTAGCTCAGCGTAATGGCCCTGCATAACCGGTATCACGCTTTTATCAGAATACATTTCATCTGTTTCTTTAGATCTAAGAGTATCAAAAAGATCTATTCTTCCATCGGCTTCACAAACAACAGGTGCATCTGAAGTATTATTATATATGCTCGTATAAACAATCTTAGATAACGAATTTAACAGTTCTACCACTAAACGGTCTTCATCTCTAGGATATCCCTGAATTGACAACTCTGTGTAACCATGCGTATCATAAATTATCCTTACTTTGCTTACCAATTTTTTTAACTCAGGATCGGTTACCTTTTCTTTTATAGTACCCTCTATCTGATTATATTGCTCTTCAGTTGCTCTTATTCTGACCCCTGCAGAACCATAATCATTAAGGACGTGCCACGATTCACCAATGCCTGGTACCACCTCTTTATCCCTACCCAAAAAATTATTCGTTATTTCCATACTTACACTATATTCGTCATTTATTATCGTATTTTCTGCATTTTCAGATATTTATAGATTATACTTATACGAGGTTGCCGAATAATTAATGCAAAAAGTATTTAAAGGTAATGGTGTGGGCGTTTAACTTCATGATAAGCGCCCCTGCCGGGATTTGAACCCGGATCACAGGCTCCGGAAGCCCGCGTTCTATCCAAGTTATACTACAAGGGCAGACATTAGACAATCAATAAAAGTTTGCTGACTTGCGTTTTAAATATTGTGCCAAACACTCGCAAAATACAAGCTCGACAGCATTAGGCATTTGCGCAGCAAAACAAAAGATTTATAATCTGACTTTCAATATACGTTTATCTATAAAGGGGTAGCTTATGTTTCATACATATCTCACCATACTAGTGCCTTCGATTGTTGCATTCTTGGTCACTCTCGCAGGTACTGTTTTCCTTATGCACTACATGAGAAGTTCAGGCATCACGCTGCAGGATCATAACAAGCACAGCAAGCTGGTACTCCCCACAGGCCTTGGATTTGCCACAGTCTTCGGCTTCACAGTAGGACTGCTTACATACGTTTTCGGAAGCAGCTTCAACCTGTATGCTCCTGTCGCATCGATGGAAGATCTGTTCGGCATAATCACTGCAATAACTCTTATAGCAATAGTAGGTTTTATTGATGACATAAACCTTAGAGTCACAAAGGCAACGACAAATGAGAAGGAGGGGTCTTGGGCAGGCTTAAAGCAGTGGCAGAAGCCAGTACTGACATTCATGGGCGCGATACCGCTAATGGCTATAAACGCAGGCGTATCAACAGTACGCATACCAATCATTGGAAATCTGGCCTTGTCAATATACTACCCACTTGTGATAGTCCCACTTTCTATAATGTTTGGTGCAAACGCCTTCAACCTCCTCGGGGGATTTGACGGAATAGCCACGGGCACAGGAACCATCGCGGTATTCGCTATGCTTATATATAGTCTGATTTTTGGAACCTATACAGGAGTTCTAATATCAGCCATATTCCTTGCATCAATGCTCGCCTTCACTCCATTCAATATTTATCCTTCAAAGATGATTCCAGGCGACAGCTTCACCTACTTCTTCGGTGCAGCTATAATAGCAGACATGATATTAGGCAACATGGAATCTTTCGGTATCCTCATATTCATGCCATGGATAATCGAATTCCTGCTACACGCACGTAGGAAGTTCAAGACGAGGGACATGGGCAAGCTAATGCCTGACGGCACCTTTGAAGCGCCTTACGGCAGGAAGATATACAGCTGGACCCATGTTTTCATGAACATAAAGAAATGCAAAGAATGGGAGGTTTCACTCTACATGTGGTTTGTAGAAATAGGATTCATTGTTCTGGCGTTCATAATGAAGGTATTTGCGCTGCTGTAAGCCGATAATAAAAGCGGCCAGAAGGGAAAGGTTTTAGCAGTAAGCCAAACAACGCCCTTGCCGGGATTTGAACCCGGATCACAGGCTCCGCAAGCCCGCGTTCTATCCAAGTTATACTACAAGGGCATCTACATCTATTTCTCATCGTGGGTTGTCGTTTGAGCATTACAGATTTGCTGGAATGCTGCTTGCTCACTTGATATGCATGAAAAATAAATAAAGCTATACCTATATATGTTTCTTGTTTTTAGCTAATTTGTTCTAACTAACAAAATTAATGTAGGGGCTATAACAATAGGTGTAACAGGTAGAAAAAGCATAAGAAGATAAGCGCATAGGTGAGATGCAATTCGATGTATTTCTTTGCTTCACAAACTCAAAATATATTATAAGCTTGAATGCATTTTGCTGCTATGCGGTGTGCTGCGTTTTGCAACTATTTTCTTTGCGAAAGCTTTTTTATGGTGAATGTCGGCTATGCTTGCATTGCCAACAATAGAGCTTGCAGCAAGCGCAAGATCGGAATTGGTTATGAGTTTCTTCCTGCCGGCATAATTGGCATAAAATTCGGCTTCGCCTAAGAGCTCCTTGACTGTCTCTTCAAGCTCGGCTTCGAATCCGACTACGGCTTTTTCGCTTACTTTTTCAGCGCCGACTTCCTTGAGATATTCCTCTATATCGTAAAGACTGAAGCACCTTTTTTTTGACATCCGACAACCCCCACTGCAAGCTTGATAAATGAGCGGAAGTATATTGCAAAGCAACCTTTTTAAATAGAGCTTTTAAGAAAGGAGTAGTGGCATTCTTATTCAAGTTTAAATTTAAAAATGCAAAATTCAACGATGCGAAAGGTAGTATATATGCAGCATACTGTTAAGATAGGCTTTCATGTATCTATAGCTGGGGGTATATCTAACGCGCCGCGCGCTGCTGTGGAAAAAGGCTATTCCGCATTCCAGTTTTTCCCTTCGAGCTCCAGAAGCTGGTCTGTTGCAAAAGCGAGCATAGAGGAAGGGGAAAAATTCAGGAAGCTTGTAAAGGAAAACGGCCTTGAGGCTTTTGCGCATGTGCCCTATCTATGCAACCCTGCTTCGCCAGACAAGGCAGTGCTTGAAAAAAGCAAGAATATGCTAATAGAAGATATGGAAATATGTAGTGGAGCTGGGGTAAAGCACATGGTAGTGCATATGGGTTCGCACAAAGGGGAAGGAAAGGAGAGAGGCATAAGTATGATAGTGGGTACGCTTGGCTATGCGCTTGACAAGGTTAAGGACGTAGAGCTCCTTCTTGAAAATTCTGCGGGCTATACTAACAGCATGGGGTCAGATTTTGCTGAGATAGGTAAGGTATTGGACTTGCTTGGCAGAGGAAAAGTTGGCGTGTGCCTTGATACATGCCATGCATTTGCCGCTGGCTATGATTTTGGGAGCAAAGAGAGCATAGAAAAGCTCGCTTCGGAGATAAATGATTACATTGGCTTGGAAAAGCTAAAGCTTATCCATCTCAACGATGCAAAATATCCTCTTGGAAGCGGCCTTGACAGGCATTGGCATATAGGCAAAGGGTACATAGGAGAAAAAGGCTTTATCAACTTCTTTGAAAACAAGGCTTTCAACCATGGCAATTTTATACTGGAGACACCATATCAAAGCGAAGGAGACGATGCAAGGAACTTAAACGAAGTAAAAAAGCTTATGGGGCTCTCCGGGATAAAGCTTTGAGAAGGCAGAAGCGTTGCAGGCTCAAAGGAGTAGGAACAGAAGATAAAAGGCGGCTATTGCAGATGCAATGAGTATGTTATCATCAAGGCGCAATGGCGCGCTTTCAAGGAATGCGAGAAGCACTGATGCAAGCAAGGCAAACAAGACATTTCCCAATAATATAATGCCTAATGCAAAGGATACTATAAAAAATGCGCTCGAGCCCTCTGCGCTTTTTGAATGGTTATAAGGCAAAGGATGCCTTCTTTTAGCGCTTCTGCCTACAATGGTGGCGGCGGAATCTGAAAGGGTAAGCACGGCGATTCCGAATAGGAGGAATGCGATTTCGTGCACCGCTCCGAATAGGAGCATATATCCTGAAAGCAGGTATAGCGCACTCAGGCCAAAAACTGTGCCTTCCCTTTCAAAGCTTAGCAGCATTTCAAGGATCCTCCTGCTTCCACTGCTCCGAATTGCGCTTTTGCGTTTCGCTTTTGAATAGTGTGAAGATTTTGAGGAACATGAAGAAAGGAGGCGTAGTGCCATGTAGGCAACAATTCCAAGCAAGGCGATTGCGGCGGCGCCTATTTCATTGAAGAACAGGACTACAGCTATAACTACTGCTCCGAGAAAGATTTGAAAGAAATCGCGCGATATCTCTACTCTGCTTGTGCTGCGCATGTTTTGGTTCTTGACAAGGCTTTGGAAGTATTCTAGCCCTGAAGAAGTTCCAAGTGAAAAGCCGATTGCAAATAGGTATATGGGCGCAAATCCGTAATAAAGCCAAAGAAGGAACAGTTCAAGCACTGCCACAAGAAAAATTGGTGCGAAGAAGCGCGATGAATTGGCATATTGGATTGCAAGCTCAGAGAATATTGCGGCAAAAGAAGCAGCAACAATTACTGAATATGCTGGAGACTGCAGGGCAAAGCCTGAGGCAACGACCAGCGCTGCGGGAACAATCGCGGCAATAAGATCCTTCGCGCCTCTTTTGAATGCAAAATAGGAGAATACAAGCAAAAGCGAGAGATTAAATGCGAGCAACAGCAATGGAATTAACAAAAGCAGCATCCAAAACACTTTTTCATTTTTCAATTTCGGCGAAGGGAAAGCCTGGCAATCACACGAGGGAAATTACCCAAGCCGCGACTATAAGGCCAAAAACTATTAGTATTGGTATCATCATCCTCACAATTGAGAACATGGAATCGATTGCAATCCTTATCCTTTCGCGCGAGCTTGCCCCCCAAATCAAGAAATTACTTACCTTGCGCATGCTGTAATATGCTTTGGATTCTTCTAAGTCACCTAATGCGCTTTTCATCGCTTCGTCTATAAATGGCTCCAAGTCTGCATAACTTGTGTGCCTGCCAAGCACATTTGCAGCACTTTCCCTTAGCGAGTTCACGTAATGAGTGTCTGTAGTATAGACCTCCGCGTCTACCCCAAACTTTGATTTGACATGCTTTATTATTGAGTTCCGCATGGAAGGCAGCATATTGTTGGAGTTGAATAGAATCATAGCGCGCTTGTATCCGTTAAATGCAAAAACTGCAACTTTCATAGCACCTGGAGCGAGATCCTGCGGGGCGCCCAAAGCCTTGAAGATGTTTACTTTTGAGGAGCCGAATTTTAGCACTTTTGAAGCATGCTCCGGCTTAGAAAGCTTTTCTATCGCTTCAAGATATTCGTGCATTATTGGGGTATTGAGTTTTACTCCTGCCAGCTCGTCGGCTGGCGCGCTCTCAAATCTTGTGTTATGCGCATCCAGGAGCACCGGATTTTTGAACTTGCGCTGCAGTATCTTTGAAAATAGGACGGCGACGGCAGGCTCGATATCTTCCGTTATGCGCGGTGCCCTTGTAAAAGTCACAAAAGAAACATTCCCCAGATCAAGCACAGTGACAGATGAGGAATTGTGATAGCTCCTCAAAAACTTTTCTCCTGTATTTATGCTAGAAGGCTTCGCTTCTGAGATGGAGGAGTTAAGCGCTGAGAGGAGTTTTGAAAAATCGGTGTTGAAAATTGGGTTTTGATCCTCGTTGACCGCGCCGTGCATTACAAAAATTGGCGCTTTGTATTTTTCTTCTGCTGCCTTCTCAAACATGTAAGGGAAATTGCTTCCACCCAATATGCCCGAAGGGCCAAAATGCACTTCAGGCACAAAAAATATCGCTTTGGTTTTGCCTGAAATGCTTTTTATCACCACGGTGTGTGTAGCAATGTCTGCCTTCATGCCGAATTTGTTCGATTTTTCCTTGGGGGTTGTTATTGTAAAATTGAACAACCAATTCTGCAGCATTTGCGAAAAAAGGTCTATTCCGCTGATGCCGAGGCCCCTTTTTATCGGCTTTTCGAAAACGTACATTGCAAGATAGCTGAAAATTGCAAATATTGCTATGCCTCCGTAAAGCTTCAGCAGCGCAGAATCGAGCGAGGATGAGAGCGCAAACATAAAAGTGCTAAAGGGAAGGAACATAAGCAGGTTTATCGTTGGCTGTATCAATGATAGGAACACTGCCTTCTTTCTGTCACCGAAGATGACCTTGCTTGTGAAGAGCCACCATGCAAATATGCCGGCATCGCCCAGCAGTATGATGGTACTTGAGAGTGAAGGCATTGAAGCGATTAGGTACAGAGCGGCGCCTGCCAGTATGAATATCATATAGTAAAGCTCGCCTAGCAGCGACAAGAATATTACATACTTCAATGCCAACCTCTGCTTTATTGCGCGTATTATGAAAGAAGTAAACAAAGTTGGTAGTATCAAAGCCATTATGCCGATGAGGGTGCCTGAAACAAGTATGAAGCTTATGCGGTTTATTTCTCTGAAGTGTATAAGCACCATTGCTATTATTCCCGTAATTATGCTGAATGCTATGAGAATCATTACCAAAACGTATGCGCTCGGGAGGTTTTTAGAAAACAGGGCAGTGTATTTTGCAAAAAAATCAGGTTTTTTTTGAGACATTGTTGCACCGTCCAAAAAGCAGGCGTGAATTGTTTATTTTCCAAACCTCCTTTTTCTTCTAGAAAACCAATCCAATGCATTTTTTAAGTCGCGCTCACCAAACTCCGGCCAATACTTCTTTGCAAAATAAAGCTCCGCGTAGGCACCCTGCCACGGAAGCATGCCAGAAGTCCTTTTTTCCCCGGATGTACGTATCATAAGATCTACTTCCGGAATCTTTGAAGTTATAAGATTGCGCTGCAGCTCCTCTGAAGTTATATTTAGGCTTCTGCCGAGCATAGCGCTTTTCTTTGCTATCCTTTTTACCGCGTACAGCAAGTCCTCCTTGCCACCATATGCGACAAGCAGGTTCATCGTGTTGTCATGGTAATTTTTGGTTAAGGTTTCAAGCTTGTGGAGCTCCTTTCTTACCTTTTCTGGAATTAGGGACAAATCGCCTATTATATTAACGTGTGTGCGATTTCTCCTAAGAATTTCTGCGACTTTTTTATCTTCAACCGCCTTTATGTAAAGGGAATACAGTAGGTCTAATTCTGCCTTGCTCCTATTTCTTATATTGTCAGTAGAAAGAGCCCATGCGCTGAGGGTCCTCACGCCCATGCGGCTTAGCCATTCCGAGAGCGTTATAAATTTTTTAATCCCCAAGTCATATGCCTGCAGCAGACTCAGCCTATGGCTTTTTGCCCACCGCCTGTTGCCGTCAGGTATGATTGCGACGTGATTTGGCAATATAGTGCTTTCTTTTTTTCCCGTCATATGATTGACCGTTTGGTTTGCGAAACTCTGAGATAGACAATGTGAAAAGCCGAAGCATGCAGGGCGAAATGGCAAATCAAAACCTGCCAAGGTATTGCAGATGCATCCGGCTGATGGAGAGACCGCATTCCTGTATGCAAATTTAATATATATATTTTTATCTCTTTACTGAATAACTTTATAATAAGAATGCCTGAGGTTTAAGGCTGCGGTTCTCCGTATCTCAAAGAATATAGAATAGCAATGGCAAGGCATATATAAATCAAGATAAAGAGGAAAAGGTGCCGAAAATGGATGAAGAAGAGTTTTACTCGCCGAGATCGCTTAAGGATATTTTCGGCAATAATTTTGCGGTTTCGCAAATAATCGCTTACGCAAAAGAGGTTAACAAAGGTGTAGCAAGAAAACCGCTGCTTGTTGCAGGGCCTTCAGGGACTGGGAAGACCGCTACCGTACACTTGATAGCTGAAGAGAGGGGGTGGAATATTGTAGAAATGAATGCGGGCGATTACCGCGATGCAGAATCGATAAACAAGATAGCTGCAACTGCTGCTAGTTCTAGGCATCTTTTTGGAGGCAAAAATCTCATACTTTTCGATGAAATAGACGAGCTCATGCCGAGGTTTGACACGGGAGCGTCTTCTGCAATAGAAAAACTCATCTCAAATTCCAAATCGCCAATAATATTTATAGCAGATGACCAATGGAGCCAAAGCATAAGGTTTCTCAGGAACAGGGTAGACGTAGTGCAATTCAAAAAGCTAGACAACGCTTCTGTAAGGGACGCTGTACATGCGTTCGAAATCAGGTCCGGTATATCGCTTGACGAAAGGATTGTGGACTTGATAGTTGCAAAATCTGCTGGCGATGCAAGAAGCGCAATAAATGACGCATGGGCGCTTGCTGGAGCGACCGAATTTGACGCGGAGGCCCTGGGAACAAGGAATAGGAAAGAGGAGATCTTTGGTGTTTTAGACAAGATATTCAGAGCGTATACCTTTTCTGCGTCGCTGTTCGCCGTAACAAACGCCGAGGAAGAGCAGAGCATGCTAATAAACTGGATAGGAGAGAATTTGCCGGGAAAATATTTAGGTAAGGAAGAGAAAGCGCACGCATTTGACAACCTTGCTCTTGCTACTCTTTATTTAGGAAGGGCTTCGAAAAGCCAGTATTACACGTATTGGAGATATGCAAATGTTTTAATGTCTGCTGGGGTCTCCTTGGCGAAGGAACAGCCACCAAACATGATGGGAAGGTATACTTATCCGAGAGCGATAAAGAGTCTAAGCGAATCCAAGGAAGACAGGAATGCAAAGGCAAAAATCGCAGAAAAGCTTGCGCAACGCCTTCATTCAGGAACAAAGCGCATAGTCATGAACGAGCTCAAGCTTATAGAAAAGGAGATTAAAAAAATGGCGGCAAGCGAAGAGGGCAGGGCGAAAGTAGGCGAATTTCTTGAAAAGGAGTTCGGGCTCGAAGAAAAGGAAGTCTCTTATCTGATTGAGTTAAGCGCAGGTAAGGGTTAATTTGGCGACCTGTCTGCGCCGAGCTCTTCGAAAAGTATGTCAAGCGCCTTTTCAATATAGCCGTTCTCGACTTTTATGCTCGCGGCTTCCATATGGCCCCCGCCATTAAGCACGAAAGGCTCCCTTTCCTTCATCCTTTCTATGACCTCTAGCAGGTTTATTGACTTGGAAATCTTCTTGTCAAGCCTTATGGAGATGTTGTTTGCGTAATGGACTACAAGCACGACGTCTTCCTTGAGCAGGTCGTGCATTTCATCGTGCAACTTTGAGCTGTACCTTCCTGGCAAGATGCTGTAGTCTAAAGCTGAAACATGCCCAAAGTCGAGCTCGACAATTTTAAAACCTAAGGTACTCTTGTAATGCTTTGCATGCTTTATGCCTACTCGTATTGCTTCATCCAGCTGCTCGCGCGCTTTCCTGAACATTTCCTTCCATTTAAGCTCGTCCTTGAGCACTTCGTCCATGCTTTTCGGGGTAAGGGAAGGCTCTGAAGAATCGGAGAAGCGGAGCTTTTTGCTTGTTATGTGATCTAGAACGAGCGCCTTCTCTGACTCTATCTGGCTCTTGGGAGCAAACTCGCTGTGGTCGCTTATCAAAGAAATGCGCGAGAGCTCGGCAAGATACTTAAGCTTCGCTTCTGGCATTTTTGTAAGCATTGAAGCAAGAACGCATGCCAATGCTCCTGCCGTTTGATTTGAGTCGCCGCCACTGAGCCAGGGGCTTATGTATATTGGGATCTTTGATAGGGGAAAATCCTTTGGCAAAGGGTGGTGGTCTATCCATACGAGGTCTATGTCCTTGATAGAATCTATGGCTTCATAGCTCTGCTCGGAAGTCCCGAAGTCTATTATTATGACAAGAGGTTTTTCCACACTTTCAAAAGTGTTGAAAAAAAGCTTATCGCTCCAAAGTGATGATTGCGCATAGGATATGCTTTTGTTTATCCTGTATGATACACTTACAAGCTTTCCAATGAAGTTCTCCTGCATGCTTGATATTGCATTGTAAAAAGCAATAGCTCCGCTTGATCCGTCGCCGTCGTTGTGGAACCTCAGCACTATTGGGGAGCCGCTTTCCACGCTTCTGGCTATTCTCTCTGCGGCCGCGAACATTTGGCCTTTCATCTTTTCAGCTATGCTGTCGAACTGACTTATACCGAGCGCAAGCAAGCTATTGGATAGGGAGCCTGAAAGCATTTTGCCTATCGCCTCGAAGCATGCAGCATGGCTCCCTGGAGATCGGCTTTCTACTATAATGGAGGGGTTTTTGCTGTCGCCTTGAGGGTCCTCTGTAAATTCTACTGAGTCGTATAGCTCAAGGTGCTTGTCGCTTCTTGAAATGAAAACTTTGCCTTCTCCTATTATTGTGTATATGTCTTCCCCAGACAGGGAACGCCTTGCGGATGAAACAATTCCTTTCATTATTACCACAGTTAAACAAACAAAGCCTCGGGATAAAGCTTTCAGCAAAAACATTCAAATAGATAGAGGCAAGCTTTTTGATACTTCTTAAATCAGAAATGCATGCTTATGTTGTAAGGTTTATTTTGCCTGATGAGAGGAGGCATGCAGATTGAACAGTAGCATTTTGTATATAATCGCAATACGAGGGATCGGCGTAGGTCCTTGCAAGAGCTTCGATGCAAGGATAGGAGAAAGTGGTGCTGCTCATATTAAGGCATACGCCCACATTTCTTTCCTTTATTGCAAGGGTAGTTTCTATGCCTGCCATGCAGTAGCCCTTCAGATAGCTGGGCGTGCTGTTGCACATTATGCTAGCATTCATCGAGCTGGAATTCAGCGTGAGATTGCTGCTCTCATTCAAATTGAGCATTGAGGCTTTCACTACATATGAACAGGTAGCGGAAAGGCTTCCGCCTATGTAGCTGCACAGGCTTGGGTTCTTTGTTTTCACTGCAAGTGAATAGAAGCAAACACTTTTTGGAGTAGCATTCATTACATAATAATACAATGGCAGGGTAACGCCATAGCCGGGGGAACTGCTCCCAAACCCCGAGGCTTGGGAAGCCATCAGATAGAGCAATGTGGAATTTTGCCCGTTAGGAAGCAGGCTGCAATAGGAAATATTTTCATAAGCGTTTGCGGCGTTGAAATCATACATGTAAAGGCATGTATTTTTTAGCGATGTGTTTCTTATGCCGCTGCAATATGAAGGGCTTTCAAAGCCGAGCTTCTTTGCTATGGAGTATATGCATGCAGAGCTGTAGCTGCTGTTTGGGATTAGCTCGCAACCATTTATGCTTTCGCTGGAATAGCTGATGTTGTAGACGCAGAGGCTGTAGTATGGGCTAGAGTGATTTATCGCTTGACAATCCGAAAGGCTATTCGATGACTCGGCAAAATTTGCGAGGCATTCGTATTTTCCTTGGCCAAGTGCGTAGTTGCATACGGATGCATTGCCTGTGTATAATGCAAGGTTTTGCAGGCATTGCTGCCTGTTTTGGGGTAATAGTATTGAAGTGCAGCTGCGCAACGCGGAGCGGTGAAAAGCGAAATACTGGAAAACCATAACTGCAAGCGCAACTGCTACAAAAAGAATTGCTATGCCTGAATACAGCACTTTCTTGTCTTTCTCTGTTAAAATGATTTTTGTGTTTGACATCTTGCAACGCCAGTCATTCCCCATTTGCAAATGCAAGCGACATAACTAGAAGCCATGGCATGTGCCGTTGCGATTGCTATTCGGGTCATTGCACTGAATAAACCTTGAAACCATTAGGCATTATTTCGTAAGGCACGAGAGACCAGCTGTGGTTTGAGCCCCTAAGCTTTACGACTTCCACGCCCAAGGACCTTCGATCTGCCTGCTCCATCTGATACATTGCTATTATTCCGTCAAATATGAAAAATTCCTGGCTAAATTTGAGATCCTTCCTTTCCGAAGAAGCCATCTCTGCGGTGAGCAAGCTTGTAACTCCCAGACGCCTCATGTTAGATGTTAGAGCTATCATCGATTTTCTGTAAAGCAGCTTGTCGCTTATAAGCAGCTTAAGCAAAGAAACAGAATCTATAGCAACAAGCTTTGAATCGTTGGACTGCACAATTGCTTCGATATCAGAAACTATATTGCCAAACGAATAGCTTTCAGAGTCGCTCGTGGCCTGTATGCGTGTAGCGGCATCCTCCCCGTCTACTATAAGGGCGCCTTCTGATATCAGCTCGTCAACATCAGCAAATGCCGGAAAGGCATTCTTAAAGTTCTTGAGTACGGTGGCAGGCTCTTCCTCAAGGGCGATAAAAGATGAATGGATCCCCCTTTTTGCAGCGTTATAAAGAACCTCCATACTCAGCAGGGTCTTGCCGGAGCCTGGCCCGCCGGCAATTATTACTTGGTCCATTAATGGTATGCCCCCATAAGTTAGCTGATCCAGACCCTCTATGCCCGTACTCACCCTTTCTATTTCTGCCATTTCAATACACTGCGAAGCAATAACTGATAATTATCTTTTTAAAGCATATTTATAAATTTGTATGCAGAAACACAAAACGGAGAAGGATATGCAGGCATAGTGGAGGCGACATGGCAAATGCGCTAGGCAATTTGGCTTCTAAAAAGCCTGCTTTCAAGATGGTAGCATGAAGAAAAAGGTAGTATATTCTGGCATAATAATAATTATTGTAGGAATTGCTGTACTCTTGCTTTCAGGCAGCATGGCACGTTCAATACTGCCGATAACGCAGTCTAATTTTACAGTTGCAAAAAGCAGCTACGTGGCAATGCCGACTAACATAACGAATTCATCGCGCTTCTTCATGATATTCGAATCAAAGTCTTACACCAACCTTTACCTCCTTAACACAAGCGCTTATGCTGAATGGCACTCCTATATTAATGGAAACAAAAACGCAAGTGGGCTTTCAAAGGCCCTTACGCTCAAGGGCAAAGGCGCCGAAGCAATATTTGCAAACGTAATAATAGCAACATTCCCCATTTTGGCGAACAAGACAAGTGAGGCGCTTTATTACTCCAATATTTCAAAGGTTCCGCCAGGGAACTATTATATTGTAATAGACAATACTAATGGCAGCAAATCTAGTGCAGAGAGCTTCAATGCTACAGTGCTTTTGCCGGAGATAAGCTTCCTTTCGGGAAAGACAAATGGCAACTCTTCGCTTACTGAGCTGGCTGTGCTAGGCCTTGTGATGATCACACTTTTCATACTTGGACTTGTGCTTGTAGTATACGGACTAATATCAAAGCCCAAAACGACACCAGGGATATTGAACGTGGAGCCTGGCGACAGGGTAAGCAATGAGTATATAGACGAACTCTATAATGGAATAGGAGGCAACAAAAAAGGCAAGAAGAGGAAGAAGCAGTAAAGCGAAGCGTTGAGGCACTTTTGCTCAATTGCGTAAGTATAATAAAGTTTCGAATGCCTTCAATAATTTAGAGTGCATTACAATTGGCTGATGATCATGGACAACATACGCGAACTTGTTGCTGGAGAGATAGCGCTTTCGGACAGCCCTGGAAGCGTTATGAAAAAATGGCGATCGCTGTTCGGTATCACCCAGGCAGAACTTTCCAAGCACATAAAGATTTCCGCATCAACCATAAGCGACTATGAAAGCAACAGGAGGCTGAGCCCAGGAGTTGGAGTAATAAGAAGATTTGTTGATGCTTTGTTTGTTATAGACGAAGAACACGGCGGCACTGTTGCAAAAAGCCTAGAAAAGTTCTCACAAGAGAACCAAAAGGAAACGCCATTCTACAACATCTACGATTTTACTACACCCATAAGTGGCACAGATTTCAACAGGATAATAGAAGGAAAGATAGTCGTAAACCAGAGCTATCTTGATTCGATACAGCTATTTGGATACACAGAGATAGACAGCTTAAGAGTTATATTGGAGCTGCAGCCCGCAGATTACCCAAAGCTGTTCGGCTCTACAACAGAGAGGGCTTTCCTGTTTAAACAGGTCAGCACGGGAAGAAGCCCCATGGTAGTAATAAGAGTTGCGCCAATAAAACCAAAGCTTGTAGTGCTGCATGATATAAGCAACGTTGACAAGCTTGCAGTAAGGCTTGCTCAAGTTGAGAAGATACCTCTTATCACAACAAAACTCGACATAGATGAGATAAGGGAAAGGCTCAAGAAAGTCTAACGCAGATTTTGCTTTTGCTTCTCGCACATGCTATTAGCCAATTTGGCAAATGCCTTTTTCTTGCAATGTGCGCTGGCAATAAAAGACGTTGAATAGGTCAGATAAGGCGACGAGTGTTCAGCCCCATACATCCGCTTTTATCCTGTCTTCGCTTATGCCTATAGCGGTGCAGACGTCGTGCATTGCCTTTGTAAAATTCAGGGGCCCGCAGATGTAAACTTTCCTTTCCGCAAAATCGGGCGCGTACTTTTTTATTGTATCAGTGCTTATGTGCCCTGTTTCGCCACTCCATCCGTCTCCCTCCTGCGGCCTGGTTACAGTGACAACGGTCTTTAGCTTTATCTCTTTTTCCAAATCACCAAGCTCCTGCTTCCTTATTATCTCATTGGGATACCTTACACTGTAAATGAGCACAACATCATTATCGGAATGCAAATCGCGAATGTAGCGAAGCATCGACATCATGGGCGCGAGCCCTGTGCCGCCCGCTATGAAAAGGACTTTCTTGTCTTCTTGGGGGATAAACTTGAATTGTCCGTAAGGGCCGGTCATGTAATAAGTATCACCGATTTTTGCAGTATCGAGATGCGAGGTGAACCTGCCGTGCACCATGTGCACAAAGAACTCCAATGTTTCGCTGTTTGGGGCTGAAGCTATCGAAAAAGCCCTGGCAATCTTTTCTTTTGTATCGGGATTGGAATAGGTTATCATTACGAACATGCCTGGATCAAAATTGAGTTTTGTCGAATCTGTGGCCTTGAACCTGAATATGTCGACATCTGGGGTTTCGTGGATTATCTCAGATATTACGTAAGGTTTCTGGACTATTGTAGCAGGAGTTTGAGGCATAGGATCACGTCTTTTTGTAATATACTTTTACTTAATGCAATTTATACGTGCAGATAAATGTCGCCTAACTTTTTTATAGCTTCCTGTGTGGAGCGAGGCAGGCCTTTCATCTTGCTTTGCCCTTCATATTTCGGCCAGCTTCTTCAGCACTTCATAAAATTGTTGAGCGTGCGTATAGTGGGAGGCATGGCCAGCGCCTTCTATTATCTCAAGCGTGCTCCCCTTTATCCATTTGAGCAGGTATTCTGCATACTTTGGATTTACAAGCTCATCATTTTCTCCCCATACAAGTGCACATTTGGTTCTTATTTTTGATAGTGTATCTTCTGAAAGCTGGTACTTTACGGCGAAATCCTCATTGAGTATGCTTTCCATTACGTAATCCTTGTTTCCATTCATATTAAGGAGCTGCTTGAGCATGCGCGATTTGTATTCTGAAACCATGCCTTGGCTTATTATATCGTCAAACTGCTCCTTTATGCCTGCAGGATCCTCCAGAAGCATGCCGCCAAGCTCATGAAAAATTGAGGAGTAGTAAGCGGAAATCCAACCACCATAGGAATGGCCAACCAAGATCGCGTCCAAAACTTTTTGGCTTGAGAGGAAATCGCGCAGCGCCTTGGCTTGGACCTCTACTGTATAATCTATCCTTGGGGCATCGGACATGCCATGGCCTAGCAAGTCTAGCAGATCTACGCCGATGCTTTCCGGCATAAGCTCTACAACTTTTTTCCATACGTGAGAATTTGCGCCCACGCCGTGCAGGAATACAATATTTTTAACAGGCGTTGAGCTTAATGGCACGTGATGAAGAAAGTATATATTGCCTTCTGAAGTTTCTTGGCTTGATGGGATAAAATCCCTTTCAATGTCCATCAATAATTCACTGCTTTTTACCGTAAAAAAAGTGGATTGGCGCCCCTATCGCCGCCTCGGCTGCTTCCTGCACTGCCTCGCTGTATGTTGGATGTGGATGTATTGTTGCCGCTATATCTTCTGCTGTTGCGCCCATCTCAATGGCCAATGCCGCTTCGGCTATCATCGCGTTAGCGCTCTCAGAAACAATCTCCACGCCTTTTACAATTGAGTTGCTGTCAATGGCTATCTTGACAAACCCGTTAGTGGTGCCAAGGGCTATACTTCTTCCGAGTGCAGTGAGAGGAAACTTTGTCACGGTGATGCCTTCCTTTTCTTCTATGCTGCCGGCTATAGCTATTTCAGGATCGGAAAATATTACAGCGGGCACAACAATATTGTCATAACTTTTCCTCAAGCCTTTTATCACCTCCGCGACTACTACACCCTGCCTTATTGCTTTGTGGGCAAGCATCGGCTCGCCTATAACGTCGCCTACTGCATAGATATTTGGGTCCGTTGTCCTGAGCGAGCTATCCACTTTCACAAATCCTTTTTCATTGAGCTCGACCTTTGTATTCTCAAGGCCGAGGCCGGAGGTATAAGGCCTGAGCCCTATAGCAACAACGACAAGCGAGGCCTCTACAAGGCTGCTATCTCCAAGCTTCATGAACTTGCCGTCATACGAAATGGGCACGGCACCGGTATATATTTTTATCCCAAGCTCTTGCATTCTTTTCTTTACAATGTTCACTGCATCCCTGTCAAAGTGGGAAAGCACGTCGGAACGCGCTATTATCGAAACCTTGCTGCCCAGTTTGGCGTATAAAGTACCTATTTCTACCGCAACATAGCCCGCACCTATTATAGCCATGCTTTCAGGTATGTAATCAAGCATCAACGCCTTCTTGTAATCTATTATCTTTTCTCCAAATTCAAATCCATTAAGATTGACAGGCTCTGAACCTGTTGCAATAATTGCGTATTTGAAGTCTAGGGAAGTCCCGTTTGTCAGCTGCAGCGTATTTGAAGATATAAATGTCGCTTCCCCCTTTATCACTTCCACGCCGTTGGAGTTGCATAAAAACCCGACACCATCTTCCAGCTTCTTCGAAGCTTGAATTCTCCATTCATACATCTTCTTCGCGTCTATAGAGACATTATCGGAATTTATGCCAAATTTCTGCGAGTGCGATGCCGCGTAAAAGGTATCAGCTATGTTAATTAATGTCTTTGAGGGGATACATGCGTAATTGAGGCAATGGCCGCCCAGTTTCTCTTTTTCTACTAGTGCGACGCTTGCGCCCAGCTCCGCGGCGCGTATCGCGGCGACGTAGCCACCAACCCCTGCACCTATGATTGCAATATCGACATCCTCTGGAAGCGAACCCATTACCATAGTCACACCTTTGCTTGCACAATTGCAAGCCTCTGCTAAAACCTCTAACCGATGCTCTGATTAATATTTATTCAATCAAGCATTTCAAGGAAATCTGGATCTTCAAGATATTTTATCAGCGCATTGCCAAATTTTACTGCTTCGGCGCCATCCACGACCCTATGGTCAAATACCAATGAAAAGGGCAGGATCTTGCCGACTTTTACCATTCCGTCAGAGACTACAGGAAAGTCCCTTATCATGTGTATGCCTAATATTGCAACATCTGGATAGTTTATAACAGGCACAGAAAGGAATCCTCCTCCAAGGCTACCTATATTTGTTATGGTGAAACTGCTGTCTTTCATCTCGTCTAGGCTTATTGTCTGGTCTCTCACTTTCTTGCTCAGCTCTTCTATCTCCTTGGCAAGCTCGATTATGCTTTTCTTGTCCGCATTTCTTACCACTACAACCTTAAGGCCGTCTGGAGCTTCAGCCGCAAGCCCTATATTGTAATATTTTTTAACAAGAATTTCTAGATTATCTTTGTCGTAACTTGCATTGAAATGCGGGTTTTCTTTAAGCGCTTCCACCACTGCCTTTATTATGAAAGGCAGGAAAGTTACCTTGACTCCAAATGAAGCCTCCGCGTTTTTCTTCTCCTTTTCCACTATATTGAACAAGGAGGTTGCATTTATTATGTCCATATGCGTAGCGCGAGGTATTGTCCAGGAAAGCTCCATGTTGCGCGCTATCGCTTTCCTTGTTTGGGACAATGGAACGCGCTCTATTTCTCCCGCGTGCTTTTCTTCTGCAGGCTTGGAAGGAGAAGGGGGCGCCTCGTGCGTAGAGGTCCTGGCTATTGATGAGGTAGCCGCTTTTGAAACGCCAGAAGCTGCGGCGTGCACATCGCTTTCGAGTATCCTGCCGTGCGGACCACTGCCGTGCACGTGAGCGAGACTTACCCCGAGTTGCTCGGCTAGCTTTCGCACAGAAGGCGTAGCAATAATCTCGGCCTCAGAGGAAGGCGGTGTCGATGGCGGAATTGGAGCAGAAGGTTTGCTTGAAGCTATTTGCGCAGGCTTCGCTTGTTGCGCTTGCTGAACTGCTGCAACTGAAGAAGGCTTGGCTTGTGCAGATATAGCGTTTAGCTCCTGATCCGTGCCAATATATGCGAGCAGATCACCAAGGTGCAAATCGCTTCCTTCCTTGATCATTATCCGAATTTTCCCTGCTGTTGGGGCAGGCACATTTACGACAGCCTTGTCGGTTTCAACCTGTGCAAGCGACTGGTCCTCTTTTACAGTGTCGCCGTCATTTACAAGCCACTTCTGCAAGTGGCCCTCTGTTATTCCTTCTCCTACATCAACAAATTTTATTTCTTTCACAGAATCACGAAGAGAGAAGCTTATCTATTGCTTTCGAAACCTTTACCTCGTTTGGTATGTAGTACTGCTCATATCCCGGAAATGGGTATGGGAAGCTGTTTGAAGCAACGCGAAGAACTGGAGCGTCAAGATCATATATTGCCTTTTCGGCTATGCGCGCGGCGATTTCTGCACCTACGCCGAAGCTGAATGGAGCCTCGTGCACTATCATTGCCTTGCCTGTTTTCTTTACGCTTTCGATTATTGTTTTTTCATCGAGCGGATTTATGGTGCGAAGGTCTACTATCTGCGCAGCTACGCCTTTCTTTTCGACAACGCTTTTCACCAAAGGTAGCATAGTGCCATAGGTTATTATTGTAAGGCTGTCTCCTTCGCTCACAACATTTGCCTTGCCTATTTCAAGCTCGTAAGAATCTTCAGGCACATCCTGCTTGAAAAGCCTGTAAAGTTTTGTGGGTTCCAAGAATAGCACGGGATCCTGCATCCTTGATGCTTTTATAAGAAGGCCTTTTGCATCGTAAGGCCCAGAAGGCTCAACTACTATAAGGCCTCCTACATGGGAATAAAATGCTTCGGGGCTTTCCGAATGGTGCTCCAATGTCCTCACGCCGCCGCTCACAGGAACCCTCACAACCATGGGCACAGTAAACCTGGAGCGGGATCTGCTTCTATACCTTGAAGCATGGTTTATTAGCTGGGCAAATGCCTCATACATGAAACCTGCAAACTGTATTTCTGGTATTGGATGCATGCCAGCTACTGCCATACCTATTGCAGTTCCTATTATGGAGGACTCTGCGAGGGGCGTATCAATTACTCTTTTCTCACCGAACTTCGATAGCAAACCATCAGTAACCCTGAACACACCACCGTCTTTACCTATATCTTCGCCGAGCAGCACAACATCGCTGTTTTCCTTCATTATCAGCTCAAGTGCATTGTTTATTGCGCTTACCATATTCATTTGCATAACACCACCTACATCAACTACGCTTTTTCAGCACCTTCAGCATTCTCCTGCCAGAAATTGTTCTGCTCTGCCTCGTCAAGCTCTTCCTGCAGCATTTCAGGCATGAAACTGTAAACGTTCTTGAACATGCTTGCAGGGTCGCCTTTAAAAGCTTCGGCCTTTTTTATTGCGTCGTCTATTGCTGCCACCTGCTCAGCCTGCATCGCTTTCTCCTTTGAATCATCCCAAAGCCCTTTTGAAAGAAGGTACTTTCCAAGCCTTTCGATAGGGTCCTTTTTCTTCCATGCTTCTACTTCCGCATCGGGCCTGTACTTTGTAGGGTCATCCGCTGTTGTATGCATGCTCATCCTGTACGTAACACATTCTATCAAAGTAGGCCCTTCTGTTGAAAAGCTTATCGCGTCTTTTACTGCCTTGTATACGGCAAACACGTCATTGCCGTCAACCTGTATGCTCTTGATTCCGGCGGCAAACGCTTTCTGTGCTAGAGTTTCCGCAGCCGTCTGCTTTTTCCTAGGCACGGAAATCGCCCACTGGTTATTCTCTATTATTGTAACAAGAGGAACCTTGAATACTCCTGCAAAGTTCAAGGCTTCATAAAAATCGCCTTCAGAAGTCCCGCCATCGCCGACGTAGGTTATTACAGCATTGCCTGTGCCCTTGTATTTCTGCGCAAACGCCATTCCAGCTGCATGCGGCACCTGCGAAGCGACAGGAACTATTACAGGCAAACCTTTCACCTCTGGAGGTATGGCACCACCTTCTTCAAACCCGCGCCAATATATGAAGTATAGCTCAAGAGGTAACCCCCTCGCAAGGTAAACCCCATGCTGCCTGAAATTGGGAACAAAAATGTCATCTTTTCGCATGGCCAATGCGCTGCCTATCTGAGTTGCTTCCTCTCCTACAAGAGGTGCATAGGTTACTGCGCGCCCCTGCCTCTGCAAGCTAAGAGTCTTTGCATCTAAAGTTCTTGCAAAACTCATGTATTTGTACATTTGAACCGCAAGATCTTCTGTTAGGTAAGCAGGAAACTGCGATTCGTCAACTTTTCCATTTTCGTCGAGGATTTGAAGGAAGTCTATTTCTCCTTTGAACACCTTGTCTAACATGCAAGCACCGATTGCTTTTATCCCTGTGCAAGTTAATAAATGTTTACAAGATAAAAGGGTAACAAAAATAAAATGCTGCAAAGAGACAGAATCGATAGCACAAGGCGCCATTTTGACAAAACGCAGGTTATAAATATGTATTACATGCCTTTATTAACAAAGCAGATGCGGTAGTCAATACAGGTTTGAAACCTAATTGTGATGAGATTTTGGATGTGTATTGTTTGTTAGAACTACTAATTTTGCTTGAAAGGTAATGGAATGGTAACATTTTCAGAATTAGGATTAGACGCAAGAATCGTTGAATTATTGCATAGAAATGGATTTGAAACACCTACAGAAGTACAGGAAAAAACAATACCCATAGCGCTTCAAGGAAAGGACCTGATAGTAAGGTCTAAAACAGGAACAGGCAAGACCTATGCTTTCATGTTGCCCATATTGGAAAGAGTGAGTGCTTCGGAGCATCCACGCGCGCTTGTGCTCGCCCCTACAAGGGAATTGGCACTGCAAATAGCCACAATGGCGAGGAAGGTAAATGCCAAGGGCAATGGCATGGTAGTTGTGTATGGAGGGGCTTCGATAAATGTTCAAATGCAGGAGTTGCGTAGAAGGCCAGCAATAGTTGTAGGCACTCCGGGCAGAGTACTTGATTTAGTAGAGAGGGGCGCGTTGGATCTTGGCAATATACAGTTTATGGTGCTTGACGAGGCAGACATGATGTTTGACATGGGATTCATAGATGACATAGAAAGAATTCTTTCCCTTACACCAAACAACAAGCAAACGCTCCTGCTTTCAGCTACGATGCCGGATGCAATAGTAGGCATAGCAAAAAGGCATATGCGCGACCCGGTAAGGATAGTGATAGGAAAAGAAGAGGATCTTGTGGTTAATACAATAAGCCATTTTTATGCTGTTGCAGACCATAGGTCAAAGTTTGCAACTCTCTTGGCATATATCAAAAAGTACAACCCTAGCAAAGCGATAGTATTTGCCAGGACGAAGCATATGGCAGACATAATCTACAACTTTATGAAGGACCAGGGATTTGACGCAATACTTATGCATGGCGGGTTGACACAAGCCAAAAGGGAGCGATCGCTGGGCGAATTCAGAAAAGGCGCTAAGTTTCTTATAGCTACAAATGTTGCTGCAAGAGGGCTTGACATAAGCGGTATCTCTGACATAATAAACTTTGACGTTCCTGAAGACCCAAACCTTTATGTGCACAGGTCCGGAAGGTCCGCAAGGATGAACGCAGACGGAAGATCATTTACTATAATAAGTGAAGAACAGCGGGACCTGATTACGCAGATCAAAAACTTGGCTAATATACGCATGGAAAGGTTAGAGCTGGACACGCGCGAGTTTGCAAAGCTTGTGCCACACATGCACTATAGCAGAGACTATAGAGATGACGCAAGAAGCCGCGGTCATGGAAGACCGTACAACGACAGGCACTACGAACGCAATGGATATAGGAGAGAAAGGCGCAGGACATACAGAAACGATTTCAGCTATTCCGGAAGATGATTTGTGCTTGGCGCGCTGGCTCCTCATTGCGCCAAACGGATAAGAAGAGCTATTCGTAAAACACATCGATCTTTTGCGTAGTTATTCCTTGCCTTTGCCCTAAAAACTTGCAAGAAAGGAGTAATAGGAATAATAGATAAACGGCAATCAACGAATACTGAATGAGATATATAAATAACAGGAAGAACAGTATAGTCTACGATTAAAATGACTAGCACTGAAATGATGAAGGTTAGACCAAAGCAGGATGATATAGGAAAGGAGATAGTAAAAGATTTAGAGGAGACTTCTTTAGGCAGAAATCGCCACTATCTAAGGTATACAGAGAAAGAAATAGAAGAAATGAGAGAGGATGCCGAAAAGGAAAGAGAAAGGATAATGAAGCTAGTAGAAAAATATAAGAGGGATGAAAAAGATAATAGTGCGCCCTTTACTGTAGAGGACGCATAAATATCAGGTGCTTTTTCTTTATTTTTCATTATTGTTGCCTTTAAACGGCTAAGTATGCAAGCAACATGAGCAGGGGGCTTTCAAATTTTATTAGGATAGCGCTCTAGAGGTATTCTAGCCATTCCTGCCTGCTGCATTAATTTTTACTATTATACACATATTTTGCTTGCTTCCTTGCAAATTTGGAAGGGATATGCGCTTAAGTACCAAATATTAAGTATTTTTATGCTTTAGTTATCACTTGATATTATATGTTGTAGTGATGGGGTATTGAGCATCGTAAAGCGCAAAGCGCAATGGAATACTTAATGACCTACGGCTGGGCAATACTGATTATTGCTGTTGTGCTGGGAGTACTTTTCCAAATTGGATTCTTCAATTCAATGAATTTTGCTCCTAGGACGCCTCCAGGTGCATGCCAAGTTTTAAGGCCGGGTGGCATAGGGACTACCTCATTTATAAACCTTGAATGGGAATGCACGGGTGAACTTCCGCAGTATGTCTTTCGCTCTGGAGGAGTTGGAGATTACATAGAGGTTCCTGGCTCTAACAATACATCAAGCCCGCTTAACATACAGCAGAATCTTACAATAACAGCTTGGATATATATAACAGGCAGCCCTTACCATGACGTAATTGACAAGGAGAACCAATATGGGGTTAAGATAGACTATAACAATCAGCCACATTCATGCTATCCAAGCAACTTTGAAGGTTTCTGCTTGGAATGGGATACTATAAATAACTGGATAGGGCCAGGCTATGCAATACCTAATGCAACTTTCAAAAAATGGATTTTTGTTGGAGTGAACATAGCATATAACTCTACCACAGGAAACAGCATAAAACAATGGTTTGCAGACGGCCAAGAAATAGGTAATAGCTCTGTAAGTGGCAAGCTTACATATTCCAATTCTGTTGTAAGCATAGGCGCCATATCTCCAGGCTATACAGGTTACGGCGACGCTGAATGGTTCAATGGCAGTATAGCAAATGTACAGATTTACAATGCCGCACTTTCTGCAAATGAAATACAATCACTATATAGAGAAGGCATTGGAGGCGCCCCTGTCGATTTGCAAAACCTTGTTGCATGGTGGCCTCTCAACGGCAACGCGAAAGACTACTCTGGCAACGGCAACAATGGCGTGCCTACAAACGTAGTTTATACAAACAATTGGTGGTCCAATTACACTTTGCCGTAAAAACTTCATTTCCTTTGAAAGTCCGGATCAAAAGCGTAGTGGATTTCAGCTTACGGGCTTGTTATTAATTGAAGCAAAACCCAGTAAGTGTTTAAGGTCGAGCATTATGGACTCTGCGGACGTCAGCGATTGAGTACGTTGTACAAACACCATTATTCAACTGCATCTGCTACATTTTAAGTCCTCCAAGCCTTTTGCTTAATTCGTCAAAGACAAGGCGCTTTTTTTCTGGGCTCAGAAC